>NZ_JBFAIP010000150.1:0-10718 GCF_040654775.1 Streptomyces sp. NPDC050636
AGGACTCCGTACCGCCGCTCGAAGCCGGTCGCGATGGCCTGCCCGGTGAAGGCCGTGGACATGACGGCCAGCGCGAGGATGCCCGGCGTCAGGAACCGCGAACGGTGGGGCCCTTCGACATCAGCCCAGGGCGGCGCCCAGCCGACGTACCCCCTCGGTCAGTTCGGCGTGGTCGGCGGTGGCGGCGAACCCGATCCGCAGGTGAGCCGCCGGCGGCTCGGTGGCGAAGTAGCGGCTGCCGGCGCTCACGGCGACGCCGCGTTGCCGGGCGGCGTTGGTCAGGACGGTCTCGTCCACGCCCGGCGGCAGGCGGACCCACAGGTGCAGTCCGCCCGTGGGCAGCCCGGTCAGGGTCACACCGGGGATCTCCTGGGTGATCGCGGCGGCCAGCACGGCGCACCGTTCCCTGAGCGATGTGCCGAGGGACCGGACGTGCCGGTCCCAGGACGGGGAGCTGAGCACCTCCAGCGCGGCCTCCTGGAGCGGGCGGGTGACGAAGAAGTCGTCGACCAGGCGTACCGCTCGCATGCGTTCCATCACCGGTCCGCGGGCCACCAGTGCCCCGATCCGCAGGCTCGGGGCGGCGGGCTTGGTGAGTGAGGTGACGTGCACGACCGTGCCGTCGCGGTCCTCGGCGACCAGCGGCCGCGGCACGGCGCCGCCGTGTCCCAGGTGCCGCGCGAAGTCGTCCTCGATCACGAAGGCGCCCGAGGCGCGCGCCACATCGAGGACCTGGCGGCGACGTTCGGGCGCCAGCACGGTGCCGGTCGGGTTCTGGAACGTCGGCTGGCAGTACAGGAGCCGTGCGCCGGTCATCGCGAACGCGTCGGCCAGCAGGTCGGGCCGCAGGCCGTCGGCGTCGAGCGGCACCGGCACCGGCCGCAGCCCCGCGGCGCGGGCGGCGGCCAGGGCACGGGGATAGGTGGGGGACTCCACCAGGACCGGGCTGCCGGGCCCGGCGATGGCCCGGAACGCGATCGACAGAGCGCTCTGCCCGCCGGCGGTGATCAGCACGTCCTCCGGTGCCACACTGCCGCCGATGATCTGGGCGAACACGGTGCGCAGCGCCATGAGGCCGCCGGCCGGGGCACGGTCCCAGGCGTCCGGACGGCGTGCCGCCCGTGCCAGCGCCGCGCTCAGGGCCCGGGTGGGCTGGAGCGAGCGGTGCACGTAACCGCCGTCCAGGGCGATCGTCCCGGCCGGTGGGGGTCCGAGCGGGTCGGCGATCAGGCGGGTGTCGACGGCTCGATCGGTGAGGGCGACCGTCTGCCAGGCCGTGTCGGTGGCCGTGGCTCCGTCGTGGAGCCGGGTGCGCTGCGCAACGTAGGTCCCACTCCCCGGACGGGTCACCACCGCGCCCTCGGCAGCGAGGACGGCGATGGCCCGCGCCACGGTCGCCGGGCCGACCCGGTACTCCTTGATCAGCTCCCGGCTGCTCGGCAGCCGGTCGCCGGGCGACAGCCGGGCGAGCAGCGTACGAAGGCTGTCGGCCAACTCACCGGAAGTGCTACTGTCATTCATGACAGACAATAGTAGCGCTTCTGAATCTGGCCGGGAAGCACTTCAGCTGGACGTGGCCGCTCTGCGGGCCGAGACCCCGGGGTGCAGGAAGGTCATCCACTTCAACAACGCGGGCTGCGGGCTCCTCGCCGCCCCCGTCCTCGACTCGATGGTCAGCCATCTGAACCTTGAGGCGCGGATCGGTGGTTACGAGGCTTCGGCCGCCCGGGCCGCCGAAGTCCGGGCGTTCCACACGGAGATCGCCGCCCTCATCAACACCACGCCCGACAACATCGCCTTCGCGGGCAGCGCCACCCACGCCTACGCCAACGCCCTGTCCTCGATCCCGTTCGAGGCCGACGACGTCATCCTCACCACCCGCGACGACTTCGTCTCCAACCAGATCGCCTTTCTGTCCCTGCGCAAGCGATTCGGCGTACGGATCGTCCACGCGCCCAACACCCCGGAGGGCGGGGTGGATGTGGCGGCGATGGCCACGCTGATGCGGACCCACCGCCCCCGCCTGGTGTCCGCCACCCATGTCCCCACCAACTCGGGCCTGGTCTCGCCCGTCGCCGAAATCGGCCGCCACTGCCGGGAGTTGGACCTGCTCTACCTGGTCGACGCCTGCCAGTCGGTGGGCCAGTTCGTCATCGACGTGGCGGAGATCGGCTGCGACCTCCTCACCGCCACCTGCCGCAAATTCCTCCGCGGCCCGCGCGGCTCCGGATTCCTGTACGTCTCCGATCGCGTCCTGCGTGCGGGCTACGAACCGCTGTTCATCGACATGCACGGCGCCCGCTGGACCGAGCCGGGCGGCTACGAGCCCGTAGGGACGGCGGCCCGGTACGAGGAGTGGGAGTTCCCGTACGCCACGGTGCTCGGCAGCGCCGCCGCGACGCGCTATGCCCGCAAGGTCGGCATCGAGGCGATCGAGCAGCGCACCCCGGCGCTCGCCGCCCGGCTGCGTGACCGGCTCGCACCGATCCCTGGTGTACGCCTGCTCGACCGCGGCCCGCGGCTGGCCGCGCTCGTCACCTTCGGGGTGGAGGGCTGGCAGCCGCAGCCGTTCAAGACCGCCCTGGACGCCCGCGGCATCAACTCGGCACTCAGTTTCCGGGAGTTCGCCCAGTTCGACTTCGCGGACAAGGACGTCGCATGGTGTCTGCGCCTGTCGCCGCACTACTACAACACCGAGGAGGAGGTGGACCACGTCGCCGACGCGGTCGCGGACCTCGTCGGCCAGGGGCAGCGATGACCGCCACAGAGACGCGCACCCCGGCGCCGTACTCCGAGAGCCTCTGGCGCAACGGCGACTTCCTCAGATTCTGGCTCGGCGAGACGCTGTCGCTCCTCGGCACCCAGGTCACGAACCTCGCCCTGCCGCTGACCGCGATCACCGCCTTCGGCGCCACCGACGAGCAGGTCGGCGTCCTGCGCTTCCTGCAGCTCGTCCCGTACCTCGGGCTCGCCCTGGTCTTCGGGGTGTGGGTGGACCGGGCACGGCGGCAGCGGATCATGCTCGGCGCCAACCTCGTCCGGATGGTCCTGCTGGCCCTCGTGCCCGTCCTGTACTGGACGGACGCCCTCAGCATGGCCTCGCTCCTGGTGATCGCCTGCGCGGTCGGCGTCGCCTCGGTGCTCTTCGACGTGAGCTGGATGTCGTACGTGCCCACCCTGGTGCGCGACCCCCGGCACTACGTCGAAGCCGGCGCCAAGATGGGGATCAGCTCGTCGGCGGCCGATGTGGCGGGACCCGGACTCGCCGGTGTCCTGGTCGGCGCCCTGACCGCACCCGTGGCGCTGATCGTCGACGCGTTCTCCTACCTGGTGTCCCTGGTCTCGCTGCTGCTCATCCGCACCCCTGAGCCGCGCCCCCAACCTCCGGCTGCACGAAGGCACTTGCCGACCGAACTCCGGGACGGCCTGCGCTGGGTGCTGAAGAACCCGGTCCTGCGGTCGCTGGCCATGATCGGATTCTGCTGCAACTTCTCCATGGTCACCGTATGGACGATGTTCCTGCTGTACGGAACACGCGATCTGCACCTGGACTCGACGACCCTCGGAGGCATCTTCGCCACCGCCTCCGTGGGCGGACTGATCGGCGCGGCGATATCCCGCAAGGTCATCCGGCGCTTCCGCCTCGGCCTCGTCTACCTCGTCGCGCAGTCGGCCCTCCTCATCGGCCCGACGCTGATCGTCCTGGCCACCGGCCCCCGGCCCGTGATGATCGGGATGTTCGTCCTCTCCTTCTTCACCACCTACCTCGGGCTCGGCATCGCCGGCGTCATCATCGTCAGCCTGCGCCAGGCCAGTACCCCGCAGTCGATGATGGGCCGGATGACGGCGGTCTTCCGCACCCTGCTGTTCGGCGGCGGGGCACTCGGCGGCCTGTCCGCGGGCCTGCTGTCCGGCCGCATCGGCGCCCATGGCGCGCTGACCGCGGCGGCCATCGGGTCCGCCGCCGTACTGATCGCGCTCGCCCTGTCCCCGGTCAGCCGGCTCACCGGCCTGCCGACGGCGCCGGAGGAACCCGCCGCGGCGCCCGCGGACGGAGAGCCCGCAGACCCCAACCGAGACGGGAACTGAGACGGCGAACGCCGATGGGCCCCACCTGAACGGTGGGGCCCATCGGGTGCCCTGACGGGCGAATGCGGAGGATACGAGATTCGCACTCGTGAGGGGTCGCCCCCAACACGCTTTCCAAATGTTGGTCTGGGCTGGGGATTCGGTGGTGTGCGGGAACGTTTTGACCTGCGGTGGAGCGAGGCGCCGCGTGCGTGATTGACGGTGCTGAACGAGGGCGAACGAGACCGGAACCGAGACCAAGCCGGGGCTGTTCTGCCTGCTCAGGGGCCGAGTGCGCGACAGGCTTCGGCTTGCACTAGAGCGGGAGTCGGTAGCTGCACCAGTGACCGGTGATCTGCAGGGCCATCGACTTCAGCGAGCGGGCGACCACCGGGTCGTCGAGTTCCCGGACTTCGAGCACGGTGACATGTGGGTGGTCACGGCGCAGCTGGGCGATGAGTTCGGTCAGCAGGACGGTCAGCTGCTCATGGTCCACGTCCTTCCGGTGGAGGACCCCTTCGACGAAGGCTGCATCTCCCGCGATCACTGCGGTGACCTGGGCCGACAGCTCTCCTTGGGGAGTGAGCAGGTCCAGTGTCACGAGCGGCAGCGGCCCGTCGTCAAGCCGCTCCGCGACCTCTTCACGGCTTGCTGCATGCTCCGTGACCTCCGCGTGGAACGTGGCGTACGCCGAGAGCAAGGTGTCACCGGGCGGCTGCGGCATGCGGCGGGTGGTCACGCTGGGCAGCCCGGCAGGGGCCCGCCAGTCAGTCAGCGGGGCCGTCGTCGTCCAGTGGCGGCCCAGCTCCTCGGCCGACGAGGCGCCCAGCTCGGCCGCGGCCCGCGCATCGAGCGCGCCTTCGGTGTCGGTCCACACCAGGGCGGTGTACCGGGCATCCCGAGCATGCTCGGCGGCGCCCCGGAGGAGACGCACCAGCGTGTCGGTCTCTTCCCTGGTTGGCTCGCGCAGGACGCTGTGGCCGGAGGTGATGCGCTCCCTCTCCCGCGAGACGAGCAGCCACTGGACGAACGCAGTTGTCTCGTCGTCGACGGCGGCGTAGACCTCCGCCCAGCCAAGGAGGACGCCGTCTCGCCGTGCGACGACGGTGCACGCCGGCGCCTCGACATCCGCTCGGTCGTCATCGGGCTCCGGCGACGAAACGGGCAGCCCCGCGTACACCTCATCGGCCAGCCGGACACCCACAGCCGGGTCGTAGTCGTACTCCACAGAGATGCCCATCCCGTGCCTTTCTCGCGCCCCAGGTTTTCCGGTCTCCCAGGCTGCCTGATGCTCCTCGGCAGTTTCGAGACCCGGTTCCGTGCTCGGTTCGGCCGGCCGGCTTCGACTTTCTATGCGCGATCTGCACGTGGCGTGGCGGTGCCGTCTGGGGTCGTTTCGGTTCTGGTGTACAGGACCTCGCGGCCCTGCTCCGCGGCGCGGATGAGCCCTTCGCTGACGAAGTTGAGGAAGCGGGCGGCGTTCTCAAGGCGGGTGGCGGCCGGGGTGCCGCGGCCGAGGATGCCGACGCCCTGCCGTGCGGTCTCGATGAACTGGTCGTTGGCCCGGGCACTGCGGATCATCGACTGGTACCAGAGGTCGTCGTCGACGACGTAGCGCTCGCGGCGGCGCTCGTCGCGTTCCCGGCGGACGAGGTCCAGGCCCTCAAGGAACGTGATCGCTTTGGAGATGGACGCCGGGCTGACCTGGAGGCGCTGGGCGAGTTCGGAGGCGGTGAGGCTGCCGGTGTCGGTGGTGTAGAGGCAGCCCAGCACCCGGGCCATCATCTTGGGCAGGCCCGAGGTCATGAAGACGGTGGTGAGGGTCTCCTGGTAGTCGCGCACGGCCTCGGCGTCGCGTCCGTACGGTTGCGGGAGCGCCTGCGACCCCAGGGGCGCGGCCTGCCTGCGCTGGTGGGTGCGCTGCTGGGTGGCGCGGTGGGCCAGGTCGGCGCGGTAGCCGGTGGGGCCGCCGTTCCGCGTCACCTCACGCGTGATCGTGGAGGTCGGACGGTCGAGACGGCGGGCGATCTCGGCGTAGGCCAGGCCGTCGGCCAGCCCACCCGCGATCTGCTGGCGCTCCTGCTGGGTGAGTCTGCCTCCCGGCATCACGACCCCCTTCATGCCCACGGGTTCTCCGTGCTGCTGTTCGGTGTTCCATTGACGCTCCACCATAGCGTTCATCTTCATTGCATTGCAACGGCCGACTGTTCCATCGTTGCGTTAAGCGAGAGGGCGTTGCAATGATTATTGCGCCCTTACCTGCATAGATGCTGCCACTAAGCAAAGATCTCGTTGCATGAATCTGGAAAGCAACGTAGCGTTTCCATTGTTCGGAAACAACGAGCCGCAAACTTAAGGGAGAGCACAATGCAGAAGTTCGACACCCCCGCCCCGATCTCCGCCGTCCTGGACATCCCCGCGGGACGCGTCCAGTTCATCGCCGCAGACCGGGCCGACACCGCGGTCGAGGTCCTGCCTGCGAACGCCTCGAAGGGCCGCGACGTGAAGGCAGCGGAGCAGGCCACGGTCGAATACGCCGACGGAGTCCTGCGGATCGGGAATTCGGCGAAGAACCAGTACTTCGGCCCCTCCGGATCCATCGAGGTGACGGTCAAGCTGCCCGCCGGTTCCCGGGTCGAGGCCAAGGCGGCCAGCGCCGAACTCAGGACCGTCGGCCGCCTCGGCGACGTCGCTTTCGAAGGCGCCTACAGTCAGATCAAGCTGGACGAGGCTGCGAGCGTCCGTCTCACTGCGGTCGACGGCGACGTCGAGGTCGGCCGGCTAGGCGGGGCCGCGGAGATCAGCACCACAAGGGGCGACATCCGGATCGCCGAAGCCATGGGCGGCACGGTCGTGCTCAGCACCCAGTCCGGCGACATCACGGTCGGCGCCGCCGCCGGCGTGTCGGCTGCCCTGGACGCCGGCACCGGCCACGGCCGCATCAGCAACGCCCTCAAGAACGACGGCACCGCCGATCTCGACATCCGCGCCACCACCTCCCACGGCGACATCACCGCCCGCAGCCTCTGACCCGCTCCCTCCAAAGGAGCACCCCTCAACACCAACCCGGCCATCGGGGCGAACGGGCTGCGCACGTCCTACGGCGACAAGACCGTCTCCGGTGCCCCCGAGATCACGGGCAGATGCAACCGGACCCCGACCACCACGGGCCCACCGGGCCGAACTCGCGAACGCCATGGATGCCGCGCCGGGAGGCATCCCGCACAGCGAACGCAGCACGGCCACCGCCCGGGAGCGCTCGCCCGCTCACGCCCATGCCCTCGGCGGCCGGCACCACCACATCGCCGCCCTGGGCAGCCACACCCTCACCGCAACAACCACCCACACAACCCATAAGGAGCACAGTCATGTCCCTCACCCTCACCGAGCAGGATCGCCCGGAGCTGCAGAAGGCCATCGAGGAGATCGTCGATTCCGGGTTCGCCGGGGTGCAACTGCGCGTGAACGATGAGCAGGGCGAGTGGGTCGGCAGCGCCGGGGTGCGCAAGCTGGGCGAGAGCGCCAAGCCGCCGACCAACGGGCACTTCCGGATCGGCAGCACCACGAAGACCTTCACCGCGACCGTGGTGCTGCAACTGGTGGCCGAGGGCAAGATCGGGCTGGACAGCCCGGCGGATGACTACCTGCCCCGGTTCGGGCTGGACCGGCGGATCACGGTGCGGATGCTGCTGCAGCACACCAGCGGGCTGTTCAACTACACCGGCGAGTACTACGACGACGGAACGGTCGCGCCGGGGATCCCCTGGCAGGGCCAGGAGTACGTGGACAACCAGTTCCACACCTACCAGCCGGAGGAGCTGGTACGGCTGGCGCTGTCAAAGCCGGCGCGGTTTGAGCCGGGGGCGGACTGGAGCTACTCCAACACCAACTACGTGCTGGCCAAGTTGCTGATCGAGGAGGTCACCGGCCGCTCGTTGGCCGAGGAGATACAGCGGCTGATCCTGCAGCCGCTGGGAATGTCGGACACCGTGGTGCCGGGCGCCTCGCCGGAGATCCCCGAGCCGCACGCTCACGGCTACTACCGGTACGAGCACACCGGCCAGTGGAAGGTGGTCGACGTCACCCGCTTCAACGTCTCCTGGATTTCCGCCGCCGGTGACATGATCTCGACCACCGAGGATCTCCACACGTTCTTCTCCGCGCTGATGAGCGGGAAGCTCCTGCCGGACCCGCTGCTGGCCGAGATGCGCACGCCGCACCCCAAGCTCGGCTACGGCCTGGGGTTGTTCGTGGAGGAGACGGACGGCGGCGGCACCATCCTCAACCACAACGGCGGCTTTTTCGGTTGGGCGGCGCTGATGTACAGCACGCCCGACGGCAGTAAAACCCTGACCGCCTCCCTCACCACCGGGGACGCCGAGCTCGACTTCGCCGCCACAGCCCAGGCGTTCCAGAAGGCGCAGCAGAGGCTCGTCAACGAGGTCTTCTGCGGCGGGCGGGCCAAATCGGCTGACGAGGCGGCCGATCCGACTCAGCCGACGGGCTGAGCACCTCGGACCCGTACGCCTTGAAGGCGGACTCCGTGCGGCCGTGCCTCAGGCAGAGCGCGAACCGGACGCCCCCTGGACGGGCGTGACAACGGGCGTCAGAACTCGGCGGGCTGGACGGTACTCAGCCGCCCAGGCGGTCAGAATTTCACCGTCGAGACGGTGTAGACGACGGGGTGACCGGGCTCGTCGAAGCTGACCATGATCTGCTGGGCGGGCTGCGGCGCCTTCATCGCGGCCGTCGTACCGGCCCACGGCTGGTCGGCGCTGAAGTCCCAGCCGACCTTCGCCGCCTGGCCGGGCAGGATGGTGATCTTGTCCTTCTTGAGGGCGGCGGTGCTGCTGCCGACGGACTTCAGATAGTGGTCGAGACCCCAGTCGTTGGTCCGGAACTGCACGAACAGCGAGCTGGTCTGCCAGGAGTTGGTCTCGTAGTAGTAGACCGGGGTGGAGCCGATCGGCACCGGGACGTTGTAGATCCGCTGCTGGACCCGGGAGGGGAAGGCATTGGTCAGGCCGGTGGCGGCGGCCTCCTGTTCCTTGCCCTCGCCGCTGTCGCGGCTCTGCTCGGCGGAGATCACGATGTAGCCGGCCGGGATCGCGATCAGCAGGAAAATGATCAGCGCGGACAGCCAGGTGCGACCGCGCTTGGCGCGGGGCGGCGCGGCGGGCTGGTGGTGGTCGTTCATCAGCGGGTCCGGTTCGGTCATCGTCGGCCGGCCTTTTCGTAGCGCTCATAACGCTCGACGCGGCGTCGGTTGGCGCGCCGGAAGCGGCGGGCGACCAGGCGCGCGAGGTCGGCGGCGCCCACCATGCCCGCCTCGGGGCCCAGCTGGGCCTTGGCGATACGGGCCTCGGGACGGTAGCCGCGGCCGGTGAGATGGCGCCGGAAGGCGTCCCGAGCAGGGCCGATCAGCAGGTCGTCGGCGGCGCTGACGCCACCGCCGATCACGAAGCAGGAGGGGTCGAGGGCGGCGGCGAGGTTGGCGATACCGACGCCGAGCCACTGGCCGATGTCCTCAAGGAGTTCGACGCACATCGCGTCGCCTTCCCGGGCCAGCTCGGTGATCAGCGGTCCGGTGATGTCGCCGACCCGTCCGCCGACCCGGTCGATGATGTTGTACGCGACCGGAGAGTCGGCGGCGGCCAGCTCGCGGGCCTCGCGTACGAGGGCGTTGCCGGAGCTGTACTGCTCCCAGCAGCCGCGGTTGCCGCAAGGGCAGCGGTGTCCCCCGGGCACGACCTGCATATGGCCGAACTCGCCGGCCACGCCGTACTTGCCGCGCTTGACGGCGCCGTCCTCCAGGATCGCGCCGCCGATCCCCGTACCGAGGGTGATCATGACGAGGTGGTCCTCACCGCGTCCGGCGCCGAACCGCCACTCCGCCCAGGCGGCGGTGTTGGCGTCGTTGTCGACCATGACGGGGACGGCCAGACGGCCGGCGAGGCGGTCGCGCAGCGGTTCGTTGCGCCAGTTCAGATGCGGGGCGAAGAGGACCTTGGAACGGTCCGCGTCGACCCAGCCGGCCGCGCCGATGCCCACCGCGTGCACGTCGTGCCGGTCGGAGAGGTCGAGCACCAGCTCGGTGATGGTGTCCTCGACGACCTTGGGGCTCTTGGACTTGTCCGGCGTCTCGGTGCGGACCTTCTCCAGGATGTTGCCGTCGGCGTCGACCACACCCGCCATGACCTTGGTGCCGCCGATGTCGATGCCGACGGTGGGCACGCGGGGCGCGGTCAGATGCGAGCGCCGCTCACGGGTGCCGACCGTACGCAGCACGGTGGCCCTCGCGGACCCTCGGTGGACCCGTTCCCGGTACATACTCATCGACCCACCCCTTTCCCGCGACGTTCTCCGTTTCGGATGCCGTTACTCCCCCACTGCCTAGAGGGCGTGGGAGGTGCCCCCATGCGGCGGCTGCGTGCTCGCAAGAGTCGTCTCGTCCCTGCGGGTCTCAGGAGGCCGGGGCCTCGGCGTGCGTCATCCAATGCGATGGCGTGCATCGTTTCGGTGCGATTGTGCATCACTCGCGCCGTCCGGCGCACCGCGACGTGGGGAAACGCGCCCCTGCTTCTTGAACTTCTGCCCCTGGGAAAGGCCGGGGGTGTCCGGGGGAATGATGAAGGAGGCGTGGCCCTTGG
>NZ_JBFAIP010000151.1:0-10634 GCF_040654775.1 Streptomyces sp. NPDC050636
ACACCCCAGACCCTTCGTCTGGACGAAGACCGCCGACGAGATCCTCGACAAAGTCGCCGCCTACTGTCGGAGAATCTCCGACTCAGGTCACTAGGGCTATAGCTAGGGCTATAGCTAGCCGACGTCACTTGAGTAGCTCAAGTCGCTCGCGTGCGGTGCGAGCGGTGCGGACGACGTCGAGTTCGCCCCAGCGCGCGGGCCAGGCCAGGCGATCGCGGACGGTCCAGGCGAGGACCGCGTCCAGCGACTCCGGCCCTCTGCCGTCCGGGGCGATCACGACGCCCTCACTGAAGGCCGCGCACCATGTCGTGTCATCGGGTGCGAAGTTGTGCGTCTCGACCATCCAGTGCGTCGGCGGCGTGTGCTTGGGTGCCTGTGGTGTGCGCAGGAAGGTGAAGTCGCCGAGGATCTCGCCGGATCCGGTGTGCAGGAACCGCAGCGTGGTGGGGCCGAGGGCGATCAGGACGTCGTCGGCGCACCACAGCAGCGCACCGCTCGCGACCGGTACGTCGAGGGTGCGCAGCCGCCGCGGCGCGTCGTCCGTCAGCGACCACACCTCTGCCCGCCCGTCGGCGGTGAGCCAGGCGCCGGCGTCGCCGGACGGGGACCAAGCCCAGGAGTGGGCGGAGACGCGGTGCTTCGCCACGGGCGTGACGTCGAGGCGGTGGCGGAAGCGGTCCGCGTCGTAGATGAGGACGCCTGGTTCCGCTCCGGCGGCGTTGCCCTCGCCCACCTGGGCCGCCAGCCGCGGCACATCGCCGCGCATGCCCCATCGCAGCGACGTCACCCCTTGATGCCCGGGCCCTTCTCTGGTCGGCTCGCCAGTCAGCGCGTCGAGGAAGCACAGCCCCTCGCGGTCGTGCGCCAGCAGCCGGTCGTCCGGGCTCCAGTCGGCCGGTCTGCCGATCTCGGCCACCCACTGCGGCTGCCCGGAAGCGACATCGACGACGAATGCCTCGGGCCGGCCCCGGCCCTCGCCCTGCGCCAGCAACCGGGTGCCGTCCCGCGACCAGCGGACCCGGTCGGCCCGGAGCGCGGCATCGTCGTGCGCGTCCTCCTCCTTGTTCCGCAGATCCTCTCGCAGCCGTTCGGCCAGAAGGAACGGATGCGAGGGGCGCGTGCGGCCGATCGTCCAGCTCAGCCTGCTGCGCTTCAGGAACGGGACGACGCAGCCGCCCACCTCGCACGGGGAGTCGGACGCCACGAAGGCGCTGCCGGCGTCGGGCGCCAGCGCCCAGGCCCGCGGCCGTGCCGCATGGTCGGCCACCTTGGCGTCGGCGTGGGCCCAGGTGTGCTTATAGCCGTCAAGAGAGGAAGAGAACGGGTCGAAGACACCGACCCAGTTGGTGTTGTACGCGAGGCCGATGCGGCGGCTGTCGGCCGACCACTGGATGCCGCCGTCGTGGCCGGGCCAGCCGATGCCGCCGTCGATGCCGCGCAGGACACTGACACAGCGTCCCGTGGCCACCTCCCAGATCTGCAAGGTGCCGCCGGCCTCGTGGTCGTCGCCGAGCGAGGTGCCAGTGGCCAGATAGCGGCCACAGGGGCTGAGCGCATAGTCGTTGATCTCCGCCTCATGGCCGTACGGATGGCGCAGGCAGACCTCCTCCATGGCGCGGACCTCGCGGGTGGCGGCGCGGTGCTCCTCGGTGATGCCCTGCTCTCGCTCCAGCTTGAGCAGCCGCGTCCGCAGGGCCACCAGGTCCGATTCCTCCCCCGGCGCGAACCCGTCGTCGGCGGCGCGGGAGTCGCTCCCATCGGCGAGCAGGGACGCAAACGCAGAGTCGTTGAGTATCGGGAGGTTGCGCCGGACCGCCTCCTCGTATGTGCTCCCGTACCGGTTGACGGTGAACACCAGGTCCGTCCTGCCGGACAGCGTCTCCGTCACCCGGGCGCCCAGCTCCTCCAGTCGCCGCTTCGCCTCGCTCCTGGTCCAGCCGCGGAAACGGCCGTTGAGCACGATTGTCATCCCTCGTACGTCCATGCTGCAGACGGTAACCGTCGCCACTGACAACGCCCCGCCCACCAGGCTGCATCTCTTCCTCCTACCGCTCAACGCACTTGATCGGTCGCGCTTCCTCCCGCAACCGGGCCACCTCTTCCCGGGCCACCTCTTCCCGGGCGTCCAGCAAACCGGATCACCGTCTCGACGGGCCGAGTACCTCCGAGTTGTTGCGCAGGTCGTCCTGGCGGACGGCGCCGAGCCACTCGGTTGAGGATCATCCTGGAGATGGTTCGGGGCGATGGCGGAGCCCGGCGCCGCTCCGCCGCCGGGCCTCACGCGCGCCGCGCACCGCCCCCGCATGTCCAGGAGAAGCTGCACGACGGTGCCTCACTCCGGCACGGCAGCCTCCCGCAGCACTTCGCCCACCGTCCGCCCGCTCCCCAGCCCACGAATCGCCTGCCGCAGCCCCTCGGCCTGCTCAGTGCCGAGTTGCGGCGGGGACGCGGTGGCCAGTTGGGACAGCGCTTCGACGCCGAGGGCGGATTCGACCAGGATCTGTACGCCCGCCTGGCTGCCCGCTTCGGCCAGCCAGGCAGCGGCGTCACGGATGTGTTCGGGGCGGTCGACCTTGGGCAGCCGTACGGCGGCGAGTCCGGGCCCGGCGACGGCCTGGATGTCGTCCTGGCACAGGCCGCTGGTGGGAGCGTTGACGCGTACGTAGGTGGGCTTGGGCGGGGTGCTCGCGAGAATCCCGGCCGCGGCGGCCCGCGCCTCGTTCTTGCTGCCGAGCGGTACGGCGTCCTCCAGGTCCAGGACGACGGCGTCCGCCTCGCTCGCGTACGCCTTCTCCACCAGGCGCTGCTTGTGCGCGGGCGCGTACAGGTAGCTGCGGTGGACCACGGCGGTCATATGGCTCTTCTTTCGCTGAGGGCGGCCAGTTCCTCGGCGCCGATGCCGAGTTCGCCGAGGATCTCGGCGGTGTGCTGGCCGAGGCGCGGGCCGGCCGTGCGCACGGATCCGGGGGTCTCGGAGAGCCGGAAGGTGACGTCGGGCATGCGGATGGCCTCCAGTTCCGGGTCGGGGACGGAAATGATGGATTGACGTGCCGTCAGCTGCGGGTCGTGCAGCACATCGGCGAAGTCGTAGACCGGGCCGATGGCGGCCTGTGCCTCCTCGAACCGCTGGATGACCTCGTCCCGGGTGCGTTCGGCGATCCAGCCGCCGACCGCATCGTCGAGTACGTCGCTGTGCCGGGCCCTCCCGATGCCGGTGCCGAACCACTCCTCCTGGGCCAGTTCGGGGCGGCCGACCAGCCGTACCACCCGCTCGGCGATGCGGACCGTGGTGGCGGAGACCGCGACCCAGGCGTCGTCCTTGGTCCGGTAGACGTTGCGCGGCGCGTTGTTGGGGGGAGCGGTTGCCCTGCCGGGTGGGCATGACGCCGGTCAGGTCGTAGGTGGCCAGCGGCCCGCCGAGCACCCCGAGCATCGACTCGACGATGGAGAGGTCCACGACCTGGCCGCGGCCGGTGACCTCCCGGGCGCGCAGGGCGGTGAGCGCGGCGAAGGCGGCGGTGAGCCCGGCGACCGCGTCGGCCAGCGGGAAGGAGGGGAGGGTGGGCGGCCCGTCGGGCGTACCGGTGAGGTGCGCGAGGCCGCTCATGGCCTCGCCGACGGTGCCGAATCCGGGGGCGGTTGGCGTACGGGCCGCTCTGGCCGAAGCCCGTCATGCGCAGCAGGACCAGGCGGGGGTTGTCGGCGCTGAGCGTCTGGTAGTCCAGGCCCCAGCGCTCCAGGGTGCCGGGCGGAAGTTCTCCACGATCAAGTCGGCGTCGGCAGCGAGCCGGCGGAAGAGGCGCTGGCCGTCCTCGGTGTCCAGGTCGAGGGTGGCGGAGCGCTTGTTGCGGGCCACCACCTTCCACCACACGGGGACGCCGTCGCGCTGGGCGCCGTAGCGGCGGGCCGGATCGCCGTCCGGATGCTCGATCTTGACGACATCGGCGCCGTAGTCCCCGAGCAGGGTGGCCGCGAACAGGCCGGCGAACAGGGTGGCGGTGTCGATGACGCGGAGTCCGGCGAGCGGTCCTGGGGCTCCGACAGGCTCCCGGCGCTCGTCCGCGTCACCCGGGGGGGGTGGGGGGTCATGCGTGGCTCCTTGTGCTCACGGGCGGCATGGGCGGTGCCCGGGGAGGAGCCCCGGCGCCTGCCCAGCGGCTGGAACACCAGCAAACATTGGTAAGTACAGCGAAGTAAATGCAAGGAAGGTCACCCTCAAGAGTGCCCGGCCATTTTCGGCCATTGTGGGTTCTTTACGCAGGTGAAACGCGGTCTTTCCGGAGTTCGCAGTACCGTGCCCGCCCCTCGCCGCATCGATGGATCTTGACAAGAAGTTAAGCCTGGCTTGTAAGCTAAGCTTCGTTTGTGGAAGATACTCACGAGACCGCCGACCTGGCCCGCCAGACCCGCGACAGCGTGTCCGCACTGGCCCGGCGCATGCGTCAGGAACGCCCCTCGCACGGCCTGGGGCTGACGAGCACCTCCGTGCTCAGCCATCTGGTCCGCACCGGACCGCTCAGCCCCAAGGAACTGGCCACGCGTGAAGGCGTACAGCCTCAGTCGCTGACCCGTCAGCTCGCTGCTCTGGAGGAGCGCGGGCTGATCACCCGCCGGCCCCATGAGCACGACCGACGACAGGTGATCGTGGAGATCACCGAGGTCGGCCGTCAACTGGTGGAGACCGACCGGCAGATGCGCGACCAGTGGCTCGCCAAAGCCATGGCCAAACGACTGACGCCGGTGGAGCGCGAGGTACTCGCGGCCGCGAACAAACTGCTGGACCTGCTGTCCGAAACCTAGAAGACCGAGGGGGTGCCGTGGCGTTACCGACCGCGCAGACGGCCGTGGAGAAACCGACTGCCAGGGCGCGTATCCCGCTCGGCTTCCTCACCCCGATCGTGCTGGGCACCCTGCTCAACGCGCTCAACTCGTCGATGATCGCGGTGGCGTTGCTGTCCATCCAGGACGCGTTCCACGCCGGCTCCGAGGTCATCTGGCTGGTGTCCGGGCTGTACTTGGCCACGGCCGTGGCGCAACCGGCGATGGGACGGCTGGCCGACGCGTTCGGCGCCCGGCGCATCTTCGGCCTCGGCCTGGTCCTGGTACTGATCGCGGCCGCCGCGGCCCCCTTCGCCCCCTCCCTCGGCTGGCTGATCGCCACCCGTGTCGTGCTGGGACTCGGCACCTCGGCCGCCTACCCGGCCGGGATGTCCATGATCCGGGCCTGGGCGACCGAGAACGCCACCCCGGGCAGCACCCCGACCGGCGGCCTCGGCGCCATCTCCGCCGCCTCACAGGTCGCGGTCGCACTCGGCCCGCCGCTGGGCGGCCTGCTGGTCCAACTCGCGGGCTGGCGCGCCATCTTCTGGATCAACATCCCGCTCACCCTGGCGGCCATGGTCATGGCGCTGCTCTGGCTGCCCGCCGACAAGCCCATCAGGCGCGGCGAGCTGGGCGCCACCGTCCGCGGCCTGGACCTGCCCGGCATGGCCTTGTTCGTCGGCGAGCTGTGCGGCCTGATGCTGTTCCTGCTTTCCCTGCCGGACAACCCCCGGTGGTGGGCGCTGGCCGCCTTCGTGGTCCTTACGGCCGCGCTCATCGTGCGTGAACTGCGCGCCGCGCGCCCGTTCGTGGACGTACGGATGGTCTCCCGCAACCGCCCGCTCGCCGCCACGTACGCACGCGTCGCGGCCACCTACGTCGTCTTCTACTCCGTCACCTACGCCCTGCCGCAGTGGCTCCAGCAGGGCCGCGGCCTGTCCGAGGCGCAGGCGGGTCTGGTCATGCTGCCGGTGGCGGGCCTCGGCTTCCTCACCACCATGTGGGCCACCCGGCTGGTGGACCGGCGGCTGCGGCTCGTCCTGATCACCGGCTCCGCGGCGCTGTGCGTGGGTAGCGGCGCCCTGGCCCTGGTCGGCTCCACGGTGCCGATCTGGGCGGTGCTGATCATCGCCGCGGTGCTGGGCCTGCCCAATGGCTTCAACAGCCTGGGCAACCAGACACTGATGTACCGCACCGCGCCGGCCGACGAGATCGGCACCGCCTCCGGGCTTTTCCGTACGGCCCAGTACATCGGCGCCAACCTCTCATCCGCCCTCGTCGGCATCGCGGTGGGCGGCTCCGCCGACGACTCGGGCCTCCATCTGCTGGCCGCCGTGATCACGGGCATCAGCGTCGTACTTCTCCTGAACGCCGCCACCACCCGGCACCTTCGGGGTGCCGGAAACCGCGGCTGAACCAACCACCCCTGGCGAACGCACCTGTATCCGCACGCCATTCGACACTGTTGAAAGGACCCCCCATGCCCGTCATGGAACTCAGCCCCAAGTCCGCACTCGTCGTCCTCGACCTCCAGCAGGGCATCCTGGGCCTGCCGCTTCAGCCCCACCCCGCCGACCGCGTGGTGGACAACAGCGCCAAGCTGGCGCACGCCTTCCGCGCCGCCGGCCTGCCGGTAGTGCTGGTCAACGTGGCGCACGGCCCCGACGGCGGCGCCGCGCTACAGCCGCGCGCCGACGTCCCGCACAACCCGCCGGCCCTGCACCCGGAGTTCTCCCAGCTCTCCGCCGAGCTCGCGCCGCAGCCCGACGACCTGCTCATCACCAAGCGTCAGTGGGGCGCCTTCACCGGCACCGAGCTGGACATCCAGATGCGCCGCCGCGGCGTCGAGGAGCTCGTACTGACCGGCGTCGCCACGAACCTGGCGGTGGAGTCCACGGCCCGGTTCGCCTACGAGCACGGCTACCACGTCATCGTCGCCGAGGACGCGACCAGCACGTTCTCCGCCGAACACCAGGACTTCGCGATCAAGAAGATCCTGCCGATGATCGCCCGCATCGACACCACGGACGCCGTGCTCACCGCCCTCAAGGCGGTCGCAGGCTGACCACCCCTCCCCCCTCCCCTCCCGTCCCCTCCCCCCGTATTGCGAAATCGGAGAAGTCATGAGCCCGACCCTCGCGGCAGCCGTGATCGAAGGCCGCAACGGAGAAGAACTGCACAACCTGCCGGTGCCTGACCGCATGAAGGCGGCGGTCATCCAGGCGAGCGACGTCGAGATGTTCCGCGGCGTGACCGACAAGGACGTCCGTAAGTCGATCCACGTGGACGAGGTGCCCATACCGGAGTTAGCGCCCGACGAAGTGCTGATCGCGGTGATGGCCAGCGCGATCAACTTCAACACTGTCTGGTCGGCCACCTTCGAGCCGGTCCCCACCTTCCGCTTCCTGGAGCAGATGGGCAGACGCGGCGGCTGGGACGCCCGGCACGACCTGCCGTACCACATCCTCGGTTCGGACGCTTCGGGCGTGGTGGTACGGACCGGTTCGGCGGTACGCCACTGGAAGGCCGGCGACGATGTGGTGGTCGGCACCGCCTATGTGGACGAGCAGGACCCGGCCACCCACCGCGACGGCATGCTCGGCGAGGACCAGCGGGCCTGGGGGTTCGAGACCAACTTCGGCGGGCTGGCCGAGTACACCGTCGTCCGCGCCAGCCAGCTGCTGCCCCTACCGCTGCCGCGACGGCCGCTGGCTGGCCGTCTCCACCAGCGCGCAGAGCATCGCCGAGCGCGTACTGCACCTGGTCGGCCGCCCCGACCTGGTCGAACAGCCGTGGTTCCGCAGCGGTACGGGCCGGGCGGAACATGTCGAGGAGCTGGACGCGGTGGTCGGCGGCTGGATCGGCGAGCGCGACTCCGCGGACGTCATAGCGGCCTTCGAGAAGGCCCAGGCGGCCATCGCGCCGATCTACAGCTCCGCCGACATCATGGCCGACCCGCAGTTCGCGGCCCTCGGCAGCATCGTCCACCTCGCCGACCCGGAACTGGGCGACCTCGCCATGCAAGGCGTCCCGACCCATCTCTCCAGCACCCCCGGCCGGGTCCGCTGGGCCGGCCGGCCGCTGGGCGCGGACAACGACGACGTCCTCGGTGCGCTGGGCGTCGATGCGACCCAGCGCGCCGAGCTGCGCCGCAAGGGGGTCATCTGATGCGGGCGGTGCGCAGTTGGCTGTACGTGCCCGGCGACCGCCCCGAGCGCTTCGCCAAGGCAGTGGACAGCGGCGCCGATGCCGTCGTCATCGACCTGGAGGACGCGGTCGCACCGGCCCGCAAGGAGGCTGCGCGCGAGGCCGCCGCCGCCTTCCTGAGCGCCGGGCACCCATGCCCGGTCTGCGTACGCGTCAATCCCCTGGGGGGCGGCGGTGAGGACGACTTGGCTGCCCTGCGTGGCACACACATCGCGGCCGTACGCCTGCCCAAGTGCGAACGGCCCGGCCAGCTCGCCGACGCGGGCCGTTCGCTTCCCGGCGTCCCGCTGATTCCGCTGCTGGAGACCGCACTTGGCGTCGAACGCGCCTTCGCGCTGGCCACTGGCCACCCCCAGGTGGCAGGCCTGGCGTTCGGCGCGGGCGATCTCGCGGCGGAACTGGGCACCGGCCACCGGGACGTCCTGGACGCGGCCGGATACCGCGTGCTGCTGGCGGCGGCCGCGGCACGGCTGCCCAGACCGCCGATGAGCGTCTATCCGGCCATCAAGGATCTCGACGGCCTCAAGGCGGACTGCGTACGGGGCCTGGAGCGCGGTTTCTTGGGCCGCTCGGTGGTCCACCCCGCCCAAGTTCCCGTCGTCAATGCCGCCTTCACCCCCGACTGCGGCGAACTGGCTGCGGCCCGCCGCCTCTTGGAGCGCGTCGAGTCGGCCACCGCTCACGGCTCCGGCGCCTGGCTCGACGTGGACGGCAACCTGGTCGATGCGGCCGCGCTACGCCAGGCACGGGCCCGGCTGGCCACCGGTGTGCACTTTGGCGCGGAGGGCGGCCCCGGCCCCACCTGAAGCGCCACAGGAAGGCGAGCGAGAACCGGCACTCGTAACCTGCGCCCTAGGACTCGGGGCATATTCCCGTCTGCGCATGTCATCTGACTGAAAAATACCTACCTCGACTCGCCCTTCGGTAGCGTGGTTCCGCTGTCGTAGCTCTCTCTTTTGAGCCAACGCCTCGGGAAATGTGCCGCCCGCCGTGCGGGCGACGCCGTGCGTCAGTGGGGGACCGCGCCCTATGCGCTGTCTGCGGAGAGGGAGTGAGCCGAAAAGGCGTCCCTCCCGCGTTTGCTGAAAACGCGGAGGTATCGGCAGTGAAGAAGAAGAGGACATGGCAGAGGGAAACAGCGCAACGGTTCACCATCGCCCTGGCGGTTAAGGCGCTGTGGGCGCTGATCTCGGAAAGGCTGTTCCCTGACGCCTAGTGATGTCCGCTGGTCGAAGTGCGCCGCGCTCCTGGGCGCCACCACTTCGGCCAGCTCCTCACTGGCTACCGCCCGCGGCCTTGCGGCACGCATCCATGAGAGTCACCCGCGCCGCCTCCGCCAGATCCTCCCCCGGCCTCCCGCGTTCGTGTTGCGCCTCTGGAGCTGATCACTGCGTTTCGGGACAGGGCTCGGCATGTTCGCGCCTCCGAAAATAGAACAGGGATCGTTCGCCAATCACGTACGGGGGCTCTGCGCATATCGGCTGACCGCACGGGGAGTCTGGCAAAGCTAACTACCGCCAGAGGAAAGGACGTTGATGCGACGCATCGCTACGGCACTGGGAACCCTTGCAGCTGCAGCCACCCTCGCGCTCGCCCCCGGCTCCGCGTACGCGGCCGACGGAGTACTCATCGTCAACGACACTGCATATGAGGAGCCCAGCGGCTGCTATGACTCGGACCGCTGGCCGCTCAGCGTCAGCAATCACACTGACGGAATCGCCCTTGTCTTCTCAGAGCCAGGGTGTGGAGGGGAAGTAACCGAAGCGGTGTACCCGGAGGAGAGCGCCGTCTCAGAATTCGGCAACTCCGTCTACATCGACTGAGCCACCCACACGAGGAGGGGGCGGCGGTACGCCAACTCTGCGCCCCCTTCCCGCCCCTAGCGCGACCTGACGACTTGGAACCCGTACAGATTCCGAGGCGCCATCACGCTTCGGCGCCCCGCGCTCTCGGGCATGGGTAGCCCCCTGGGTACGGCCGCGGGCTCACTCAGGATCGCATGCCGAATCGTTCCGCTAGCCCCACACGAGTGACACGACGCATGCACCAATACACCTACGGGAAGCCAGCGAGTGCTGCAATTCCCATACGAAGAAGGGTTGTTCATGCGTCGAATCACTGCCGTGGCCATCGGGACGCTCGCGTTCCTCGGCGTACTTGCCTCACCGGCCAGCGCCGTCCCGGACCCCGTAGGGACCATTACCTGTCTCACCGAATCCGCCGGCGACGTAACGGCCCTCGTCGACCCCGCCAGCCCCGGAGTCCCCAGCGAAATCCCGGGCGCCAGCTGCCTGGCACCCTGACCCTGGGCGGAACTCCTCGGCTCCGCCGTGGTGTTCCTCGGCGGAGCCGATCGGTCGGCGGCTTCGGCGCCCACGACGTCGGCGAGCCGCTTCTTGTCGGCGTCGATGAGTTTCCAGGCCACCCGCGACCGGATGCCGAACGGGTCGCCGCACCACTGCACCTGCCAGTCAGCATCTGCCAGTCAGCGACCCAGACGGTGAGTTCCATACCCCAAGGCGCTGCTCGACCACAGGGGGCGCCCCTTGGTGGAGCACGCCGCGCGGGTACTGAAGGACGGCGGCTGCAGTCCGGTACACATCGTG
>NZ_JBFAIP010000152.1:0-10556 GCF_040654775.1 Streptomyces sp. NPDC050636
TCGGCAACGGCGGTAACACCGCCTCCAGCCGGGCCCATTGTTCGTCCGTCAGGTCTCCACGAGCCATCCCGAAATCGTTCCACAGTCACGACCAACATCTCAAACACGCCCTAGTTGGCCAGGCTGAGCATCACCCGCGGCGACTGGAGGTCAGCTGATCCGGCGGAACGTGATCGTTCCCGGAAACCGCCTTCCCGGAAGCGTCACTGTGATGATGTGGCCTTCTGAGCCCGACTGAGTCCGAGTCCAAGGAGGCCGCCTTGTCCCGAACGCCGCAGGAGATCTTCGAGAGTTACGTCTACGCCGGAACCATGAGCCGGAATGCCGATGCCCTTGCTGAGAACTTCACCGCGGACGGTGTCCTCGAGGCGCCGCTCATGCCTGCCGGCGCCGCCTTCCCCAGGAGGTTGGTGGGTCGCGAGGAGATTCGTAGGGTGATGGCGGCGTACTACGAGCAACAGGTGAAGGGCGACCGCTCGCCGAACCTTGAGAAGTCCGGATACGTGCTGCACACCACCTCCGATCCCGACGTGTTCATCGCCGAGATCGACCCGGTCTTCGACGGGGACGGAGACGAAGTGGCTGTCTCGCTGGTACAGATTTTTCGCATCCGCGACGGGAAGATCGCTCGACTGCGTGACTACTTCGCGCCCGAGCTGATGAGCTGAGGACGTCCGCCCAGATCCCGCCCCAGGCATGCGCTGACCTTTCGTCCGCTCCTTGGTCCGGGTCGATCTGCCAGGCCGGTCAAATTAGCCGGATGTTAGATACCGCAGCCCACTTCGGTCAGCATGAGCGTGCCCCGGGTCAGTTCATCGGTCTGTGCGCCGATCCGGCCAGGCAGGGGTTCGGTGAGGGGAACGGAGCGGCGAGCCGACCCGGCACGGCCCTCTTCCCACTCGTCGTCCACGGCCTATTCCTCGCCGGCCACCGGTCGGGGGGCAACGGCATCAACCCGTGGCCGGGACCGGCGGGGAGCCGTTGCCCACCTCCGCAACGAAGAGCCGGTACTGCACCGGCAGATCAACACCGTGGGTTTCCTCGAACGCCCTGGTCGCTGTACCTGGTGGAAGAGCGTGGTGGTGAAGGCCAGCGGAGCCGGACGCGACTGTGGCTGAACCCGGTTGAGAGAGGTCGCGACGCTGACGTCATGGGTATGGCGTGGTCACGCTCTTCGGTAAGAGGAGCGCATCCTCGCCCTGACCGCCACGATGTGGCACAACGGCCTCACCATACAACCGGTCCTGCGCTCACTGACTGCCCACGGCCACTGATCTGTTGGAATCGGTCATCTAGGAGCACCAGAAGAGGAAGCAGGACTGCGGCTGTGTGGGGCGTGGTGTGGGCCTCGGGTTCGACCCCGCGTTCGTGGGTGACGGCGTTGGCTGGGGCGGCTCCTTGGTAATGGGCCGGGTGGCGACGGGCGGCGCCGTGGTCGCTGATACGGGAACCGCCGAGTGGGACACGGCGGCGTCCGATGCCGATGCGGACGGCTTCGCGGCATGCGACGGACGAGCCGATCTTCCCGCGGTCTCGCCTGGTGAGGGCTGCGCGGTGGCGGACGCGTCGACGGGAGTGGCCGACGCCTGTGACTCCGTGTCCCTGCTGTGCGTCGGCCCGGTGGGCATCAGTTCCCCCGACAGACCTGTCGCGACGACGCCGACCAGTACGACCCCACCCGCGACGCCGAGGGCCAGCCTGGTCTTCCCGCCCTTGCGGCGTCGCGCACGGCGCGGGCCCTTGCCGCGGCGGCGGGTGGCCGCCGTCCGGCGGGAGGCGTACCCGTCGTCACCCTCACCGGGACCCGCACCCGCACCCGCAGTCGTAGCCGTAGCCGCAGCGGCGTCAAAGCCGGTGGCTACGCCGGGGTCGAGGTCTCGATCGGCCGGGCCGGGGCCGGGCTCGCCACCCTGTTCGGGAAGCGGACCTGCCTCGTAGGACTCCACGGGCTCATAGCCCTGCGTCTGCTCGTACGCGTGCGGAGTCTCAAAGCCCCCGTCGTACCCGTGCGTTCCCGTGTGCTCGTAGACCGGCGGCTCGGGCATCGGCGGGACGTGGCTCTGGTAGAGAGGGTGCGGCCGTGGTGGAGGGCACCCAGTGGGCGCACCACCGTGGGCGCCGGCACACGCCGGACACGCCTCCGCTCCGCCGAGATAGCTCCCGCAGCCAACGCAGTAGTCCATGCGGTTGTCCGTTTCCTTCGGTTCGCCGCGCCGCCCCGTAGATGGTGGCCCACCCTACTGACGCAGCGGTGTCCGGCCCACCCTGCCCCCGCGCCAGGCCCGAGGTATGCCGATGCGCCCCTGGTGTGGCACTACGCCCTGCCGACCCCCGTCTTGCCCGGTTGGTGGTCAGCTGGCCCGCTCCCCCATGAGTGCCCGTCGCCGTCCCACGCGTGAAACTGGCGGTCCCAGGCCACCCCGTCGAGGAGCGCTCATGTCAACGGCTCCCCGAGCAGCCTGGGCAGTTGGCTCATGTCGCCGAAGACCGGCGTCCGCGGGCCCATCAGCTGGTCCTCCCGTGTCGGACTGCCGCAGTAGCCGAAGGCCCGCATGCCAGCCGCCCGCGTCGCCGCCACGCCGTACGGGCTGACCTCCACCACCGCGCATCGCTCTGGTGCGACGCCCATCGTCGCCGCCGCGTGCAGGAACAGGTCCGGTGCCGGCTTGCCGCGCGCAACGTCGCGGGCGCTGAATACCCGGCCCTCGAAACGTTCCACCAGGCCCACCGGCATGAGGCTGCGGCGGATCGTGGCGTGGCTTCCGTTTGAGGCCAGACAGAAGGGCACGTCCAGCGTGTCAAGGGCGTCCGTGAGGCCCTGGACCACCGCCAGCCCCACGTCCAGCGCCCGGTCGTACAGCGGCTGGTACTCCTTGTGCCAGCCAGGCTCCAGCGGCCGCCCCAGCCGCTCCTCGGTGCGAGGCGGACAAATGCTGCCGCGGGTCGGCCGCTAGATGAAAGTGGCAGAGCCGGAATGGAAGCTCCTCCGCCTAGCAGCACTGCACGGCTTAATTCCCGCAGTACGGTGTCGGGCAGAAGGATCCCAGGACGACCTCCTGCCTTTCCCGCTGCCGTAGCCTTTCCTCGGCCGGATCGGCTACCACGACCGCGTATCGCACACCGTCGACGCCGATGAAGACACGGTCAAGGACGCGACGCGAGCCGTATTCCTCGCTGTTATAGGTGTACTCAAGCTCCGCGGCGGCGTCATCACCGGAACCGAGCTGCTCCAGCCGGATTCGCTCGTACCCAGGGTTCTTCATGACGGATTTCTCCGTTTCGTTCAAGGAGTCGTAGGGCGTCCCTCGTGGGTCGGCGACGGTGAAGATCTGGATGAGGCTGTTGCCTCCGGGAGACCCGGGAGACCGGTAGAAAACCCCGCTGCTCCCCTCGGTGCGCCTCCAGCCCTCCGGTATGTCCAGGGTGAAGCCCGCCGGGTCGTCGACCCTCCGATAACCGTCTGGCGTATCCGTGCCGGTAGGGTTTGTAGGGGCGACCGTGCTGGATGGAGGACGGTTCGTCGGCGAGCTGTACGGCAGCGTCACAACAGAGGCTATCGCTGCCGCTCCGAGAAGCGCGCACAGGGCGAAGGCCGAGGCAAGTGCGCGGGTGGTGGTGCTCCGAGGGCGCCGTGCAGCGTCAGGGCTCGGGGCGAGTGGCGTGGGACGCGTACCCACCGGCGTCAACTCGGTGTCCCGCGGGTGCGACTCCGTGGACCTGCGCGAGCCAGCCACGAGCGCATCACTTCGACTGTCCGATTGTGCGTTCCGCACCGTGACGGGGAGCGGGATATCCAGGAGTGATGCGACGTAGCGTCGCCACAACGGATGGGTGCTTGTGTCGGCCCTCTCTTCCGTTGACCAGTGATCGACGAGGTCCGATGCCAGAAGCGAATTCCGATACCGCCGGAGAAGGGAGGCTTTCATCCGCTGCTCTCCCCCCACTGCCCGGCCGTGCTCCCCGAACCGAGAGCTGCCTCGGGCGATGTTGCCGGTTCGCCGCCGGTCGTACGCCCACGTGATCGCCGCTCTCCGGCCGGCTCGCTCGACGAGGAGCCTTCCACAGCGCCCCTGACGCTCTTCGCAGCGCCGAGCTGCCTGAGTAACGCCGGAGCGGAAGCGCCCACTGCGACCGCCGCGTACACGCCGGTGATCTGAGAGTGGAACAGCCATCCGGCGCCCGCGCCGAGGAGAAGCCGGGTCACTGCGGCCAGAAGATCCGAGGGCAGGTCGATATAGCGCCGCAGCGGGGGCAAGCGTCCCTTCCCTTTGGCAAGTACGCGATGTCGCATGGCCTGCCAGGTGGAGATCCGTCCGTAGAAGACAACTGCTTCCACGATGGCGCCTCCCATGGCCCCGTAGGCGACGGCTGTCGGCCAGTCCAATGCCGCTCCTTCTGGTGAACGGGTCCCGCGCTGAGTTGAACCAGGTTCCCAGAAGGGCGAGTTGTCCGACAGGGCGCGCGCTCGCCGCGCGACCCGGTGGCTGCGTCCCCCGGCCGGTCAGGGTGTCAGCTAGGACTTGTCCGGGCGATCACATGCGTAGCCAGCTGGTGAGGGCTGCTGCTGTCGCGGTGCCAAGGTAGACGTAGCCGCGTTTGCCGTAGCGAGTTGCCACAGCCTGGAGTGCTTCAGCCCGTTGGGTGTGGGTGTCACAAGGGTTTGATGTGATATTTGAGTAGGCCTCACTTGTCCTCAGTGGCAAGGTGGTTGTATTTGTGAGTGGGCTGGGTGGGATATGTGATTACGGGGCGCCTGGCGGAGCGCTGGACCTTCACTCGCGTACGCCCACCGACGCGGCACTCATTCGTTGGCTTGTGACAACGAGTGAACCCGACCGTGACTGCCCGAGATGCAACGCAGGGGCTGTCAGCGTGCCGCGGACGAGGGGCGCGCATACCTTCGCATCATGGACTTCAACATCACCGCGGAGGAGCAAGCACTCGTCTTCCACGTGGCCGCCCTCCTTCAGACCGGCCACTCCCCCACGGATGACGACCTGGCGGACGAGCTGGGCGACGAGGTCCGACCTCTCCTCCAGTCCCTCCTTGGTAAGGGCTGGCTCGTCATCGAGAAGGAGCGGGAGCTGACCTTGTCGACCATCGCGCGGCATGCAGTGTCCAGCCGCAGGGACGTCGAAGGTCCGTATCGCTAGCACGTGTCTGGCGGCGCGGCTCCGTCGCCGCACACGGGCCGGCAAGGGGTCCCTCTGACCGGCGGTCAGACCGCGCGCCGCTTGGGGACGACGAGTTCGCGGCGCAGCGTCATCACCAGGGTGCCGTGCTGGTTGCGGCCACGGGTCTCCAGGGCCACCTGGCCTCGGCCCTCGCGTTCGGGGATGTCGGTGGTCGTCAGCACCTCGCTCTCCGCGTAGAGCGTGTCGCCGTGGAAGACCGGCTGGTGGTGCTCGACCTTCTCTACGCCGCAGTGGGTGATGGCGCGCCCGGCCACATCCGACTCGGAAAGCCCCAGCAGCAGGGAGAAGACGTAACTGCCGATCACCAGCGGCTGCTGATGGCGGGTGGCGGTCCGCGCGTGGTGCGCGTCGATGTGCAGCGGATGGCGCACCATGGTGAGCAGGGAGAACAGGTGGTGGTCGTACTCCGTGACGGTCTTGCCTGGCCAGTGCCGGTAGACCTCTCCGACCTCGAATTCCTCGAAGTACCTACCGAATCCCATCGCGCGCTGATGGATCTTGGGTCTCCGGGCCACGCTGCCCTCCTGTCTCAGATGCCTCGCACACAGGGTAGGGACAGGTGCGGAAGTAACGACCCACCTGCCTGCGTAATGCATGCAGTGGCTCCCCTCGACCCCGGCATGAGAGGAAAGCCGACCGGCGCTCATGTTTCGACGCTCCGGTACGACATTGCACCCGTCCGGGTGACCGTACGGCAGGCATCCCACGCCCGGCCCGATATCGGTCAACACACCGTGACCAAGACGACTGCTCGCGCCCTCGCCGGCGCATCCCTCGCCGTGCTGTCCTTCATTTCAGCCGCGCCCGCCCACTCCGACACCATCAGGCTCCACGACGGCATCGAAGCTCGCCGCCGACCCGGATGTGTGTCGTTTCACGGGCCGCTCGCTCTCCAGGGGAAAGCTCGCCAGCGAGTACGGTGTGGCCGGTGTGCCAATCCCTGGCATTGCGTAGGCGTGAAAGGGGTGTCCGCATGGGCCGGACGCCTACCGTGTGGCCTACAGGGAAAAGCACGCTTCTCTTGGTAATCCTCGGTCTTGTCAGACCTGATGCAGGATCAGTCATGGTTGCTGGAGGCGATGTCGTCGCTTTACGCGGTCGGCGCCTGGCAGAGCACCACAGAAAGCACATGGGGATGGTCTTCCAGTTCGGGGAATTGCTTCCCGAGCTCTATCTGGTGGAGAACGTGGCGTTGGCCGCCCTGCTGGACGGTGTGGACCGCGACCGCGCCTATGACGACAGCCGGAAACTCCTGGACGAACTCGGTGTGCCGGTCACCGACACCGCGACCAGTGAGCTGTCAGGCGGTGAGCGCGCGCCTAAGAGTCTCCGGCTACCAGACCTTCGGCGAACCCCCGCAGCTGTCCTGGGCGCCGGTGCCATCGGCACCTTCGTTCACGTCGTCCTGGTCCAGCCCGTCACCGGAGGAGAAAGCGGAGCAACCCTGTCATGGAACCTCATCACGGCCGTCCTGACCGCAACGGTCCTCCTCGCCGCAGCCGGAACAGCCGCGGACGGATCCACAGCCGCACGACGTGCACTGACGTGGCGGCCTCGCGCCGACTGACCACAAGAACAGCTGATCCCCAGCGCATCGCACGGCATGCCCGGGAGCCAAGGCCGTAAGCGCGGGGCCAAGCCGGCGGTCTGAAGGCCGCTTGCGCGTACCGCGGTTACCGAACCGAGTGATCAGGTTCGAGGCACCATTCGACTGCGGACGTTGAAGATCAAGCCAGGGTCAGCCCAGTGCGGCCGGGGACTCGGAGTCGGGTACGAGCAGGCGAGGTGTGCCTGACCCGTCAGCCGGCACAGACCAGACGTCAGGGTCGCCGCTGCTGTCTCGCATCGTGTAGGCGAGTGTGGTGTCGTCGAGCCAGGCTGCCTGGTCGTCGATGCTGCGGGTCTCGGCCAGCGGCGTCACCCGCATCGAGGTCAGTTCGAGCACGGACAGTCGCCAGCCGCGGGTGGGGTCGGCGCCGATGGCCTGCTTGAACGCGATGCGGGTGCCGTCCCGTGACAGCGACGGGCACTCCACGTTCTCCTTGAGTGTGCGGACGGTTCTGGCGGCGAAGTCGCCCCGGACGAGGTAGCGGCGGCCGGCCGTGGACATGGTCGCGTAGAACCGGTTGTCGTCGGCGGTGAAGGTGACACCCCAGAAGTTGATGTCGGCGGCCTGATACGGGTGGCCGTCTTTGGTCACTGCGAACTTCTCCAACGTGCCGACGAGCGCGCCCGTGCGGGTGTCGAGGATGCCGGTACGGGTGGAGAAACCGCTGCTGGTGTAGGAGTCGCCGCCGACGAAGGTGGTCCATGCCACCATGCGGCCGCTGGCCGAGACCCGGGCTCGGTTGGGCAGACCCGGGACCGGGATCGCCCGCTTCTCGTGGAGGTCCCGATCGAGGACGACGACATGGTAGGACCACGGGGAGTCGGGGCGTACGCAGACGCCGGTGCCTGCCGCCGCATAGACGCGGACACACTCCCGCTTGGCGACCGTCCGCGGGCCTCTTGGGTCACGCCGGGAGACGGTGGCGAGATGGCGGTTGCTGACCACCAGCAGGCGCGGGCCGGAAGCGATTGTTGCGCGGTCCCCGGTAGTGGTGACCGGATCAGTGGTGTCGGCGGCGGTGGTGGTCCGGTCGGCGGCCAGCCGGATGTAGCCGATGGCGACGACGGCGAGCACGGCAGTGGCGGCCACGAGGATGGTGATCCGGGTCCGCTGGGGCAGGGCGCTCAACTGGATACCTCCTGGGTGACGGCAGTGGGTCGGCGAGCAAACAGCACCGCGGTGGCGGTGATCGCCACCACGACGCCTGCGGCAGCCACCCGGCTGGCGGTGACCGGACCCCACGCCTGCCAGGCCAGCCCGAACAGGACCGAGGAAACGAGGTAGGCCAGAGCCTGGCCGGTCTGGACGACGGCGATGCCGGTGGTGCGCAGCCGCTCGGGCAGCAGCGGGCCTGCCAGCGCCATCAGCACGCCGTCCGTGGCGGCATAGAAAACGCCGTAGAGGCCGAGTGTGAGGACGATAAGCGGCCACCCGCCCAGTGGCCCGAACAGCAACAGGTAGACGGCGACCAGAGAGGTGTAGCCACCCAGCATCACCGGCAGCCTGCCGACCCGGTCGGCCAGGGCGCCGACCGGAGCGGCGAGCAGCAGGTAGCCGAGGTTGGTGCCGACCGCGAGCAGCGGGAACCAGCCCGCGCTCAGCTCTTCGCGTCGCTGCAGGAGCAGGTACACGAAGCCGTCGCCGACCGTGGCCAGCCCGAGCAGACAGGCGGCGAGGACGAGGCGACGGACCGGCGCGGCCCGCAGCAGCGATACGGCGTCGCGCGGTGAGACGGTCCCGGCAGCGGGTCGCATGTCGCGCCGGTCGCGGACGAACAACACGAGCAACACGACACCGAGGACGGCAATGCAGAAGCTGGTGACGAAGACCGCGTCGAAGGACTGGCCGGCGGCGGCGAGTACCGCCAACGCCACCAACGGGCCGAGGAAGGCGCCGAAGCTGTCCATCGCCCGGTGGACGCCGAAGGCCCGGCCAAGGGCGTCCGGTGGCGTTGACAGCGTGATCAGCGCGTCGCGAGGTGCTGTGCGCAAGCCCTTTCCGGTCCGATCGACCGCGATGACCAGCCCGACCGCGCCGACCGACCGGCCTGCCGCGAGCAAACCCAGCTTGGCGACGGCCGAGAGCGCGTAACCGATGCCTGCCACAGCCTTGCGGCTGCGCGTCCGGTCGGCGACGTAACCGCCGACGATTCGCAGCAGCGCCGTGGCGCCGGTATAGATCCCGTCGACCACTCCGTAGGCCGCCGGGCTCAGTTGGAGGCCGAGTACCAGGTAGAGGGGAAGGACCGCGGTGACCATCTCCGCGGAGATGTCGGTGACCAGGCTGACCGCGCCGAGCGCGAAGACGTTGGTGCTGATCGCGGGAAGTCGGCGGCTGCCGGACCCGCCTGTGCCAATGGCTCTCTTGGACCAGCCGATTGTCGACAGGTACACCCCGTTGCACACCTCCTGCGGCTTGCGCTGGGCGAGCGGGTGGGGGGCCGCCGCTGCGACGACGGACGCCCACGGAGCGTTCGTCCGCAACGGCACTCGATCGCGATGACGATGACGATGACCAATCGTCGGGTCCCGGCAACGCGCGAACCAGGCACGGTAGTCGGCGGGCAGACATGCAGTCGATGAACAGCCGGTGGCCTACTCACGGGTCGTCAGAACACGTGAGCGGGCGCAAAGAAACCTCACTCACAGCACGCACAACGTTCATCCAATCGCGTGGTGATGGCTCCGGTGCGTCCCTAGGTTCCTCCTCGCCCTCCACACCCCTCCCTCACTTCAGAAGGGATCACCTGATGGGCAACCGCCGCTTCCGCAGACCAGCGATGGTAGGAGGAGCAGTCGCACTGGCGACCGCCGCCATCGCAGCCATGCTCACGACCGCTCCCGCAGCAACCGCAGCGGTCGACCCGGTACTCGTCGGCGCGGGCGACATCGCCAACTCCGGCTCGGGCGACACCAAGACCGCCAATCTGCTCGACGGCATCTCCGGCACGGTGTTCACCGCCGGCGACAACGCCTACCCGGACGGCACTGCGTCGAACTTCACCACCTACTACGAGCCGACATGGGGGCGCCACAAGGCCCGCACCCGCCCCTCGCCCGGCAACCACGACTACCACACGTCGGGAGCCACGGGGTACTACAACTACTTCGGCGCCAACGCCGGCCCGTCCGGCCGGGGCTACTACTCCTACGACCTCGGCACCTGGCACGTGGTCTCGCTGAACTCCGAGGTCAGCATGTCCGTCGGCTCGGCGCAGGAGCAGTGGTTGCGTTCTGACCTGGCGGCCAGCACCAAGCCGTGCACCATCGCCTACTGGCACAAGCCGCGGTTCACCTCGGGCGCCAACCACTCACCCAACACCTCGACCGGGCCGCTCGTCCAGGCGCTCTACGACAACAACGCCGAGGTGATCGCCACCGGCCACAACCACCAGTACGAGCGGTTCGCCCCCATGAACCCGAGCGGTCAGCTCGACACCACCCGCGGCATCCGGCACTTCGTCGCCGGCATGGGCGGTGCCAGCCACTACAGCTTCGGCACCATCCAGGCCAACAGCGAAGCCCGCAACAGCGACACCTACGGCGTGCTCAAGTTCACCCTGCACGCCAACAGCTATGACTGGCAGTTTGTGCCCGAGACGGGCAAGACCTACAGCGACAGCGGCACCACCAACTGCCACTGAGTGATCGCACCTCGCACCACGCGGGGGGGGGCCGGGGGGTGGGCGCGGCCCGCCCCCCCCCCCAGCGATAAACACGCCGGGGGTGGGGGGGGGCCCCCGGGGCCCCCCC
>NZ_JBFAIP010000153.1:0-10479 GCF_040654775.1 Streptomyces sp. NPDC050636
CACCTGACTACCTGCACCGCCTACTGGCTCAAGCGCCCGTCGCTCCACCGCCCGCCCCTGCCGGGCCTGTGCCAGCAATTTCGAGCCATCCCGGGAGCCGTCCCGGCGCGCGGGAAGCGGGGCGAGCCTCCAGGATCGGGACCATGGATCTGCCTGTCATGCCCCCGGTCTCCCCCATGCTCGCCAAGCTGGTGACCAAGATCCCCGCCGGCATGCAGTACGAGGCCAAGTGGGACGGATTCCGTGTGATCGTCTTCCGGGACGGCAGGGACATCGAGATCGCCAGCCGTACGACGAAGTCACTCACCCGCTACTTTCCCGAGGTGATCACCGCCGCACGGGCCGAGCTGCCGCCGCGGTGCGTCGTCGACGGCGAGATCGTCATCGCCCATGACGGCCGGCTGCACTTCGAGGAGCTGCTGGAGCGCATTCATCCGGCGGACTCACGGGTGCGCACGCTCGCCGAGCGGACGCCCGCCTCGCTCATCGCCTTCGACCTGCTGGCCCTCGGCTCGGAGTCGCTGATGAACGAGGCGCAGTCGGCGCGGCGGGAGGCGCTGGTGGAGGCGCTCCGGCCGGCCCGGGCGCCGGTGTACACCGCGCCCGCCACCACGGATCAGGAGCTGGCCCGGAGCTGGTTCACACAGTTCGAAGGGGCGGGACTGGACGGGGTGGTCGCCAAGCCGCTGGACCTGCCGTACCGGCCCGGCGACCGCTCCATGTACAAGATCAAGCACGCCCGCACCGCGGACTGCGTCGTCGCGGGCTACCGGCTGCACAAGAGCGGACCGGTCGTCGGGTCCCTGCTGCTGGGGCTGCACGACAGTGCCGGGCACCTCCAGCATGTCGGGGTGTGCGCCTCGTTCCCCATGGCGAAGCGGCGCGAGCTGGTCGAGGAGCTGGAGCCGCTGCGGATGGACGACGTCTCGGGCCATCCCTGGGGCAACTGGACCGACGAGGCAGCCCACGCTTCCCGGCGGATGCCCGGGGCACCCAGCCGGTGGAGCGGCGGCAAGGATCTGTCATGGGTGCCGCTGCGTCCGGAGCGGGTGTGCGAGGTGGCGTACGACCACATGGAGGGCAGCAGATTCCGTCATACGGCCCAGTTCCGCCACTGGCGGCCCGACCGTACGCCGGAGAGCTGCAGCTATGACCAGTTGGAGGAGCCGGTCGGCTACGACCTGGGGGAGCTGCTGGGCGGCTGACGGGTCGCCGGGGCATTCCCCCCGGGGCGGCGGTTCACCGCTTCTCGCCGTCCTCGGGCGGCCACTGGTGCCGGCTCTCCCCCGGCGCGAGGCGGTCCACCACCTCGGCCAGATCGAGGCAGACCTCTTCGATCTTCCGCCGGATGCTGTTCTGCTCGGTGACGATCGCCGACAGCAGCAACGCGGTCAGCGCCGCGGACCCGTTGAGGGCCTGGAGATTGACCATGGCGTGAAGGAGGGTCTGGCCGGTGAACGGCCCGGACTGCTCGGTCGCCGCCCTGATCGCCAGCACGGACAGGACCAGCACACAGGGCGCCGAACCGACCAGCTGGAAGCGCAGCGCCGCCCACATGATCAGCGGAAAGGCCAGAAACAGCACGGAGAGGGCGGTCCTGGTCACCAGGAGCGAGACCACGACACAGCCGCCCGCCAGCGCCGCCGCCTCGAACCACCGGTAGACGCGGACGTCCCGGGGCCACCGGAACGTACGGAAAGCCAGCAGCAGCGGCGCGACCACCAGCACGCCCATCGCGTCCCCCACCCACCACGACACCCACGTCGGCCAGAAGCCGCCCTCCGGCAGGGCACCCGTGACCAGCAGGGTCAGGCCGCCCATCGTCGCGCTGACCAGCATTCCGGCGAAGGCGCCGAGGGCCACCAGCGCCACCCCGTCGCGCAGCCGGTCCATCTCGACGCGGAAGCCGACGCGGCGCAGCATCAGGTAGGAGCACACCGGCGCGAGGGTGTTACCGACGATGATCCCCAGGACCCCGGCGTCGACCGGGCCGAGCGACGCGACGACGAGAAGCGTCCCGACGGCGATTCCCGGCCAGGTCCACAGGCCGAGGTAGAACAGGCAGCTCAGGGCAATGCCCGTGGGTGGCCACAGGGGCGTGACCACCGCACCCCCGATCACCACTTGCTCCAGCAGGCCGACCTGAGCGGACGCGTAGTAGACGGCGGCGAAGGCGAGGATCTTCAGGACTGCTGTAGCGAGACGCCGGAATTCCTCGGTGCGCACCACATCAGCCATCAGACAACGCCGGTGTCCCGGCGTCGGCCACGACACGCGCGCCCGCACCCGCGCTTCACCCGGGCCTGTCCTCCGCCGCGTCGTAGCACAGGACGATCACCGCGGCGTCGTCCTGGTGCCCGGTGTACTCGGCCACGCTCATCGCCCCGGCCGCCACCTCGGCCGCATCGGCACCGACCTTCTCGCTGACGATCCGGGCCACCTTTGCCAACCCCACCTCGATCGGGAACGACGGCCCTTCGATCACCCCGTCGGTGAGCAGCACATACATGCCCGCCTTGGTGAGCCTGCGGTGGGTCACCGGGTACGACTCCCCCGGCAGGATGCCCAGCGGCAGGCCCCCCGCGTCCTCGGCGAGGCCGAACCGGCCGTCGGCGGTGGCCCAGACGCCGGGTACGTGGCCGGCGCGGGCGCTGCTCAGCTCCCAGGTGTCCGGGTCGAAGCGGAGGAATGTGCAGGTCGCGAAGAGGCCGCAGTCTACTGAGAGGAGCAGGTCATTGGCCCGGCTGAGCACCTCCCCCGGGTCGGCGGCGCCGGCGGCCACGGCGCGCAGCCCGATGCGGATCTGCCCCATGAAGGCGGCCGCTTCGACGTCGTGGCCCTGCACATCGCCGATGCAGAACGCGAGCCCGCCGTCCGGCAGCGGGAAGCCGTCGAACCAGTCGCCGCCGATGTCCAGGCCGTGCCGGGCGGGCGCATAGGTGGCGGCGGCCTGCAGCCCCGGCACTTCCGGCAGGGTCGCCGGAAGCATCTCGCGCTGCAGTGCCTCGGCGAGTTCCACCCGTGCCTGCTGAAGTTCAGCCCCTTCCCGCGCCTGAGCGGTCAACCGCCCGAGCGTGGTCAGCAGGTCGTCGGCGCTCGCCGACCGCGGGGGACGACGCCGAAGCATGGACCGCTCCAAAGTGCATCGGTTCATGGGCCACTGCGGGGTGCTCCCCGCGCAGCGTTTCCGTTCTGGCCTCCTGACCTGGGGATCCCGCTCTTTCCCGCCTTCATCATATTTCCGCGGTTTGACTTCCGCTTGACGACGGGAGGTGCGCACGGAGCGGGCCGGCCGGAGACGGTCTCGGCCATCGCGGCGCGCTCCCGTTCCATCTCCCGGGCAGCGGGCCCGGCGTCCGTCGGGCTCAGGCGCAACTCCAGCAGCCGGACCAGCAGGCGGTGCGGACCGTGTGGCCCCTCATGTCGTGTGCGGCGGGGCGCTTGCGGCGGTGGTGCTGGTCGTTGACGGCGTGTGCGTGGATGAGATGGGCGGCGCACAGGATGACGGTGATCGCGGCGAGATCCTCGGGCCCGGCGGTTCCCCTGTCGATACGCAGCGGGACATCCGGCAGGGCGTGGGCGGAGGGCGAGGTGGAGGTGCTCATGTGTGGGGTCCATGGGCTCGACGGGGAGGGACGGGGGCAGGTGGGGGTGTGACGGTTGCTCAGGGCGTTCGACCGTGCCGGTGTTCCGGCAGGTCACAGGGCCGACGATAGGAGCGCGGGAGGGCGGTGGCGCGTGGGGGCAGGGTCCGTCTGGGCCATCCGTGGCAGGTCCGCGCGCGATGCGGCGCACGCTCGGCGGTCCCCGCCTGGGGCCGATCGGCGGACTTCGCTGCGTCCTCACGCGTGACATCGGGCGGCTCGACGACGTGTCGGCCATGGCCTTGGCGTCACGTGCGGAAACCATCGCGCAGGGTTGTGACACAGCCCAGGTGTTTCGAGAAACGGGTACCGGATGACGCAGGCAGGGATGGCAGAACGATGAAACATGATCTGACCGGCGAAGGCCGTGCTCTGGCGGGCGATGAAGGGCGCCGCGGGTTTCTCAAGTGCGCGGCGGGGATCGCGGGGGCAACGGCCGCCGGGAGTCTCGGCGGGCAGGCGTACGCCGCGCCAGCGGACCGGAGCGGGGGCAGCACGCCCTTCGACAGAAGGCCCCCCAGGAGGATCCCGTTCCACGGGAGCCATCAGGCCGGCATCACGACACCGCAGCAACTCCACGCGAGCTTCCTCGGGTTGGATGTGCTGGCGAACGACCGCAAGGAGCTCAAGAAGCTGCTCAAGAAGATCACCGATCGGGCCCGCCTGATCACGGGCGGGGTGGGGAAGGACAAGCACCAGCACGAGGACGTGCAGCCGACCGAGGACCTGCTGACCATCACGCTCGGCGTGGGCGCGTCGCTCTTCGACGACCGGTTCGAACTCTCCGCGCACCGGCCCCGGCATCTGAAGCCGATGCCGTCGTTCCCCAACGACCAGCTGAATCCGGAGCGCTGCCACGGCGATCTGTCGCTGCAGATCTGCGCGGATCATCCGGACGCCTGCAACCACGTCATCCGCGACCTGTCGCGGGAGACCAACGGACTGATCCGGCCGCGCTGGCGGACGGACGCGTACCTCAATCCGCCGCGGCCCGTCGGGACCCATCCGCGTACCTTCGTCGGCTTCAAGGACGGGATCGAGAACCCGGACGTCACCTCGAAGAAGCTGATGAAAAAGCTGATGTGGGTGACGGAGGAGGCCGGCGAGCCGGACTGGGCGCTGGGCGGCTGCTATCAGGTGCTGCGCCTGATCCGCCTCGACGTGGAGACATGGGACAAGGTGCCCGCCACCAAACAGGAGCAGATCTTCGGGCGGCACAAGTCGAGCGGGGCTCCGCTGGACGGGGACGAGGAGACGGACAAGCCGCACTACCGCAAGGACCCGCACGGCGAGAAGATTCCGCTGGACGCGCATATCCGGCTCGCCAATCCGCGGACCAAGGCGACCGCCGACTCCCGTATCTACCGGCGTAGTTACAACTACGACGAAGGATTCGACAGCGACGGCAAGATGAGCATCGGGCTGATGTTCTGCTGCTACCAGCAGGACGTGGAGCGGCAGTTCGCCACCGTGCAGCGGCGGTTGGAGCACGAGGCCTTCGCTCAGTACATCGCGCCCATCGGCGGGGGCTACTTCTTCACGCTGCCCGGTGTGAAGGACGAGGAAGACTATTACGGGTCCGCGCTCTTGAAAGAGGGCTGACCCCACCCGACCGCGCAACTCGCGGTATGGAAGCGGCCGGTGGCGTGTGCTGGATGTCACGCCACCGGCCGCAGGATTTCCCGGCTCTCCCGGAGAGGGCTCTGCCGCCTACCTCACCGGGCGGGTGCGGCCGCCGATCCGTCGACGGGCCCGCCCAGGGTGTCGGGAGGCGGCCTGCCTATGGGGGAGAAACGGACCGCGTCGTGCGACGCGCTGTGGTCCGGCGACGCCGCCGTCCAGCGGCCCAGCACCATCTCCGCGGTGATCCCCGGGCCGAACCCGGCTATCAGGCCGGTGCCGGGAGCGGGGACCTTGCCCTCGTCGAAGAGCCGGTCCAGCGCGTCGAAGACCACCGCGCTGGCGATATTGCCGCGTTCGGTGAGCGTCGCCCGGCTGAACCGGAACGTCTCCGGCGAGAGGGACAGGAACTGGGAGAGGTCGTCGAGGATGCGCGGGCCGCCGGCGTGCACGATGTAGAAGTCCAGGTCCGTGACGTCCCAGCGGTGCTGCTCCGCCAGCGTACGCAGGGCGGGGGCGAGCATTTCCATCGTGCCGGGCACCCGCTTGTCCAGAAGGAAGTGGAAGCCGGTGTCCCGGACCGCGTAGGAGATCCAGTCCTCGGTGTCCGACACCAGGTGCGAGCCGTTGCGCTCCAGCCATACGCCGTGGCCGCCCTTGCCGCGTACCACGGCGGCGGCTATCGCGTCGCCGAACAGCCCGTTGGACAGCAGCGATCCCACACCCAGGTCGGTCGGCTGGTAGCACAGCGAACAGAACTCGCAGGCCACGATGAGCACATTGGCATCGGGGTAGGCGCGACAGAAGTCGTGCGCCCGGTTGATCGCCGCGCCGCCGGCGGCACAGCCCAGCTGGGCTATCGGCAGCTGCCGGGTATCGGTGCGGAAGCCCAGCTCATTGATCATCCACGCGGTCATCGACGGCATCATGAAGCCCGTGCAGGAGACATAGATCAGCAGATCGATCTCCTCGGCCGTCACTTCGCCGTGGTCCAGCGCCCTGCGGACCACCTCGGGCACCCGTTCCTTGGCCTCCGCGGTGTAGAGCGCGTTGCGTTTCTCGAAGCCGGGATGTCGGAGTGTGGCGTCGATGGGCTGGACGAGATGGCGGGTGCGCACGCCGGTGTTCTCGATGAGCCGTAGGACCAGGCCGAGTTGCTCGTGTCCCGCGTGCAGGGAGCGGGCGAGTTCCAGCGTCTCTTCGAGGGTGATGATGTGTTCGGGCACGGCTATGGCCGGTCTGCACAACGTTGTCATGGCTGGTTCCCTCCAAGGGTCCAGTCGGCGGACGTCGTCGGATACGCCGGCCTCACCAGGCGACCGGCAGGGCCAGCGGATAGCGCCAGATCGATCCGGTGTTCCAGTCGATCTCGTCCTCCGGTACGGCAAGACGCAGATGCGGGAAGCGGTCGAGGAGCGTGCCGATGGCGACCTGGAGTTCCATCCGGGCCAGGTGGGAGCCGAGGCAGTGATGGGTGCCGTAGCCGAACGTCATGTGGTGCGGGCTGCCGCGTTCCAGGTCCAGCTCGCCGGGCCGCTCCCACATCTGCGGGTCGCGGTTGGCGGCGAGGTAGGAAACGTGGATCACCTCTCCTTCCCGTACGGTCACGCCGTCGATCTCGACGTCCTCGGTGGCCACGCGGGCGATGCCCACTCCCTGGCGGAAGGGGATGAAGCGCAGCAGCTCCTCCAGGGCGGTCGGGAGCAGTTCGGGGTCGGTGCGCAGCTTCGCGAGCTGTTCCGGGTGGGTCAGCAACGTGTACGTGATGTTGCTGAGCTGGTACGTGGTGGTGTCGTGGCCCGTCACGAGCAGCACCATGCCCAGGACGGCCAGCTCCTGCGGGTCGAGGAGTTCGTCGCCGTCCCTGGCGGTGGCCAGGCTGCTCAGCAGGTCCTCGCCCGGGTCGCGCCGCCGCTGGGCGGTGAGATCGGTGAAATAGGCGCGCAGCTGCTTCTTGGCCTCGTCGGCCGCCTCCCGGTCGGGCACCCCGACGGCCATCATGTCCATGGCCCAGCCGCGCAGCTGGCGGCGGTCGCTCGCCGGGATCTCCAGCAGCTCACAGATGGTGGTGAGCGGCAGCCGCGAGGAGAGGAACCGGATGAGGTCGGCGGGGGCGCCGTGCTCGGTCATCTCGTCGAAGAAGCCGTCGACGATGCGCTGTGTGGTCGAGCGCAGCTGCTCCACCTGGCGGTTGGTGAAGCCCTTGGCCACCAGGCGGCGCAGCCGGTTGTGTTCCGGTGGGTCCATGAGATTGATCGCCTCCACCTGGGCGATCGGGGCGGGCGTCATACGGGGTAGATCGCGCCCGATGCCCGCGGCCCGGCTGAACCGGCGGTCGGTGGTGACGAATTTGACGTCGTCATACCTGGTCACCAGCCATGCCTCGCCCTCGCCGTGCGGCATGCGGATACGGGCGATGGGCGCCTCGTTCAGCAGCTGCTGTAGCAGTGGGTCGAATTCCAGGCCGTTGGTGTGGGCGAAGGGGCACTGCCAGACCTCGGTGTCAGGGCTCACGGCTTACTCCAACCTCAGGGGGACATGGAGATGTAGACCCCGCGGCGGGTCCCCCATGCGCGGCACGCCGGGGTATCGCCCGACTGGCCCCAACATCCGACCCGTATGGCGCAGTCCGGCGTGCGCGGAGCCCCGGGTCACCTCTGCCGTCGAGGTGACCCGGGGCTCCGGGTGGGCGCGGCGCGCGCTCTGCGCGGTCGGTCAGCCGCAGTTTCCGTTCGCCGGCTTGCCCGCGAAGCGGTCGGAGAGCCAGTTGGCGGCCGGTGTGGCGCCCACGATCGCGCCGACGATGTGTTCACCGAGCGGGATCGAGGTCCACCGAACGTTGGCGCCCTTGCCGCACCAGTCGGCGCGCAGCTGCTTGCCGACCGCATACGGGATCAGTTCGTCGACGGTCCCGTGGTAGAGGTACACCGGGGCGTCCGGCTTGCGTGTGCCCAGGTTGGAGGCGCGCAGCCGCTGCTGCCAGTCCGCCTCGTACAGTGGGTTCCTGACCGTGAAGTCCGAGATCTTCTTGAAGGCCCCGGCGACGGTGTCGATGGCCACGCAGTTGTTCCGCATGAAGTCGACGTACTTGCGGCCCTTGTCGTTGAGGTACTTCTCCAGGTGCAGCTCGGGGAAGGCCGCGTTCTGGCCCACGGCGGCCATCAGTATCAGTCCGGCTCCGACATTGCCGTTGTTGGCGTCCGCGACCTTCGTGAGATCGCCCGGGACGCCGCCGGTCGCGGTGCCCTTGACCTGGAGTTCGGGCGCGTAGGACCGGTGCAGCTCGGCCGCCCAGCTGCTGGCCTGGCCGCCCTGCGAGTAGCCCATGATGCCGACCGGTGAGTCCTTGGTAACGCCGGCCGCGGCCGCTTCGGGGAGCCGCTGCGCGGCGCGGGCGGCGTCCAGGACGGCCTGTCCCTCGGCTCGCCCCACGGTGTAGGTGTGATCGCCTGGGGTGCCCAGGCCCTCGTAGTCGGTGACCGCGACGGCCCAGCCGCGGGACGTCAGCTGCTGGATGAGGTTGGCCTCCATCGTGGTGCCCTTGGGGAAGCCGGCCGAGGGCGCGCAGGAGTCGCCGAGGCCGACCGTCCCGACGGCGTAGGTGATCAGGGGGCGTGGGCCCTGCTTGCCGTCCTTGGGGACGATGACCGTCCCGGAGACGGTGTTGGGGGTGCCCTTGGCGGTGGTGGAGCGGTAGGTGATGTGCCAGGCCCGGGTGTTGGTCGGCTGGCCCGGAAGCGGGTGGAAGGACGTAGGGGCGGACGTCACGAGGTCGCCGGGGCTGCCGGCCGCGGTCTGCCCGGCCGACGCGGCGCCCGCGCCCGTGAGGCCGAGCGACAGGGACAGGGCGGCGAGGGCGGTGAGTGCTGTGGAGCGACGGTGCATGCGGCTCTCCCAACTGACGCATGTGCTGGGGTGGTTGGGGCGACCGTAGTGACTCGTGGGTAAGGAAGGTGCTGACCGGGACGCTCAGCTTTGTTGACCCGTTGTCTCATGACGGTCATGGCAGGCCGACAGCTCATGACGGTCATGGCCGCGGTCCGGCAGGTCACGGCGGGCTCCCGCGCCGTTCCCGTTCAGCCGGTATACGCCGGGCGTCGTCCCCGTCCACCGGCGGAAGGCCCGGTGGAAGGCGGTGTCCTCCGAGAAGCCGATCCGCGCCGCCAGTTCGGCGATCGGCTCCTGCCCCGCGACCAGCGAGGCGATCGCCGCGTCCCGGCGCACCGAGTCCTTCAGCCGCTGGTACGAGGTGCCCTCGGCCTGCAGCCTGCGCCGCAGCGTCGCCGGGCTCACCGCCAGCCGGGCCGCGACCTCGCCCACCTCCGGCAGCCGCGCCGGGGCCTCGGCCCGGAGCGCCTGGGCCAGGGTGCGCCGCACCTGCTCGGCGACGGTCGTGCCGTAGTCGCGCCGGCTGAGCAGATCCGCGGGCGCCCGCCGCAGCATCGCCGCCAGCGCGGCCTCGTCCCGTACGACGGGCGCGGCCAGCCAGCGTGCGTCCCAGCCAGCGGCGGTGTGCTCGGCGCCGAAGCGCACCGGGCAGCCGAAGAGGACGTCGTACTCGTGGGCGTGGGCCGGTGCCGGGTAGGCGAACCGGGCCCAGCGCAGCGGGATGCGCCGCCCGATCAGCCAGCTGGAGAGCCGGTGCCCGATGATCAGGACGCATTCGGAGAGGAAGTTGCCCTCGTCGTACGGGCGCAGATCGTTGCGCACCGAGAAGACGGCCTCCTCGGACCCGTCCGCGGCGGCGGCCGTTTCGACGGACATCTCGGGGCCGCCGGGGAAGAGCCCGTAGAAGCGCGCCGCCCGGTCCAGCGCCGATCCCAGGTCGTGGCAGCCGAGGCAGGCGTGGCACATCATCGCGAAGGTGCCGCGGCGGCTGGGGGTGGGTCCGAGGCCCAGGAATTCGTCGCCGGTGGCATGGTGCAGCGCCTTGACCAAGCGGGTGAACTGCTCGGGGGTGACCCGCGCCCGGTCGTCGCCGAGCAGCAGTGGCGGGATCTGCGCGGTCTGGAGCAGCGGTACGGTGTCGATCCCGAGCCGCCGCGCCCCGCTCAGCGCGGCCCGCACATGGTGCATCGTGATCGTCAGCCGACTCATGCCGAAACCTCGCTCCGCTCGGCCTCACATTCGCGCAGCACGCACCCCTCAACGCCACTCCCCCTGGGGGCACCTCCCAGCGGTAGCCGGGGGACTTCGGCCGGTGGGTCCCCCATGG
>NZ_JBFAIP010000154.1:0-10464 GCF_040654775.1 Streptomyces sp. NPDC050636
GGAACGCCGGACAGTACCCCGTCCCGTCGTAGAAGCCCTCCAGGTCGACGACCACCGCGTCCTGCGGCGGCCAGACCTGGGAACCGAAGTCCGCGATCCGCTCCCCGGTGGTCAGGGTGCCGTTGGCGTGCTGCACCCACGGCAGGTCGGGGATGCCGCCGGGGCGCGAGTGCACCGAGATCGTACGGGCCCCCGTCTCGTCGGGAGCGGAGACCAGCACCTGGACCTGTGCAGCGCTGTCTTCGGTCAGCACCAGCGGGGCCAGCAGGACGAACTCCTCGACCCGGTCGCAGCCGACGTGGTCACCGGCACGCATGGCCAGTTCCAGAAAGCCGGTGGCCGGAAAGAGGACGCTGCCGCCCATGACGTGGTCGGTCAGCCACGGGAAGGTCTGCAACGACAGCCTCCCCGTGAACAGCACCTCACCAGAGTCCGCGAGCGTGAGCGTCGCACCCAACAACGGATGCTCGGCCGGGAGAAGCCCCGCACCCGTCACATCCCCGGAGAGGGCAGCAGGCCGGGGCCAATACCGCTCATGCTGGAAGGGATAGGTCGGCACGTCGAGGCGGCGGGCGCCGGTACCGGCGAAGAGCGCTGACCAGTCGATCTCCACGCCGGCGACGTGGAGGCGCGCGAGGGCGGTGAGCAGGGCCGTCTCCTCGGGGCGGCCCTTGCGCAGCGCCGGGATGGCGGTCGCGGTCTCCTCCAGGCTGTGCTGGGCCATCGCGGTCAGTACGCCATCGGGGCCCAACTCCAGGAGCACGGCCGCGCCTTCGGCCTCCAAGGTGCCTAAGCCGTCACCGAAGCGCACCGTCTCGCGCACGTGCCGGACCCAGTACTCGGCCGAGCACACCAACTCCGCCGTACCCAGCTCACCGGTCACATTCGACACGACCGGGATGCGCGGGGCCTCGTACGACAGCTTCTCGGCGACCCGCCGGAAGTCCGCCAGCATCGGCTCCATCAACGGCGAGTGGAAGGCATGACTGACCGACAGCCGCTGCGTCTTACACCCCTCGGCCGCGAACTCCCCGGCAATGCCCAGGACTTCGGCCTCCACACCAGCGATCACGACCGCCTGCGGACCGTTGACCGCCGCCAGCGAAACCCCGTCCACCAGACGCCCGGCCACCTCACCCTCCGCGGCCTGGACGGCGACCATCGCACCACCCGCCGGAAGCGCCTGCATCAACCGCGCCCTGGCCGCCACCAACGCGCACGCATCCTCCAGCGAGAACACCCCGGCCACATGCGCCGCCGCGATCTCGCCGATCGAATGCCCGGCCACAAAGTCCGGCCGAACCCCCCACGACTCCACCAGACGGAACAACGCCACCTCGAAGGCAAACAACGCAGGCTGGGTGAACCCGGTCTCGTCCAGTCCTCCCGCATCGCCGAACATCACCTCCCGCAGCGGGCGATCCAACACAGCGTCAAAGTGGGCGAACACCGCATCCAAAGCCTCAGCGAACACCGGGAACCGGCCATACAACTCCCGCCCCATCCCCACCCGCTGCGCACCCTGACCCGAGAACAACACCGCGAGCTTCCCGGTGACGTCCTCGGCGAAGCCGCGCGCGACTTCGACGGTCGTGTCGCCCTCGGCCAGCAGCACCGCGCGGTGCCCCAGGTGTGCCCGGGAGGTCGCCAGCGAGAAGCCCAGGTCGAGGGGTGACAGACCGGTCATTGCGGTGATCCGCTCAAGCTGTGCGGCCAGCGCTTCCTCGGACCTCGCCGACACCGGCCACGGCACGACATCGGGCAGCGGCTCCGGGGTCGTTTCCGGCTCCTCAGCCGGCTCCGCCTGCTCGATGATGACGTGCGCGTTGGTACCGCTGATACCGAACGACGACACACCCGCCCGCCACGGCCGATCCACCTTCGGCCACTCCCGACACTCCGACAACAACTCCACCGCACCAGACGCCCAATCCACATGCGACGACGGCACATCCGCATACAGCGTCTGCGGCAGGACACCATGCCGCATCGCCATAACCATCTTGATAAGCCCCGCAACCCCAGCCGCCGCCTGCGTGTGACCGAGATTGGACTTCACCGAGCCCAGCAACAGCGGGCGCTCGGGGTCACGACCCTGGCCATAGGTCGCCAACAGCGCCTGTGCCTCAATCGGGTCACCCAAACTCGTACCGGTGCCATGAGCCTCAACCGCATCCACATCCGACGCCGACAGCCCGGCACCGGCCAGAGCCTGTCGGATGACCCGCTGCTGGGAGGGGCCACTGGGGGCGGTGAAGCCGTTGGAGGCGCCGTCCTGGTTGACGGCCGAGCCGCGCACCACGGCGAGGACGGGGTGGCCGTTGCGGCGGGCGTCGGACAGGCGCTCGACGACGAGGACGCCCACGCCCTCGGACCAGCCGGTGCCGTCGGCCGCGTCCGAGAACGCCTTGCACCGGCCGTCCGCCGCCAGCCCGCCCTGCCGGCTGAACTCCATCAAGGAGCCGGGAGAGGACATCACGTTCACTCCCCCGACCAGGGCCAGGGAACATTCCCCGGCCCGCAGCGCGTGGGCCGCCGTGTGCAGGGCCACGAGCGAGGAAGAGCAGGCGGTGTCCACAGTCACCGCAGGGCCTTCCAGGCCGAGGGTGTAGGAGAGGCGGCCGGAGGTCGCGCTGGCGGCGATGCCGGTGCCGATGTCACCGGTGGCGTCGGCCAGGGAACGTACGAGGAGGTAGGCGTAGTCCTGCCCGTTGGTGCCGATGAATACGCCGGTCCGGGTGCCGCGCAGCGTGGTCGGGTCGATTCCGGCGCGCTCGACGGCCTCCCAGGAAGTCTCCAGCAGCAAGCGCTGCTGGGGGTCCATGGTGACGGCTTCGCGCGGCGAGATCCCGAAGAAGCCCGCGTCGAAGTCCCCCACACCGTCGAGGAAGCCTCCTTCCTGGCTGACGGCGTTGCCGCGCTGGTCGACCCCGGCGTCCCGCAGGGCGTCCAGGTCCCAGCCGCGGTCCGCGGGGAACGCGCCGATCGCGTCCTTGCCCGCGGCCAGGAGCTCCCACAGGTCCTCGGGCGAGTGCACGCCGCCGGGGTAGTGGCAGCCCATCGCCACGATCGCGATCGGTTCGGTGGCCGCGGCCACGAGCTTGCGGTTCTGCCGGCGCAGGTACTCGGTTTCCTTCATCGAGGCGCGAAGAGCTGCGACGACTTTTTCGCTGGGTGTGGTCATGGTCCGTTCTTTCAGCGCTCGTGGTGGGAATTGCCGTCGGAGGAGGCATCGCCATTGAGGGAGGATTCGCCGACGAGTTGGGGATCGCCATCGAGTTGGGCATCGCCGTCCAGTGCCGCTCGCACGAGGTCGTCGACGTCCATCGTGTCGATCGACTCCTCGTAGGCGTCCGTCGACTCCTCGTAGGCGTCCGTCGCCGTCCCGGCCGCCGTCCCGCCGCCCGCCCCTGCGGTCCGCTCGGCGAGCTTCATCAGGGGTTCGAGTACGCCGATCTCGCGCAGCTGGGCCACGGAGACGGAGGCGAGCAGGGCCCTGATGCCGGAGGAGTCCATATCGCCGTCGTCGGCCGTCTCCCCGGGCCCCTCGTCGGGGACGAGCCGGCTCAGGATGTGGGTGGCCAGGTCGGCGGGGTTGGGGTGGTCGAAGACCAGCGTGGCGGGCAGGCCCAGTCCGGTCGCGGCGCCGAGCTGGTTGCGCAGCTCGACGGCGCTGAGGGAGTCGAAGCCGAGGTCACGGAACGCCCGGTCGGCGCCCACGGCGTCGGCGGTGGGGTGTCCCAGCACGGCCGCGGCCCGGGTGCGGACCAGGTCCAGTACGGCTGCGGAGCGCTTGGCGGGCGGCAGGCCCGTCAGCTTCTCGCGCAGCGCGGCACCGGTGGTCTGCTCGCCGGTGTCCCCCACCGGGTGGTGCCCGTCGGCGGCGGCCGGCTCGCCGAGGAGCGGGCTGGGCCGTACGGCGGTGAAGGAGCTGACGAACCGGTCGCGTTCGATGTCGGCGACGACCTCGGTGGGCCGCCCGTCCATGACGGCCCGGCACAGCGCCACGACGGCGAGGTCCGGGTCGAGCGGGCGGATCCCGGTGCGCTGGGCCACGTCGGCCGCCCGGCTCTCGGCGGCCATTCCGCCGCCACCCCATACGCCCCAGGCGATGGAGGTCGCGGCCAGGCCCTGGGCCCGGCGCTGTTCGGCGAGGGCGTCCAGGTAGGCGTTGGCGGCGGCGTAGTTGGCCTGGCCGGGGTTGCCGACCGCGCCGGACGACGAGGAGAACAGGGCGAACACGGCCAGGTCCAGGTCCCGGGTGAGGTCGTGCAGGGCCAGGGCCGAGGCGGCCTTGGCACGGAAGACGGCCTCGAAGCGGTCCGGAGTGAGGCTGTCGAGGACGCCGTCGTCCAGAACGCCCGCGGTGTGGACGACGCCGGTCAGGGGCGCCTGGTCGGGGATGTCGGCGAGGACCTCGGCGAGCGCGTCGCGGTCCGCCGCGTCGCACGCGGCGAGGGTGACCTCGGCGCCCAGTGCGGTGAGTTCGGTCCGCAGTCCGTCCGCGCCGGGGGCGTCGGCGCCCCTGCGGCTGAGGAGCAGCAGGTGCCGGGCGCCCGCCCGGGCCAGTCGGCGTGCCACGTGGGCGCCCAGGGCTCCGGTGCCGCCGGTGATCAGGACGGTGCCGGTGGGGTTCCACTCCTGTGTGCCGCGCCCGGCCGGTACGGGTACCAGCCTGCGGCCGAGGGCGGCGGCGGGCCGGATCGCGATCTGGTCCTCGCCGCCGGGGGCCGCGAGGGCCTCGGCGAAGCGAGCGGCGGAGCGCTCGTCGAGGGTGTCGGGCAGGTCGATCAGGCCGCCCCAGCGCTGCGGCTGCTCCAGGGCCGCGACCCGTCCCAGACCCCATACGGCGGCCTGGCCGAGCCCGGGTACCGGCTCGGAGGGCGCGGCCGCCACGGCGCCTCGGGTGACGCACCACAGGGGTGCGGCGAGGTCCGCGTCGCCGAGCGCCTGGATCAGGGCGGTGGTCAGGGCCAGCCCTTCAGGGGCGTCCGCACCGTGTCCGGGTGCGGACGCGAGGGCGAGCAGGGAGACCACGCCGGTGAACTCGTGTCCTTCGGCGGCCAGTTGGCGCAGTCGCGCGGCCAGCTCGGCACGGTCGGGGCCGGGCGCTTCCAGGCGTACGGTGTCCGGGCCCAGGGCGGCGACGGCGTCGGCGGCCCAGGGGTCGTCGGCGCCCGCGGCCGGGAGTACGGCGAGCCAGGTGCCCGCCGGAGTGCGGGTCGGCTGGAGGGTGAGCGGCTGCCAGGTGATCTGCTGCCGCCAGCCGTCGACGGTGTTCACCTCGCCGCGCCGGCGGCGCCAGTCCGCGAGCGCGGGGAGGACCTTGGCCAGCGCGTCGCCGTCGACGTTCAGTGTCGTCTCCAGCGAGGCGAAGTCGGCCTCGCGCACCGCCGACCAGAAGCCGTCGTCCTCGCCGGGCGCCGCGTCGGGGCCGGTGGCCGGCTGGGCGGCCGGCCAGTACCGCTGGTGCTGGAAGGGGTAGGTGGGCAGGTCGGTGTTGCGGGGCGCGGTCGGGGCGACGTCGAGCAGGGCCGTCCAGTCCGGTGCCGCTCCGTCGGCGTACAGCCGGGCGAGGGCGGTGACCACGGACTCCTGCTCGCCCCGGTCCCTGCGCAGCGCCGGTACGGTCACCGCCCGCGTGGACAGGGTGTCGAGGGTGTCCTGGGCCATGGCGCACAGTCCGCCGTCGGGGCCGAGCTCCAGGAAGGCGGTCACGCCCCGCTCGGCGAGGGTACGGATGCCGTCGCCGAAGCGGACGGCCTCGCGGACGTGGCGCACCCAGTAGTCCGGGGAGCACACCTGCTGTTCGGTCGCCGCCTCGCCGGTCACATTGGACACGAGCGGGATCCGCGGGGCGTGGTAGTCCACGCTCCGGGTGATCCGTCGGAAGTCCTCAAGAATGGCGTCCATGTGCAGTGAGTGGAACGCATGGCTGACCCGCAAACGCCTAGTCTTGCGCCCGTCGGCGGTGAACTTCTCCGCGATGCCCAGTACGGCGGTCTCGTCGCCGGAGAGGACCACGGACCGCGGTCCGTTGATCGCGGCGATCGACACTCCGTCGGTCAGCAGCGCCCGTGCCTCTTCCTCGGTGGCCTGGACGGCGACCATGGCGCCGTCGGCGGGCAGGGCGTTCATGAGCCGGGCCCGTGCGGCCACGACCTTGCACGCGTCCGGGAGGGAGAAGACCCCGGCCACGTGGGCCGCCGCGATCTCGCCGACGGAGTGCCCGGCGGCGAAGTCCGGGTGGATGCCCCAGGATTCGACCAGCCGGAACAGTGCCACCTCGATGGCGAACAGCGCGGGCTGGGTGTAGCCGGTCTCGTTCAGCCGCTCCGCGTCGTCGAACACGACGTCCCGCAGGGGGCGTTCGAGCTCGGCGTCCAGGTGCGCGGTGACCGCGTCGAAGGCCTCGGCGAACGCCGGGAAGCGGGAGTACAGCTCCCGGCCCATGCCCGGTCGCTGGGTGCCCTGGCCGGAGAACAGCACCGCGAGCTTGCCGCGGCGGGCCGCGACCTCTCCCTGTACGACCTGCGGCGAGGTCGTACCGTCGGCGAGCGCGGCCAGGCCGTTGAGCAGGTCCTCGCGGCTCTCGGCGAGGACCGTGGCCCGGTGTGCGAAGGCCGAGCGGGTGGTGGCCAGCGCCAGGGCGAGACCGGCGGTGGTGAGTTCGGGCCGGGTGGTCACGTAGGAGTGCAGCTGCCGGGCCCGGGCCCGCAGGGCTTCCGGCGCGGCGGCCGATACGGGCACCGGCAGCGGGCCGTGCGGCTCCCCCGCGGCTCCGGTTCCGTCGGGTGTGGCCCCGGCGGGCTGCTCGAACTGCTCGATGATCACGTGGGAGTTGGTGCCGCTGGCACCGAAGGCCGAGATGCCGGCCCGCCGGGGGCGGCCCGTCCGGGGCCAGTCGGCCCGGTCCGCCAGCAGCTCCACCGCACCGGCGGTCCAGTCGACATGTGCCGACGGCTCGTCGAGGTGCAGGGTCCTGGGCAGCACGCCGTGGCGCATGGCCAGCACCATCTTGATCACACCGGCGACGCCGGCGGCCGCCTGGGTGTGGCCGATGTTGGACTTCAACGACCCCAGCAGCAGCGGCTGTTCACGGTCCTGTCCGTACGTGGCCAGCAGCGCCTGCGCCTCGATGGGGTCGCCGAGGGTGGTGCCGGTGCCGTGGGCCTCCACCGCGTCCACGTCGGCCGGTGCCAGCCCGGCGTCGGCCAGGGCCCGCCGGATGACGCGGCGCTGCGAGGGGCCATTGGGCGCGGTGATGCCGTTGCTGGCGCCGTCCTGGTTGATCGCCGAGCCGCGCAGGACGGCGAGGACCTCATGCCCGTTGCGGCGGGCGTCCGAGAGCCGTTCCAGGACGAGGACGCCCACGCCCTCGGACCAGCCGGTGCCGCCCGCGGAGTCGGCGAAGGCCCGGCAGCGGCCGTCCGGCGCGAGGGCGCCCAGCTCCCCGAACTCGATGAAGTTCACCGGGCTGGACATCACCGTCACACCGCCGGTCAGGGCGATGGAGCACTCGCCGTTGCGCAGGGCCTGGGCGGCCAGGTGGAGGGCCACCAGCGACGAGGAGCACGCCGTGTCGACACTGACGGAGGGGCCTTCCAGGCCGAAGGTGTAGGACACCCGACCGGAGAGCAGGCTCGCCGACTGCGCGGTCTGGGCGTGGCCCAACTGGCCCGCCTCGGGCCGGTAGTCGCCCGAGCCGCCGCCGATGAACACGCCGGTGTCGCCGCCGCGCAGCTGGGCGGGGTCGATGCCGGTGCGCTCCAGGGCCTCCCAGGCGACTTCCAGGAGGATGCGCTGCTGCGGGTCCATCACCATGGCCTCGCGCGGCGAGATCCCGAAGAATCCGGGGTCGAAGTCCGCCACGTCGTAGAGGAATCCGCCTTCCCGGGCGACGGTCCTGCCGCGGCCGTCCCGGTCGCCGTGCAGCAGCCGGTCCAGGTCCCAGCCCCGGTCGGCGGGGAAGCCGCCGATGGCGTCCACTTCTCCCACGGCCAACTGCCACAGGTCCTCGGGCGAGCGGACCCCGCCCGGGTAGCGGCAGCTCATGCCGACGATGACGACCGGGTCCTCGGCCACGGAGCCCCGTGCCCGCGCGGTGGCGGTGGCGGGCAGCTCTTCGCCGTCCGCACCAAGGAGTTCGGTGCGCAGGTGGTCGGCCAGCGCGTCGGCCGTGGGGTAGTCGAAGACGAGGGTGGCGGGCAGGGGCAGGCCCGTCGCGGTGGCGAGCTGGTTACGCAGGTCGACGGCGGTCAGCGAGTCGAGACCGAGGTCCTTGAAGGCCTGCCCGGCCGGGACGGCATCGGTGTCGGCGAAGCCGAGGACCGCGGCGAGCTCGGCACGGACCAGAGCCAGCAGGAGTTCGGTCCGCTCCGCGGCCGGGCGGGCCACGAGTTCGGCCCGGAGTCCGGAGGAGGTGCCCGGCATGCTCCGCTCGGTGCCGCCGGAGTCCGCCAGGGCCTCGCGGGCCTCGGGCAGCTCTGCGAAGAGGGTGCTGCGCCGGTTGCGGGTGAAGGCCGGTGCGAACCGGTCCCACTGCACGTCGGCGACGGTCACCGACGAGGCGTCGACGGAGCGGGCGAGTGCGGTCAGGGCCCGTGCGGGGTCCATTGCGGGCAGCCCGTTGACCCGCAGGTGGGCCGCCAGGCTGTCGGCGGTGGTATCGGCCCAGCCGCTCCAGGAGACCGTCAGGGCGGGCAGTCCGCGTGCACGCAACTTGCCCGCCAAGGCGTCGAGTTGGGCTCCGGCGGCCGCCTCGGCGCCCCGGCCGCCGGCACCCCAGGTCCCGGCGATCGAGGAGAAGAGGACGAACGCGTCCAGGGGACGGTCGCCGGTCGCCGCGTCGGCCACGACCGCCAGGCTCTCGACGCCCGCGCGCAGTGCGGCCAGGGTGGCGCCCGGCTCGCCGGCGGCGGGTCCGTAGGTGTCGGCGTGCACCACCGCGGTGACCGGCGCGTCCTGCGGGAGCGAGGCGAGCGCGGCCAGCAGCGCCTCGCCGTCGGTCGGCGCGCAGGCGATCAGCGTCAACTCGGCGCCCAGGGCGGCGAGTTCGGTGCGCAGCTCGGCCGCGTCCGGCGTGGCGGGGTCGGCCAGCACCAGGTGCCGGGCGCCCTGTCCGGCGAGCCAGCGGGCGCAGTGTCCGCCGGTGCCGGACGCCGGTCCGGTGACCAGGACCGTGCCGGTCGGCCGCCACGGGGCCGAGGAGGTGTCGGCCGTGGCGCGCACCAGCCGCCGCCCGAAGAGGCCGGAAGGCCGCAGCGCCACCTGGTCCTCGCCCACCGCGCCGGACAGGACGGCGCGGAACCGGTCGGCCGAGCGCCGGTCGAGCACCTGCGGTACGTCGACCAGGCCGCCCCAGCGGTCCGGGTGGTCCAGGGCCGTCACCCGACCGATCCCCCACAGCGGGGCCTGGGCGATGTTCACTTCCGCTTCCGCACGGCCCACCGGGACCGCGCCCCGGGTGACGCACCACAGCGGGGCGTCGATTCCGGCGTCCGCCAGTGTCCGTACCGCCTCGTCCGGCCAGGCCGCCCCGGCGGGGACGGTGTCGGTGTCGGTGTACGGGGCCGCGAGCAGGGAGACCACACCCGCGAACTCGCTGTCCTCCGCCGCGAGTTCGGCGAGTCGCCCGGCCAATTCACCACCGGCGGCGCCGTCGGCCTCGACGGTCACGACGGACTCGCCGAGGGCCGCGACCACGGAGGCGGTCCACTCCTCGGTGGTGCCGCCCGCCGGGACGAGCGCCAGCCACGGCCCGGTGAGCGTGCCGGGCGCGGTGCCGGTCAGCGGCTTGAAGGTCGCGTGGTAGCGCCAGCCGTCGACGGTCGACCTCTCCACGCGCTTGCGGCGCCAGGCGGACAGGGCGGGTACGAGCGCCGACAGCGAAGCATCGTCCAGCTCCAGGTCGGCCGACAGGGAGCGCAGATCCTCGCGCTCGACCGCGGCCCAGAACTCGGCGTCCACGGGGTCCTGCGCCCCGGCCCGCGCCTTCTCCGCGGGTGCGCCGTCCGGCCAGTACCACTCGCTCTGGAAGGGGTAGGTGGGCAGGTCGACACGGCGGGCGCCGGTGCCGGTGAAGGGCCCGGACCAGTCCACCTCGACGCCCGCGACGTGGAGGCGCGCGAGGGCGGTGAGCAGGGCCGTCTCCTCGGGGCGGTCCTTGCGCAGCGCCGGGACGGCGGTCGCGGGCTCCTCCAGGCTGTGCTGGGCCATCGCGGTCAGTACGCCGTCGGGGCCCAACTCCAGGAACACGGCCGCGCCTTCGGCCACCAGGGCACGTACCCCGTCGGCGAAGCGGACCGTCTCGCGGACGTGCCGCACCCAGTACTCCGCCGAGCACAGCAGCTCCCCGGCGGCGACCTGCCCGGTCACGTTCGAGACGACCGGGATGCGCGGGGCCTCGTACGACAGCCCCTCAGCGACCCGCCGGAAGTCCGCCAGCATCGGCTCCATCAACGA
>NZ_JBFAIP010000155.1:0-10422 GCF_040654775.1 Streptomyces sp. NPDC050636
ACCAGCCACGGCAAGATCATCTCACCGTGGCCAGCAGTTACGGGACACCCCTTAGGCTGTCGAATAGGTTGTCGAAGACGTAGTAGACCGGCAGTAGCGTCCAAGCCACCAGCTGGTGGAGGGCAGTGACCGTGGAGCGCTCCAGGGCGTGGCGGTTGGTGGGGCGGCTGGTCGTCCGGCTCTTGCCGTCGATCAGGGAACCCCGCTTGCCGTGGGCTGCGATCGGGTCGGGTGTCCAGCGCAAGCTGCTGCTGGTGCCGCGAAGGGCGGATTGCACGACTGCGGGCCGTACAACTCCTTCAGGAGTGCCAGAAGCGGCCACGCCACAACGAATGCCACCCTCCAAGGCCCTGAGGGTGGCATTCTCCCGCGTTGTCAGCTCTTGTGCTGCCCGGTGCGGCGGTTGCGATGCGCCCGCCAGGCGAGCAGAGCGGCGAGGGCTACTGCCCCCATGCCGACCGGTGTCGTGATCAGCTCACGTGCGCGGTCGAGGGAGAACCACGAGTTGGGTTGCCACGTCGACCAGCCCTGGCTGTCCTGGTCGTTTGGGGTGCCATCGCGGGCAGGGTCGCCGGAGTGTTGCCCGGGCTCGGATCCCTCGGAGGAACCTGCGGAGGTGCCGCCTTCGCCCCGAGGGCCGGTTTCGCCTGCGGATCGGTCGCCTCCGCTGTCGGCGCGTTCGCCGCCGTCCCCGCCGCCTTGGCTCCCTGCGCTTCCTGAACCGTCTCCGGTGCCTCCTGCGCCGGTGGAACTGTTGTCGCCTGCGGAGCCGCCGTTGCTGCTGGTGCCGCCGCTGGTGCCGTTGTTGGATTCAACGCCGTTGGATTCACCGCCGTTGGCCCCACCGCCCGGGCTGCCACCCGTGCCCTCGTCTGACTCCCCTTGGTCATCGTCGCCGCCCGGGGGCTGAGGGACCGGGCGCTCCGGCAGGATGGGGCGGACGGTGCCGGGATACGTGATGTCCGGGCGTTTGGGCGGGATGGGGAGGACAGTGCCGGGGTGTGTGATGTCCGGGTGTTTGGGCGGGATGGGGCGGACGGGCGTGTCAGGTGTCGGATCGCGGTGGTCACGGTCCTTGGTCACGGTGGCGGCGGCCGCCGGGTGCGGGCTGTGTGCCGACGCTGCAGGGGCTGCCAGTGGTGACAGCGCCAGGGCCCCGGCCAGCGCGGCGATGACATGTGCTCGATACCGACGCATGGTGGTCGTTCTCCTTCATTGGTGGGGCCTCGTGCCCCGCTCATGTGCAGGAGGCGCGACCGCCGCGGACACCAACAACTTTTTTCGCCGGGTTTTGAATGGCCGATTCTTCAGCCCTGGTCGAAGTCGAGGGCGATTGCGTCTGCGGCAGGGCTTGTGCGGCAGGCGAGGGCGTACCGGGCGTCGATATCGGTCGCTGGCAGCGCGCGGGGAGTGCGGAGGCGTACCCGGTCATGCGTCACCTTGGCGAGACAGGTCCCGCAGACGCCCTCGTGGCAGGAGCGCGGCAGATCCAGTCCGGCGTGAAGTCCGGCGTCGAGCACGGTCCGCGGCGCGCGAACCGTGAAGGTGGTCCGCACACCGCGATCGATCACGTCACCTGAGCCGCGCGTGCGCCTGCCTCGCCGTGTGGTTGCTGCCTCCCGCTCGGAGCGGGGTTGTCGGCGGGTGCGCGGAAAACCGCTCGGCGTGGATCTACTGCGGCGCCGGCCCCAGCTCCGTCAGGGCCGTGCGGATGTCGGCGATGAGGCTGCCCGGCCCGCTCACTCACCGTGCGCGGAGGAAGTCGGGTACCGGGTTCTCCGGAAGGCTCCGGCCCTTTCGTGTGGTCATGCCGTCGGGACAGCGGCACTGGACGGTGTTGGACGAGGACCGCCTGGCGCCGATGGCGGCGGACGAGTTCCTCCAGGAGTCTTTGGCCACCACGCCGAAGCAGATCAGCAACACCTTAAGGCGGCTGCGTCGTCCCCAAGTGCCAGTGCCAGTGCCAGTGCCAGTGCCAGTGCCAGTGCCAGTGGCCTTGGACGTCGCCGAGGACGCAGATGTGCTTCCGGCACCGTGAGCTGCTCACGAAGCCGGGCAGCCGCCGCTGGGGGAGTTCCTCGCCCACCCGTGGGTCCGTCCGCTGCCGGGCTTCGGCCTGAGCTCGGTGGACGCCTGCCCCCGTCCGAGGAGGAGTCCAAACGCATCCGCACCCTGACCCGCCACGTCGAGACCGACTTCGACGGACTCACCGGCGACGAACGCGAGCAGATCAAGCGTCGCCGGAACCGTGTCGTGACGGCCCTCGACCAGCTGGCCGATCGGGACGAGGACCGCGGCGTGGGCGGCCAACCGCGAGCTGGTGGCCCGGGGCAACCGCTGACCGCAGCGTCGCGATCACGCCCGGTCCCGGCTTACGGGCGGGCTGGAACTCTGGCTGCTGAAAAGGCTGCCGGATAGATCGCCACACCATCATCCGTGGTGTGGAACAGCCCGGGCGGCAGCGAGAAAGCCGAGCAGGATAAACGGAATTCCTCGCCCCATCAAGTCCCGAGCTTTCACGTCACGACAAGAAGCGGATCGCTTGACTTACTTGATTCATGCCCTCACCGAAAAGATGGTCTTGGTTCAACTTCGGAAAGAAGATGGAGTGATCTCTCGTGATCAATCTCAGGAAGGCTCTTACCGCCGGTGCAATCGCCGCTTTCCTTGCAGTTCCTGCGGGGATATCGGCTGAGTCCGCCAGTGCCCAGTCCCCTAATCCCACGTGTACCTGCACATGCAACTGCACGAACGGAAACGGCACAAAGGGAAATGGTACAAACGGAGGGGGTAAGGGAGGAAAGGGGACTAAGGGGGGAAAGGGTACCAAGGGCGGCAAGGGTGGAGGGGGCAAGGGTGCGGGTGCAGGAGCCGCCAATCCAGGTGTGGTGGTCAAGTATGGTCCCGCAGTAATGGAGTAAGTTCTGAAATTCCAGTATCAGCCTCGAACTATTGAGACGGCTCGTCTGCTGACAGGCGGGCCGTTTCGGCTGCTGCGTTGGGTGGGGTTGCTCTTCGAGGGAACGGCAGGACAGGAGCGGAACAGGTCCGGTTCGGCCCGCGGCACTGCCACATCCGCCAGGCAGTACCAAGTCGGATGACCCACCTCCTGGCGCGCGGATGCACCTATGGACGTCAGCCGCAGGAGCAAGGTTGATCAGGACTCCGCTCCAACGCTCTGCATCGACGTAACGGGGAACCGGGCTTGATCAGGCTGCTCTTCCGGTGTCGCGGCCGGCCTTGGACTTCGCGGGCCGAGCACGAGCGCCCGGCCGGTGCCCTGCACCGCGGACAGGGATCTGCACGAGCGTGCTCGCCGGCACCCGCGTCCTGGACCCGGCCAGGACGCGGGTGCGCGTGGTGACGGGCCTGAGCAATCGGCCGAAAAAGATTCTTGGAAAACCGCTGCGAAAAGGTGTTGGCCCCGGTGCGTGTCATGGATCTCACAGGTGTCGGACACCGGAACGGATCTCCCCACCGGTTGAACTCCTTCTTGAAGGATCGCGGCCATGCTCCTCTTCGACCACCCGGACGAAACGCGCAACACTTCGGCATTGGCATCGACATCGGCAGCTCACGCCCCGCATGACGCCCACCAGGCCGCGCTGACCCTGCCCTCGCAGGAGGCATCCGTTCCCGCCTCCCGCCACTTCGCGGAAGATCTCCTCAGCCGCTGGGGAGTCGGCGAGGACGAGTGCGACTCCGCCGCACTCATCGTCGACGAGCTGGCCTCGAACGCCGTCCAGCACGGTCACGCCCTTATGACCCTGCTCCTCGCCCTCGACGCAGACGAGCTGCTCATCACCCTCGCGGACTCGGGCGCCGTCGTCCGGCACGAGCACGGGCACGCGGACCTCGCCGCCGACGAGCACGGCCGCGGCACGGGGATCGTCGAATTTCTGGCGCTGTGGACCGAGGTCCACGACAACGACGACGGCCGCGAGGTCCGCGTGGCCATGCGCGTCACGTGCGGCGCACTGCACTGAGCCCCTAGCTCCCAGCCGCCGTCCCGGCCACCGGCGTCGCCGGTGGCCGGGATGTTTCTTGCGGATTGTGCCGGTGTTCCCGTCGGCGCGGCCGCTCATCTGTGGAGCAGGCCTCCGTCAGCCGGAGCACACGCTGGTGCTGAGCGTGGACAAGACGCCTCAGACCAGGGCCCTGGACCGGCCTTGGCCGGCGCGGCCGAACGTGCCGGGAGTGCTGAACGTGCCGGGAGTGCCCAGCATCGCAGTCTCGACAACGCCTGCTCGGGCCTACGACCTCTTCACCGCCCTGGATGTCACGACGGGTACGGTCACCGGCTCGCTCCACCGATGACATGGCGGCGGAGTACAAGAAATTCCTGGCCTTCATCGACGACTTCACCGGCTGATCACGACACTCAGCAGTTCTGCTCGATCGGGTCGCACTGCTTCGGCGGGATCGGGAAGTAGCTGGGCGGGGGCTTCTTCTTCGTCGGTGGTGGCGTGGTGTCGTCCTTCGGCGGCGGAGGCGGCGGAGGTGCCGGGGGCGGGGGAGGCAGGGGCGGGGGATTCTCGCCCGGCGGCGGATCGCGCTGCTCATCCGGCGGCGGATTGTCGCCCGGCGGCGGATTTCCGGGCCGCTCCGGCTTCTGCCTACCAGGCTCGTCCTGATCCTGACCGCCCGTGCCACCACCCGGGTCCCGATCGCCGGGTGTGTCCTTCTGGTTCACCGAGGGCGGCTTCGACGGCACCTTGTCGCCCGGCCCGTAGGTCTCGCCCGGGCCCAGGGTTCTGCCGTTGACGACGTCACCTGGCTTGAGCACGACGCCCGGCGGCACGGTGCCTCCGCGCTCTATACGCGTCACCTGCGTTCCCGGGCGGTCCTCCTGCGGCCCCGGCCCCTCACTCGCCCACAGGAAGGGGCCCGCGACCAGGATTCCCACGCCCGCCACACCGGCCGCGGCCATCTTGGCCGGCGTGGGAGACACACGGCGGGCCCACCGGTCGCGGGGAATGGGGAAGCCGTTCTGGTCGAAGCGCCTCGCGCGCTCGGTCACCTCCTGCCGCCGCTGCGCGTGCTCCGGGCCGGTGACCACCTCGATCACCTGGTCGCGGAACGCCGGCGAGAGCACAGGGACGGGCAGCAGGGTCAGCAGCGAGGCGGCGCTGACGTCGCGGTGCTTGCGCTCGGCGCAGACCTCGCACTCGCCGATGTGCCGGTTGATGCGCTTGCGCATCAAGATGGTCATCGTGCCGTCCCAGGCATCGAGCATCTGGGCCAGCTCTGCGTAGTCGCGCCGCCCGTTGCGGGCCACGATCACCGCGGCCAGGGCGTGCTCCAGCTGCTGGCGTGCGCGGGACAGCAGCGCGTGCGTGTGGTTGAGCGGCAGGCCCAGCGCGGCGGCCAGCTCCGCGCCCTGAAGGTCCTGGCGCATGGCCAGCTCCAGCACCTCGCGGTTGCGGGTGTTCAGCCCCTCGAACGCGTCCGTCACCAGGCGCCGCAGCTCTTCGGTGCGCAGGCCGGCATCGAGGTCGACACTCTCGTCACGCACCTCGCCGGCCTCCTCGATCGCCGCACTGCGGCGTTGGCCGCGCAACTGGTGCAGGCATTCGTTACGGGCTATGGCATACAGCCAAGGACGCAGCCGCTCCGGGTTCCGCAGCTGGCCGATCCGCTCATTGGCGAGCACGAACGTGTCCTGCAGCGCGTCAGCTGCCGCGTCGGGACTGTGCAGCACCGAGCAGCAGTAGCCGTACAGGCGATGCGCGTAAGTGTCGTATGCCTCTGCAAGCCCTTGGGGATCGGACGCCTGCATGGCGGCGACCATCCCGCGGTCGTTCATGCTCACGACAGTAGACCTCCTAGCAGAGTTGCGCAGATCCGCAACCGGACAGACGTGACGCTGTGCGGGTCCGCTGCTCTCACCAGGAAATACGTGTCGCCATGGCCGGCCAAGCAACGGAAATACGTGTCTTGACCGGGACGGAAAGCCGGGGTATCGACCGTGAGCGGGCGGGCGCGCGCGGGCGACCGAGAGCCTCGGCGGCCGCCCGTATCCCACCCATCCGGCGCCGTCAAGCAACGAGAATCCGCGACTGCAACACCTCACCGCCTCCCCACACGGTGGACGCATGTCGACGCCCGAATTCTGCGCCCATATCGCCCGCGCCTCAGGGCTCACGGCATGGTGGCTGGTCTCGGCCGCCGTGCTGTGGGGGCTGCTGCACTCCACCCGTGTCATCGGCCGGGCGCCCGGCGCCGCCCGACGCATTCAGGCACACCGGCAGCTCGCCGCGGCTTCCCTGGTCTTCACCGCAATCCATCTGGCATCCCTGGCCGTTGACCCCCGGCTGCTGTTCGGCTGGGCCGAATTTCTCGCCCCACTGCCCACCCGCCACCGCCCGCTCGCCGGGGCCTGGGGCGTGGCCGCCGTATACCTGCTGGTAGCGATCCAGATCACCTCCCTGTTGCGCTCCCGGCTGCCGCAGCGACTGTGGCGACACGTCCACCGAAGCTCCTTCGCCGTCTTCGTCCTGGTCACCCTGCACGCCCTCACCGCAGGTAAAGCGACCGGCGACCCGCTCACCCGCTGGACCGCGACGGTCACCGGCGCTGCCTTCGGCCTCCTGGTGGCCCACCGGCTGCACGCAGGCCGGCGCATCGCGCGGACCCTCTCCCGGCTCCGGCCCTCCCGCCACCCACGGCCGGCCGCACCCCCCACCGTCCCCGGCTTCCACCGGCTCCACATCACCGACATACGACAAGAGACCCCGGATACCGTGTCCCTCGCCTTCGACATCCCCGCCGAGCTGACGGCCGCGTTCCGCTTCCGGCCCGGTCAGCACCTCACACTGCGTGCCGTCCTCGACGGTAACGAGGCCCTGCGCCCGTACTCCATCTCCAGCGGCATCGCCGACGGGGAATTGCGCATCGCGGTCAAACAGCACTCAGGCGGCAAGGTATCCACCTGGATCAACACCCGCCTGCGCACAGGCGACCAGGTCGACATCGCACCCCCACGCGGCCGGTTCACCACAGACCTTCACCCGCTCCAAAAACGTCACCTGCTCGCCATCGCGGCCGGAAGCGGCATCACACCCGTGATCTCCATCGTCAAAAGCGTCCTCGCCGTCGAATCACACAGCCGCTGCACTCTGGTCTACGGCAGCCGCGACAGCCAATCGACGATCTTCCGCGGGCAACTGGCACTCCTGTCGTGCACATACGGTGACCGCCTGCGCGTCATTCACGTACACAGCCGCGGCCACTGCCCGGACCCGCTGCTGCGCGGACGGCTCACGGGCGCGAAGATCCGCGAACTCGCCGACGTACTGGCCCTCACCCACGACCTCGGCGAAGCGTTCCTGAGCGGGCCGGAGGGCCTCATCGCCGACATACGCGCGGCCCTGACGGAGCTTGGACTGGCGCCGCAGCACATCCATACCGAGCGGTTTTCCGGGCACCGGCAAGACACCCCCGCTCCGAGCGGGAGGCAGCGACCGTACGACGAGGCGGGCGCACGCACGGCTCGGGTGCATGTGATCGACCGCGGCGTCCACACCACCGTCACGGTTCCCGCCCCGCACACCGTGCTCGACGCCGGGCTTCACGCCGGACTGGATCTGCCGCACTCCTGCCGCGAGGGCGTCTGCGGAACGTGCCGCGCAAAGGTGACCAGCGGCCAGGTACGCCTCCTCGCCCCCTGCGCACTGCAACCGGCGGACATCGACGCTGGATACGTCCTCGCCTGCCGCACCCTTCCCGTCGCAGACAAGGTCACCATCGACTTCGATCAGGGCTGACTATCAAGTGGTTCGAGAAATCCGCTGAACAGGCTGTCGGTCCCCGGCCCGGTCGGCTCCCGCATACGAGCGGGGCGCAAGGCCCCACCGAAGAAGGAGGCCTCATGCGTCGTGACAGGAGACCGTGACCACCGCCAAAACCCCTCGTCCTCCGCGGGGTTGGGAAGCCGTGACCACCGGGACCCGTCGTCCTCCTCCGGATCTGGCACGCGCAACCCCTCGCGGCCTCCGCTGGTCCCGGCCCACCCAGTCCGCCCCGTCGGCCCAGGCGGCGGCGATGCGCCGGGTGGCGGCTCGACCGGCGCAGGCGACTCCAACGGCGGCGGGTCCACGGGGGGGCGGGTCCACGGGTGGCGGGTCCACCGACGGCGGCGGAACCGATGGCGGTGACTCCACAGGCAGCGGCGGCAGCGGTGGATCCGAGACCGGCAACAGTTCCACCAGCGAAGGAAGCGCGGCAGGAGGCGCACGAACCTCAGGAAGCCAGGGCAGCGAAGGCAGCGCGGGCAGCGGTGGACAAGACCGTCAACGCCCGTCCGGCGGCGATCGATCCGACAGCAAAGACAGCCGATCCACAGGCGAAACCGGCTCCCGGGGCGCAGCCGGCACCTCCGCAGGTTCCTCAGGAGCACCGGAGTCCAGGCGACACCCCGGCGACCCGTCCCGCGGCAGCAACCCGACCGACCAGGACAGCCTGGACCAAACGACGAACCAGCCCGCCTCGTGGTTCTCACTCGACCGCGTACGCGAGTTCATCACGACGCCCCTCGGCATGGCGGCAGCGGCCCTCGCCGGTCTGGTGGCCTGGCGGGTGCATCGCAATCGCCGCACCAGGCAGCAGAAGAACTGACCACACGCCAGGCAGCCAGGCACATGCGGCGCGCATTGCGGCGGGGCTGATTCACCCTGGCCCCGTCCGGCTGCGCCACGCCACTTGGCCGCAACCGGCCGCGGAGGCGCCGAGCTGAGCACGCAGCAAGGAACAAGTCCTCACCAATCGACGAGAGCGGACAACGGCCACGGACACCGCAGCTCACGCGCGGTTTTCCGCTGGCGCTGGAAGCGATGAGCCCGGCCTCGGCGGCGGGTTCACAGCCACGATGCTGCCGCAGCGCTTGGTCTCGTCAAGTGCGCGCAGAACATCCCCGGTTGGTTGCTGTCGGGCTGTCGGGCTTCTGGCCAGGACGGCGATCAGACCAGCGCGGTGGATGTCACGCAGGCCTACGCTCCGCTCACCAACACTCAGCGTCCCGGTCAGCGCGGTGCCGCCGGACTCGTGGCGCACGATGCTGCAGCCACGGCGTGAGCGAAAGGCCGAAGAAGGAACGCGGCCTCCCACGTCTCGGCGGGGTGACGGACAGGTGGTCGTCACGCGTCTTCGGTCGGCGGCTTCCACACCGGCTCACCCACCCTTACCGGACCACTCCAGCCGCGAATCACGCCAAAACGTACAACGAGGCAGCTCGTCATGCCGCCCCTACGGGCGCCGCGGAAACAAACAACGGAAAACGCCCGCAGAAAAGTGCTGGCGGCCAGGCACCCCGTGACTCCTGCATATGAGCGTGGACACCAGGTCCCGCCCGGCCAGAAGGAACAGCCATGCACGACACACCGCGCACCGCGACGGGCTCGTCACATCCCGTACTGTCACATCGCGAACAGCAGGTCCTCCAGTACATCGCCGACGGTCACACCTACGGCGCAACCGCCCGCCGTATCGGCATCTCCGTGCACACCGTCGACGGCTACCTCCGCCGCATCCGGGCGAAATCCGGCGCCCGCACCCAGGCGGAGCTGATCCGGTTGGCGCTACTGTCCGAGCAGCCCGGAAACTGAGCGCCGCCTCACCCTTCCGCCCCACATCCGCGAGATGACCAGCAGGTGGCTTCCGCGTCATCAGATGGATGCGTTTCGTGATCTCGGACCCCTCGGTTGGCTCATCGAACGAGGCTCGCTGAGGGAAGGCCGGGCGCGCGGCAGGAAGGGCCGCCGAAAGACGTGGCGGCGTGCTGGACGCTGGTGGACGGAGACCGGGACCGTGTGCCCGCGAACGCCAGGCCGCCCGCGACCAGCAGCAGTCCGAGGATGGGCACGAAGGGGCCGAGGAAGAACACCGACTCGAGCGCCACCAGCGCCGTGATCACAAGGTACGCGGCCGGTGGCGGCACCGTCGTCAGCAGGTCGCCGGGCGTCATCGTCTACCGGAAGAATCCGAGTCCGCGACGCGTGCACACCTCTGGGGACAGCGTGCCGAGATAGCCGAAGAAGGTCAGATGCCCGCCGGGGACCAGGGCCCGCCGGGGACCAGGGCGCCCATATACCGCTCCAGCAGGGAACGCACCACGTCGGGGGCGAAGTTCGTACAGGGCAGACAGGAGACGATCATGGCGAGCCCTGGCCCGCCGCTTTGGTCATCGCGAGCACATGAGCCACTCCGTCCAAGCCGTCGCCGGTCTGCTGTCCCATCAGCAGACCACGGACCTGGCTCGGCTCAGCAGAGGTGAACATCGGGCCTTACCGATGTCCTCGACGCCGCGCCGCCAACTATGCACGAGTTCGTTAGGGCTCGCAGAGAATCAACATGCTGATTTGATCTCCGTGGGGCTGTTGTTCGCGAGGAACGCCGTGACGTCAGCGGGCGTTCGGAACCTGGCAG
>NZ_JBFAIP010000156.1:0-10052 GCF_040654775.1 Streptomyces sp. NPDC050636
CAGACCGCCCTCACCCGGGGGACGACCCCCGGACCCCCGGCCCGGACACCCGCCCCGCCGCAGGACCCATCCTGCGGCACACCGCCGGCTCTTTCTCGCCAGCTCCAAAGTCGCCACGCACCCACGTGATGTGTCCCCAGGAACTCTTTCGACAAGTGAGGAGCTGAGCCAAGCCACAGGTCAGAGTCCTCCTATCGATACACGGAAGCTGCGTGCGTCAGAGGAGCGTCACCAGTTCCCCACGTACGAGGCTGCTGACCAGCTCTGGGGGCATGATCCACGTCCTGTTCTAGGATGGCGAGAACCATCTCAGCGGCCCGACGGGCTTCCGTGCCACTTCCGTGGACCTGAAGGACATGCCCCCACCCGCACGAGCTACTTCGTGCTGCCTGGGGGCATTTCCTTGCTGTTCCGTGAGTCCGCGGCGTCGTTGGCCAACCGCACCCACCTTGAAGGACGGCTGGCAAAGCTCCTGACCGAGAACTTCCTGCACAAGCACCGCCACCGGCCCCAACCGTCGGAGGTGCGTTCCTGGGAGCGGAGCATCCCCGCGCTGACCAACGCACTGGTCGAAGCCGGGCTCGGTGAAGTCGAGATGCTGCTGGAGTACGGGCTGCCCCTGACCAGCAAGCGTGCGGACGTGATACTTGCCGGCGTTCATCCGAGCACCGGAGCGCCCTCGTACGTGGTGGTCGAGCTGAAGCAGTGGAGTGAGGCCTACCCGGAGGAGGACGATCCGCTGCTGTGCCGCATCGACGCCTATCCGGATCCGGTCCTCAACCCGATAGAGCAGGTGCGCGGCTACTGCAACTACCTGATCTCGTTCAACGGAGCGTTGGAACGGATCCCGGAGTCGGTCGCAGGGGTGGCCTACCTGCACAATGCGACCGACTTCGGAGTGGCGGGGCTCCGCGCCGTCAAGGAGGACGATCGGGGCCGGATGTTCACTGGCGACCAGCGCGGAGCCTTCCTCGGCTACCTGCGTTCCAGGCTGGCGGCGAAGCCGGGTGCCGAGGCAGCCGACGCCCTGCTGCAGGGCAAGGTCCGGCCGTCGCGGCAACTGATGGCCGTTGCCGCCGAAGAGGTGCGCAACCGGGAGCAGTTCGTGCTGCTGGACGAACAGCGGCTCGCCTACGAAACGGTCATGTCGGCGGTCCGACAGGCCCGGCGGTCCAACCGCAAGCAGGTCGTCGTCGTGGCCGGCGGCCCTGGCTCCGGCAAGAGCGTGATCGCCCTCTCCCTGTTGGGCGACCTCTACCGGCGCGGGGTGCCCGCCCTGCACGCCACCGGTTCGCAGTCCTTCACCAAGACGATGCGCAAGATCGCCGGTGCCCGCAAGCCCGAGGTCCAGCGGCTCTTCCGCTACTTCAACAGCTTTATGGAGGCGGAGCCGAACGACCTCGACGTGCTGGTGTGCGACGAGGCGCACCGCCTCCGCAAGACCTCCGCCAACCGCTACACCAAGGCGACTCTGCGTACCGGCCGGCCACAGGTGGCAGAGCTGATGGACGCCGCGCGGGTTCCGGTGTTCCTGCTGGACCAGCACCAGGTGGTGCGCCCGGGCGAGATGGGAACCGTGGAGCAGATCCAGGCGGCCGCGGCCGAACAGGATCTGGACTGCACGGTGGTGAGGCTCGACAGCCAATTCCGGTGCGGTGGCAGCGACGCCTACCTGCGGTGGGTGGTCGACCTGCTGGGACTCGAAGGCAACGCGCCCACCGTGTGGGAGCCGGACGACAAAGTACGGCTTCTGACCGCCGACAGCCCGCAGGAGTTGGAGGACCTCCTGGCCTCCCGACGGGCCCAAGGCTACGGCGCGCGCATGTCCGCGGGCTACTGCTGGAAGTGGACGACGAAGATCACTTCCAGCATGCACACCCTGCCCGCCGATGTGGTCATCGGCGACTGGGCCAGGCCGTGGAACCTCTACGGCGACCGCGCCCTGCTCGGCGCCCCACCGGCGCCCCTCTGGGCCACCGACCCGGCCGGGTTCGAACAGATCGGATGCGTCTACACCGCGCAGGGCTTCGAGTACGACTGGTCCGGCGTGATCATGGGTCCGGACCTCGTCTGGCGTACGGACCGATGGGTGGTGGACCGCAGCGCCTCCAAGGACCCGTCCTTCACCAAGGCCACCCCGGACGAGGACGTCGACCGCCTCGTCCGCAACACGTACAAGGTGTTGCTGACCCGGGGCATGATCGGCACGATCGTCTACTCGACGGACCCGGAAACCCGCGAGAAGCTCCGCTCGCTGATCCCTCCGGCGCTCTAGCCCTCGACGGCGCCCGAAGTCCCACCAAGACCGTGCGGGCGCGTGCCACCGCGAAAACCCCACCGCCTGGGACCGACTCACGAGATAGCATGATCGGGCTGCGCACCTTCCCGGAGGGTACGCGGCTGCGGTTCCTGAGCTCGCCCCAACGAGCTTTGGGTGACGAATGGTTGTGCCCGTCGTGTGGTGACACGCGACGCGAGCGTGGATGCCCGGTAGGGCGTCCCCCTGCCATTCCGATCTCACTGCTTTGGAGTGGCCATGACCTCGGTCGAGTACAAGCCTGCGCGTCGTGAACGGATCCGAGCGATCCTGATCGAGATCGCCGCCGCAGTCGTCTCCAATCTCTTGGTGACGGCCCTGGTGGCGGTTGCAAGTCTGCTCTTCTAGGGCAGGCTGGTGGTGGGCCCGGTGAGCCCGCCACCTCACTCAACAGCGCTGCTCAGAACAGCCGCAGATCAGGTGCCTGCGACCCCGCACCCTTCCGACGTCTTCCCTTGCCCCGTCCTCTGCCCGGCCGGGGCAGATGCGGCTTGCGCGCCTCCACCGGCAGGTTCTCCCAGGTGGGACGCAATCCGTGGATCTCGACCTTGCCGACGAGTTCCTTGAGATAGTGCCTGGTCTCTTCGTCCGTGGAATAGAGCACCGTGGCGCGGCTGGCCCGGGTCATGAGCACGTGATAAGCATGCCGGACGAGGCGCGCAAATCCCTCGTCGTCGACGCTGCCGGCCTTCACCTTCGGATCGAACGAACCCGGCTCGGCGACCCGCTTGATGCCCGGCTCCGCTGTCTTGCGTTCCTTGCCCCGTCGGAACACCCACCGGTCATCACGGCGCACCATGTCCTCACCCATGATCACACCGCACCAGTCCCATTCGAGGCCCTGCGCGGTGTACACACAGCCGATCTGGCCGAGGCCGTTCTCATGCACGGACCAGATCCTCGACGGCGGCGCCTCGTCCTCGCAGAAGCTTTCGCTGTCCGCGTTCCACGGTCGGTGCCACCCACCGATGCGGACGTCGGCCTCCAGCCGTCGCTCGTTGCCGAGCGGCTTCGTCCACGGCCAGCAGTAGCCGGCGACCATGCGCGCGGATGCACCGGCAAGTGCTTCTGTACGAATGATCTGTTCGAGCTCCTCCGGGGTGTCCGCCACTTCGATGTGCATCAGTCCGTCCGGTCGCCACTTACCGGGCTCCTCGTCCGTCACATCGAGCAGCGCCCTTACCCAGCGGACATAGGCGTCACTGCCACCGCATCGGAATTGTTCCCGCAGCTTGTACGGAACGATTCGGGCGTCGTGACGTTCGGCCGCGTCCTTGATCAGATCAACGGTACCGACCTCGTTCGGTCGCACTGACTGGCTCTCGTCCAGGAAGAACACCGTCAGGCGGGACGCCGCGAGGAGTTCGTCCACCTGTGGGCCCGTGCCCCAGTCCTCGGGCTTCCAGAATCGGCTGGTCGACTGGTCTCGGAGACGATGTGCCTCATCGCAGATCAGCACGTCCAAGAGCGGGTCGGGTGGGGTGACGAAGTTACTGAAGTAGGTGAACGTCTCCCTGAACTGCCGATCTCCGTAGCCGACGTGCTCTTGAAGGGCCCCGTTGAAGGCCCGGCTGCCACTGGCGTAGTTGACCGTACGGCCTTGGGCCTCCAACTCTGCCTTGATCTGCAGGCCGATCGCGCTCTTTCCCGTTCCCGCGCCACCGGTCACGAGGAAGACCACACGCCGCTCGTCCGGCACCAAGGCGGGGCGCCGGGGGTCCGGCAGAACCTTCGAAGCCGTCTCCAGCACTTGGTCGGCGACCTCCTTCTGCCGCCCGCGCAGGGTGAAGACGGTGTCTGCGCCTCGGGACCAGATCATGGCGTCGAGCAGCGGGGTGTTGCGCAGCCCCATGCTCTGCAGCATCCTCTCGGCCACGGAGGCCGCGCCTTGCTCGGCGAAGTTCTTCCTGAGGTCGGAGAGCAGCTGCTCGCGCCGATCACTCGTGTATATGCGGGCGTACGAGCCTGTCGGTGCGTCCACGTCGATCAGGGTCCGCACGGAGTCGTCGGTGGCGTTGTGCAGGTAGGCGAAACCGCCGCATTCGAAGTCGGCACCCTGAAACGGGCCGCGAGCGCTCGTGAACGCCTCGTAATAGGCGCCCAATTGCTGCGCCGGGTGCTTCTTCTCCTCTTTGATGCCCGGCACGTGCAACAGATCCGCGGTCGCCCGTTCCACCCGGCTCACCGTCGACCACCGCTTCAACTCGACCAACTGCACGGAGGGCACGTGACGCTCTGGATGGCGCCCCACCAGAACGACGTCGATGAGGCGGGGGTCACCGGGGCAGACCGCCTCATCGAGCGTGGCGGCACACTCGACGATCATCTCCACGTTCCCGCGTTCCGCCGCGACCAGGTCGTTCGCGAGGCTCACCAGACTCTCCGCCCATGCGGAACGCTCCGATTCCGAGGCGTCCGCTCCCCGGAAGTACCGCCACCGAGCAGCAAGGTGCGGCACCATCCGATCACGCGAATCGAGAGTGAGCAGATCCTGCGCCGAAAGTTTCAGCAGGAGCATGGACACGAAGTGGTTCCCCCAGGGCACGAGTGACTCGTGCGGGTGGGGGCATGTCCTGTTGAGGAAGCCCGTCGGGCCGCAATTCGGTTGTGGTGATCTTAGGTAAAGCCCGGCCTGCCGAAAACATCGCCACGGCTGTCGGCCGGAACTGCGGCGCTCGTGGCTGGATCACGCCGTACTGATCACGAGGCATCATCTCTGGGCCCGGCAACACCTCGGTCCTCCTCGGAGGCGCCAACCATTCAGTCACTGCCGAGAACAGGTGGCTCAGGAGTCCTCACGCACCGGCTCCAGGATCGCCATGTACTCGAGGCGACGCGTTCTCGGAATGACGTGGACAGGAAACACGTGCCGCGGTTCGACTACTCCCCTGCCGATCGGCTACGGATCGTCCACAGCGGCGGCCAGCCGCACCGGGCCAGCGAGTGGGCCGACACGGCCGCGCGCTCCCTTGAAGACCAACTTGCCGAGATCGTGCAGGAAGTGGGACTCCGAGGCGAAGCCGCGGACGCAAGAGGCCGGCCGACCTGGAGGCAGCACGCCGAGGCGTGGATCATCTAGGCCGAAAGCCATGTGCGACGCCTGAACCCGCTCAACGGGACCCTCCGTCTGCCGGACATCCCTGAACCTCGCGCCGACGATCTGAAGCCGTTCCTGCACGGCTTGAGCCCGTACGGCCCTGCTACTGAAGTGACCGTCTGTGCTTACTTTCGAGCTGTCCAGCGGCGCTTACGGTCGGCCGTCGCCGCCACGGGCCTTGACCACCCCTGGCAGCAAACAGTCAAGACTCGTAGTGCCAAACCTCGGGACGCAGGCGTGACGCCTGGTGTGACCTGCGCGATCAGGGAGCTGGCAATCCGTCAGAACGTGTGGCGAGTCTGCGTCAGGATATCGCCCGTAACGCCCACAGCACACATAATGCACACCATGTAAACCCGCAGGTCAGGCAATGAACAGGTCAGAGGCACATTTTCGGTTCCGTCACGGCCCATCAGAGGCGTGGAGCGTCAAATGAGCGTCACGACGGACAAGCGACGACACCGCTGCGGACTGCTGCAAGCCCGTACACCTGCCGCCGCGTCAGCCCGGACGACCGTCGGTGCTCTCGCTGACAGGCTTCCTGCCCAGCCAGCCTGCCCGAGCCCCCCGGAGTACCCGCATCGTCCCCGTCTTCGACGAGGCACCCCGGCCCCCTTCGAGCCCAGGACGTCTGCGCAACTCACGACCACGACCCGCCCCTTGAGGCGATGACGGACCATTCACACAGTCATGAAAAGCCTCTCAGCGCCCCCGCCCCAAGCGGATGTTCTGAGTCCAGGCGTTCGTCCCGCCCCTCGGCGTGGTCTTGCAGGCGGGGGCATAGCAGCGCCAGACCCAGGTGCCATTCTGCCTGCGGCGGATCTCGATCTCTCCCCCATTGCAGCGCCCGCAGCGGGGTGGAGCCGCGAAGACCGCCGCGTGCTCGTGTTCCAGCAGCTTCCGGGCGAAGTGCGCACCCCGCATCGTCAGCATGACCTCACGGGTCCAGCTCTGCGAGAGGGCGTTGAGGCTGCCGAGCATGACCGTCCGCTCGTCGATGACTGCGATCTTCTGGTGCATGACGTTCATCGGTACGACCACATGCGCAACGGTTCTCAGGTCAGTGATGAGTTTCTGGTTGGCCGGCTTCTTCTGAAGCTGGTCGGTGTCATCGCGAATGAAGACACTGATCCGCACTCCACGGTCCGCCGCCGTACGTAGCTCGGGCAGCAGGGAGCTGACCCGCTTCGCCACCCAGGGTGCCCAGAGCCACAGGGACCGTCGTGCGTGGCGGATCTCCTCAGTGAACGTGCGGTAGAAGTCGCGTTCGTCGTCGATCTCCGTCACCTCGACATGCCGGCTCAGCACCTCGGCGAGCGCGGTGCCGAACTCTCCACGGAACGTGGGCGGCGTGGTCGGTGGGGTGATCAGGGTCTTGGCCTGGAGGACCCGCACGCCGCGCCGGGTACCGATGAGCGCCGCGAGCTGCGCCAGAGCCGTTCCTGGTTTCGCGTTCTTGACTCGTTCGCCGCTGGCGATGACGTACAGACGGGTCTTGACCCGGGTGACGGCCACGTTGAAGAGGCGGACGCCATCCCGGGGCCAGCTGCTGGCCGCCGGCTGTAGGTGGGCGCAGGCCATCCACAGCTCGCGGCTGCCCACCCCGCCCTCCACCGTGTCGAAGACGACGATGTCGAACTCCCGGCCCTGGAACTTGTGCGCGGTGCCGACCTCCGCCAGCACGCCTCCCCCCGGGCCCTCGACGTCCCGCAGGGCCTCCAGGGTGGCGTCGGACTGGACGCGGTAGGGCGTCACTATGCCCGTTTCCTCACCCAGCTCGCGGTGCAGCTCCACCAGCGCCCGCGCGATCAGTGAGCCCGCCGGCCACCAGCCGCTGCGGCTTCCGGTCAGGTGCGCCCTGGCCAGCTCGTGCAGCCCGTCCGTGTCGATCAGCACGATCTCCGGGTCGTCGGTCGGGCGTGCTGCCTGTGTCTGGCTGCCTCCGCCGAGCACTCCGCCGTACGCGAGGCCGTTGGCCAACTGCATAACGGCGGGGCCGAAACGGTGCTGTTGGGTGAGGGTGACGCAGTTCGGGTGGGCCTGGGCGTCAGACGGTTCTGCGATCCCGCAGTGCTGGAAGACGTCCGGAAGCAGCCAGCGCTTGATGTCCGCGCGATCGTGTCCCTTGAGCTCGGGCGGCATGACCGCGCCCAGCTGCATGAAGTCCCCGAGAAGGACCGCGGTCCGTCCGGCCTTGCCCGTGGCGAGCAGAACTTCGGGCAGGGTGGCTGCGCCTGCCTCGTCCACGAGGACGACGTCGTACGGGCCCTCGAAGACCGCCCGGTTCGTGCGGAACCGGGCCAGGGTCGTGGCGACCAGCTTGGCACCCTTGATGATCTCGCTCTGGGCGTCGCGGGCGAGGCGCTCGTACTCCTCCTGGACTTCCTGGTATTGCTTCTCCAGCGCACGCTGCCGGGTCGAGTCGGCGGCTACGGCCGGGCGTAGTCGGCGGGCCAGGTCGAACCGGGCCGGCCAACCCTGCTGCTCGGCCTGCTCCGCCACGTCGCTGGCCTGCTGAGCCCGCTCCGCGGCCTCCGCCGCCCGGGCCTTGTCCTCTTTGCCACTGTCGTAGCGGCGTCCGGCCTGCTGTTCTGCCGCCAGCCGGGCCTTGACGTCGGCCGCCAGGTCGGCGGCCTGTTCCCGAGTGAGCGCGATGGTGTCAACCAGGGCTGTGATCTGAGCGCCGAGGGCCGCGATGTGGGTGGTGGCCGTGGCGCGGGCCTCGGTCGCCGACTGCTTGGCGGACGCGGCAGCCTGCTCGGCGTCGGCCAGCTGCCGCTGCAGCTCGCCGACCCTTTCGCGCAGACGCCACTTCTTCACAGAGCCCTTGCCCTCTATTCCCTCCAGCTCCTGGCGCAGGGGATCGCAGGCGCCTTCTGCCAGCAGCGCAGCCGCCTCACGGAGCTCTGCTGCTTTCCGTACCTGGACCACTTCCTCAGACAGCCGGTCGACCTGGCGCCACTGCGCCCGCGACGGCTCCGCAGCCTTGTCGCGGGCCGCGGCCGTCTCGGCCTCGGACAATGCGTCCCGGAACATCGTCTCGGAGTCAGCCAGACGTCGACTGGCAGCTTCCTCTCGCGACCGCGCCGACGCGAGATCCTCACCGGGCGTGCGGAGCAGCTTCAGCGCTGCGAAGTAGGCAGAGGAATCGAATCCGGCCAGACTGCTGTCCAGGGTGGCCAGCTGTTCGGCTCGGTGCTTGATCGCGACGAGCTCGGCTTCGAGAGTGCTGCGCAAGGCAGCCGTGTCCGCTAAGCGCGTCTTGACCATCAGCGGCAGCGACACCGAAGCGTCCTCGGCCACCTCCCGCAGATGCGGTGGGCCCACCCGGACGATGTCGCCGGGGTTGTGCTGCTTGGCCCGCACCACTCCGAGCAGAGCATTGTCCACGGCGATGTTCGTGGCCGAGACCAGCAGTACCCGGTCGCCCCTTGCGATGAGATCGCCGATGGCGCGCTTCAGGACGGACGTCTTCCCCGTACCCGGAGGGCCCCACACCAGGTATACCCCCTCGCCGAGGCAGGCCCGGTAGGCGTCACCTTGAGCGGGGTGGAATCCGGGCGGGTCTGCCTCGTGGGCCGGTGCTCCGCCGATGCGGCCGGCCGCCAGGGCTGCCGCCAGAGGGTGCTCACCGAGGCCGGAAATGCCGTCACGCAGGGCCTCGATGAGGAAGGTGGGCGGCTGCTTCAGCATCCACAGATGCGGGTCGGCCACGTCGGCGAACTCGGCCACCCGTAAAGTCAGCAGGGAACCGTTCTGGACCATTTCCGAGACCGCGAAGCCGTTCGTCTCAACGCCATCGTTCTCCGGTCCGGCAAGCCGCAGGCTGTCGAGCTGATCGGGCCCGATGTCGGAGCCACGGAGGTCGACGGCGTACTGGCCGGCGTCGCCGGTGCGTGCCGCCCGACCGATGCGCTGCCAGCGGGGCTGCTTGCCGGCACCGCCTTCCACGTTGATCCACTCCCCGAGCGCCGTGGCGATCTCCTCGCGCCAGCCCACGTGCCAGTCCCCCCGTCTGTGGCCCTCGTGTCCGGAGCGGCAAATCTACCCACGCCCACAAAGTGGCATACAGCAAGGTTGCGTGATGGTCAGTCAGAAGCGAGCGCACGGATCTTGCCGGAGCCGGGTGCAGGGTGCCGACGACCACCGCGCCCCACTCGGTGCCGCACGCAGGCGGCCATCCCCATCGCACGGCGGGTGCAGACACCTCTGCCCTGTCCCGTTCAGGACAGGGCAGAGGAACACTCATGCGGAGTCATGCGGTGATGGTCAGCGGGACATCCAGCCGCTCCCAGGCGCCGAGCACAGCCTTGTGCGCGTCCGGCTGCAGGCGCGCGTACCGCTGCGTGGTCGACGGCCGGCCACCAGGTCTGGCGTCGCCGGTTGCCGTCATTGAGACGGCGGCCGGCCCGGCCCTTGGTGAGCGTGGTGAAGACCAGCGCGTCACACTCCAGCCGGTGGACATGGCGTTCGACTGTCTCCAGGACGTGGGGTGGCAGGGGGACCAGATCGGTGTAACGGAAGGGGCGAACGGATCCGGAATGCAGAAAAGCCCCGCACCATAAGGTGCGGGGCTTCCCCACTATCAAAAATTGTTCGGCGGCGTCCTACTCTCCCACAGGGTCCCCCCTGCAGTAC
>NZ_JBFAIP010000157.1:0-10018 GCF_040654775.1 Streptomyces sp. NPDC050636
GCAGCCACCCGCAGATACCCCCGCCTGGATTCTCATATCCACCGGCCTCGGCGCCGCCGTCGGCGCCATCATCGCTCTCATCGGCGCCGGCATCGCCCTGCGTGGCGTACGCCTCACCGCCACAACCTCCTGGCGCGAAGCCCAGATCGAACGCCAGCACGAATCCCTTCTCGGCTCTACGACGCCACCGACACCCCCCGAACCGCCGATCTTGATCACGCATGGCGCCGCCTACGCCTGACCGGCCCCCGTCATCTGGCCACGGCCGCCGAACCGGCGTACCGCCACGCCGCAAGGATCAGCGTCATCAGCGTCTCCCTGAGCGCCTGGCAAAGGCTCGTGGACCGCACGCAGATCGAATCCGACGAGCAGGAGCGGTGGTGCACCCGCCACGAACGCAAGCTCCACGCCGACGGCGGATGCTGCCAAGAGGTCGACGCGTCACTTAGCGTCTACGGGGCGTTGAAGAGGTTCACCGACCTGGACTCCTGCGCGCCCGAGGACACACAGGCTGTCATCAAGACGATCGACGCCTACGCGAACGTCATCGCCAGTCTCACCGACGGCACCACCGGCGACCTCGTCACCGGCAAGGACATCGAAGATCTTCTCGACCAGCACGGCCACCCCTGCATCCTGCGTGCCGAAAAGGAACAGCTCCTCGCGGACCTCGAGCGCGCCACGGAGGAGTTCATCAAGGCCGTGAACGCCTGGCAGGACCGGCCCGCCGTGCTCCGGCGGAAGGCGACCGGCTGATCCCAAACAGGGACTGGGCCAAGCACTACTACGGGTGTTCACTCGCCGCAGGTCATCCCGGACGCACGGGCCAGTAGCAATAAGCCCTAGGGGCGCCAGTTCGACCGCTGTCGGCCTCTCAGTCGCCCCGACATCCCAACACCGGGCAGCTGCACCAAAGGCCCCCGCGGGTACCCAGAGGCCGCCGCACGTTGCAGGGCCGGGGCGCCGACCTTAACTGCCCAACTAACGATGGTTCTCGGGCGGGGGTCTCGAACCGGGCATTCGGGTCGGAGAATTGTTCAGAAACCCCGTCCGGATAGTTCGGCTAACTGCCCACCTCGCAAGGGGGGTTTCCGTGCAATTAGCGTTGTGGCTACGACACTTGTGCTACCCGAGGCCGAACCCATCCCCGATGAAGACCTCTTCGAAGCCGACCCATACACCCCGCAGGATGAGGACGGGGCCACCGAAGTGCGCCAGGGCGTCCTCCGTGGATACGGGCGCGTCAGCTCCAAGGACCAGAACCTCGCCCGGCAGACCCGCGCCCTCAAGAATGCGGGCTGCATCAACCCGCTCTACCTCGACGAGGCATCCGGCAAGAACGCCGACCGGCCCGAGCTGACCAAGATCCTCGCCGACCTCGAACCGGGTGACACCCTTGTCGTCCTGTCCCTCGACCGGCTCGGACTCAACCTCGAAGACCTCATTCAAATCGTCAAGGTCATCAAGAATCGCGGCGCCGCCCTGCGATCCCTGAACGAGGAGATCGACACCAGCACCCCCGCCGGCCGCCTGGTCTTCCACATCTTCGGGGCCATCGCCCAGTTCGTCCGCGAGATCATCAACGAAGCCAGCCGCGACGGCATCGCCGCCGCCAAGGCCCGCGGCGTGAAGTTCGGCCGCCCCTCCCGCATGCCCCCCGAAAAGATCGCCTACGCGCTACAACTCATGGAGGACCCAGCGCAGTCGGTCACCTCCATGGCAAAGCTGCTGGACGTCAGCAGGACGACGCTGTACACCTCGCGTCCGCAACTCCGTGGCACTCGGAAGCCCCAAGCAGGTTGCCACCGCGCCCGAGGAGGTCACCGAGTGATCGCCCGCAACGCGGGAGGCGCGTGAGCGGGCCGGCTGCCAGGCAGTCAAGCACCGGGGAACCGCGCCGCACCAACTCGTTAGCCTCGATCCACCGATCAATTGCTGGTCCAGAGCCTGGACGTGAGGGCGCGGATGCCCTCTGGCCTGGGATGATGGGACTTGTAGGGTTCCATTTCCACAGGTCGAGAGAACATCCGCGAGATGCAATCTTCCCATGCCGCTTCAGCAGTTTCTGTCGTGTTCGACGAGCCGAATCTGGTGGCGGATGCCGGGCTGGTCCCTGTGATGCGTCTTGCCGAGCGGGGACGGCTTTCGGAACCGGCCGCAGCGGCGGTACGGATCGAGGGTGCGGATAACAGCGGCGGGGCGAACCCGGTGGCAAAGGTGATGTCGCTGGTGGCAGCGATGTGCGCCGAGGCGGACAGCATCGACGATGTCGAGCGGCTGCGGCACGGTGCGATGCCCGTGGCCTTCCACGAGATGCGGGCCCTGTCCACGTTGGGCACGTTCCTTCGCTCGTTCACCCACGGCCATGCACTTGAGGGGCGCCGCGTCCGTTTCAGGCCACGGCATCGTCGCATTGCTCACCGTGCCATTGGTGCGGGTCGCTCCGCTGGGGACGGCGGGAGGGCGCGGATGAGGTGGGTGGCCATGCGGGCGGAGTTGGCGAGGTTGGTTTCGATGGCGTTGGTGTAGAAGTGGACGCCGCGTGTGAGGGGGCCGATGTAGTACAGACGTTGGTCTGCTTTCGGGGTGGCCTGGAGGGTGTGGAAGTCCACGTCGATGCCGCCGAGGGGATGGGCAGCGAGTGCGCCGCGGTCCAGCAGGGCTGTGAGCAGGGGGCTCGCGGTGAGCCAGGGCTGGTAGCTGGTGCCGGTGGCGTTGATGAGGTGGTCGATGTGCCAGGTGCGGTGCCGGTCGTCGTGGTGGCAGTGGGCTTCGAAGCCGCCGTTGTGCCCGGCGGCGATGTTCTGAATGCCGGTGTGCCAGTGGAGTTGGCCGGTGTGGTGCATGTGGTGGAGGCGTCGGGCGTTGGGCAGGGGCATGGGGTGGCGCCAGATCGCCCACAAGCTGTGGTACCGGGCCAGGAAGTCGGTCTTGGCCTGGGAGCTCATGGCCTGCCACAGGTACGGGGCGAGCTGGGAGGTGGCGTCCAGGGCCTCGTACCAGGAGGTGTGGTGGGCCTGGGCTTCTGCGATGTCGGCAGCGAAGCCGTCGTGGGTACGGGCGCGGTGCAGTAACTGGGCAGCACCGAGCGCGCCATTGGTGGCGTCCTGGAAATCTTGCAGAAACAGGGCGGCCACCTGGGGCAGGGACAGCTGTCGGGCCCCGCCCGCAGTGAGTTGTTCGAGTCGTTCGGGCGTGAGGTGGCGTAGCCGGTAGGAGGTGAGGACAGGGGGCTGGACGGTGGGGAAGGGGCGGTTGCGGGAGAAACAGTGAAGGGGGCCGTGGTGGCCGGTCGCGTGCAGCTGGGCCAGGGCGTCGACGGCGGTCAGTCCGGTGCCGAGCACCCCGACGGTGGCGGCGGGCGCGATGTTGTCGCCGAGCTGCCAGGGATCGGGGTGGTAGCGCGGGTGTCCGGTGAGCTCGCGGTAGGCCGGGCTGGGTAGGTCACCCAGGCTCAGCACAATTCGGTCGACGGCGGGCAGCTTCATGCCGTGGGCGCACTCCAGGGTGAGCCGGTCGCCCCAGGGGTGGCAGTCGAGGATTTCTGTGCGGTGTACCTCGATCCGGATCCCGGCGTGCTCAGCGGCGCGTACGGTGTCCGCGAACCGGTGGCGCAGGTAGGCGGCGAAGCGGTGACGGGGCACGTAGGCGTGCGGCAGGCCGTCGGGCGGCGCGCTGTCCGCGGGGGGCTGTTCCCGCAGCCAGGTGGTGAAGTCGTCGGGATCATCTGGGGCGGCGCTCATCGTGGCGGCCTGCATGTTGAGCAGGTGCCAGTCGTACGGGGTGGCGTAGGCGACCCCATCGCCCAGGCGGGCCTGCTTCTCCACCAGGTGCACATCCAGAGCGGTGCGGCCGGTGGCGGCGGCCTCGCGGACCAGGGCAGCGCAGGCCATGATGCCGCAGGCGCCGCCGCCAATCACGGCCACCACGGCTCTGCGTACGGCGGTCACGGCTAGCGGACCAGGGTGCGGTGGCAGTCCAGCAGCGAGGCCGCCGCCCGCCGGACATCGTGCTCGGTGGTCGCCCAGTTGATCAGGCACAGGCGTAGCACGGTCTGCCCGCGCCACTGGCTGCTCGATGCCCAGCCCTGGCCCCGTTCCCGGAACAGCGCCGCTACCTTGGCGGTGTGCGCGTCCGCAGCCGCCCCAGCCCCCTCGCCCGTGTTGCAGGAGACCTGGGGGTGGAAGCGCACCAGGACCTGGTTGAGGGACACCTCATTGACCACCTCGACGTCCTGCTCATCGGCCAGGAGGCCCGCGAAAAGCCGGGCATTGGCGCAGCAATGGTCCACCAGCTCGGCCACGCCGGATCGACCGAGGGTGCGCAGGGCGGCCCAGAGGGGGAAGACGCGGGAGCGGCGTGAGATCTCCAGGCCCCATTGGGCGGGGTGGCGTCTGCCGTCGTCAGTGTTGAGGTAGTCGGCGGTCAACGGCACGGCAGCGCGGTGGGCGGTGGAGTCGGCGATGAAGGCCACGCCGCAGTCGTAGGGGGTGTTGAGCCACTTGTGGGCGTCCGCGGCCCAGGAGTCAGCGCGTTCGATACCGGCCAGAACGCCGCCCCGCAGCCGGGGGGATGCGGCCGCCCACATGCCGATCGCGGCGTCCAGGTGGACCCAGCCGCCCGCCTCGTGGGTGCGCTCGCACAGCTCGGCCAGGCGGTCGATGCCACCGGTATTGATCTCGCCGACCTGGCCGCAGACGATCAACGGCACCCCGGCATGGGCCTCCAGTGCCCGCTGCAGGGCGTTGGGCCGGATCCTGGCTTCGTCATCGGTGGCCAGATATTCGATACTGCCGCCCAACCCCAGGACCTGCAGGCAGCGCAGGACCGCGGAGTGGGTGTCGGCGTTGGCCAGCACCCGCACCGGCGGAGCCTCCCGCAGCCCCTGCGACGCCACGTCCCAACCGCGGTCGGCCAGGACCTTGTGGCGGGCCGCAGCCAGACACAGCAGCTCAGCGTGGGTGCAGGCCGGGGTGAACGCCACCGACGCGCCCCGGGGCAGGTCGAGCAGGTCCAACAGCCAGGCGGCGCACACCTCCTCGGCCACCGCGGTAGCCGGCGAACCGTCGTGCACGATGCAGTTCTGGTCCCAGGCGGAGGTCAGCCAGTCCGCGGCCATCGCCACCGGCAGCGTGCCGCCCACCACATACCCGTAATAGCGGCCGTTGCCCGACGGAGCCAGTCCCCGCTCCACCGCTTTGACCAGCATCTCCAGCGCCTCGGCCGGATCTCCCGGCGCCTGAGGCAACGAGCCGCCCAGCAGGCCGCGTAGTTCCTCATCGTCCGCCAGCGGCTTGACCGGCCGCTCCGCCAGCCCACCCAAATACGCCAGGGCATGCCCGGCCGCCTGTTCCAGGAGCGCAGCGTACCGATCTGTCATAGCGCCCTCTCCCCTCCGAGCCACGAGCGTTCACCGACACCCCGCCCGGAACACCTGGGTGAAGCCAGGCACGGCACGTTGGGCAGACCGGACCCGGAACCGGTGCGCGCGGAGGATATGTCCAGCAGGCCACAGCCAGGCGGTCCAGGGGAAGGCATCACCCGCCCGCACAGCGTGAACGTGTTGAAAGCTCGCGCCTTTGAGGCAGCCGGCATGAAGCAGGTTCCCCAACTGAAACGCCGAGGCTAACGACCTGGGGAGCAATAGGGGGCGTCGCTTGCACGCTAGTGCCCCGAGGTCGTAAGGCCCGGGGGTGGTCAGCCCTCCTGATAGGGGAAGCGGGCGAGCGGTGCGTCCTGGGCGAAGAAGGTCTTCGCGCGGATGATCGCCTGTTCGTCGTCGAGGACCTGACCCGGGTGGGAGCCGTTCCCGAGCAGGACGCCCCCGAAGCGCATGCCCATGTAGGCCGCCGAGTGGTTCAGCGTCATCACCAATGGGGCGGCCACCTCCTCCTCGCGGTGGGCCAGGGCGGTCACGCCCCAGAGGGTCCGGTCGGCCATCTGCGCCTTGAAGTCCGGGTCGGGGGTGCGCAGCCACCTCGACCAGTAGTCGAGGTAGCGCTTGGTGTAGGAGGAGACCGAGTACCAGTACAGCGGTGAGGCGATGACGATGTCGGTGGCGGCGAGCGTCGCCTGTCGAAGAAACTCCTCGGCCTCGTGGTGGGGCCGGTTGGCCTCGTCGTGGCGGCCGTCGACGAAGTCCGCCAGTCGGTGTTCGGTCAGGTTCAGCCAGCGCTGCTCGGTGGCGGCGGGTAGTTGCTCGGCTGCCAGCCGGGCCAGCATCTCGGTGTTGCCGCACGCACGCGCGCTGCCGAGGAGGAAGAGGAACGAGCGGGTCACGGTGGGGCTCCAGTCGCCGGGGACACTGTCCACGACTGCAACCTCGGCGACCGAGGATCCTATTCCGTTCCATCACCGCTCCGCGGTGAATCCCAGGCCGAGGTTCTGGTAGCGCCAGCATTCCTCAAGCCTCGGCGAGTACAGCACCAGCAAGGTCACCCGGACCGGGTTCGGGCCAGTCATCGGTTCCTGGCCTTTGCCGCTGTCGACGGGGTTGAACCGTAACGCAGCAAGGGCCGCACGAGTTGGCCGAGTTGTGAAGCTTGCCTGGGCCCGTACGGTCTGTTCCCATCCTGCCCTGTCCGGGGTCTCCCGCACACACCTTGGCGAGTTGCTCGAAGAACTCGCACCGAAATGGCAGGCCGTCCGGGAGTCGTTGCTGCGCGAGCGCCGCGGCGGGGACCGCAGGCGGGCGCCCGGCGCAGGTCCCAAGCAGCGGCTCGCGTTCACGGAGCGGCTGCTGGTCACGCGGGTCCACCTGCGGCTGGGGCTGTCACACGCGGCCCTGGCCGAGCTGTACAGGGTGGACCGCTCCACCGTGTCCGGGGCGATCCGCGAGGTCCGGCCATTGCTGGCGGCCCGCGGCTTCGCAGTCCCAGACCGGCCCGGGCTGCGGCTGCGCACGCTGGAGGACCTGTTCGCCTACGCCGACGTCGAGGACGTTCAGCTGCGGATCGACGGCACCGAGGTGCAGGTCCGCCGCCCGCGCGCGGGCCGCCCCGGCCGCAAGGCCTTCGTGTCGGGCAAGAAGAGGCAGAACACCATCAAGACCACTACCTTCTGCGACGCCCAGGGCCGCACCCTGTTCCGCGGGGTCGTCCGGCCCGGTCGCATGCACGACCAGACCGCCGTGCGCACCGAGGGCATCGCCGAGCAGTTCCGCCGACGCCCGACGGTCCGTGCCGAGGCCGACGAGGGCTACCGGGGACTGGCCAACGAGTTCCCAGACCAGGTCAGCGCCCCTCCGAAGAAGCCGAAGGACGATACGCCGCAGGGCGAACACCATGCCTGGCGCGAGCAACGTCGTCGCCAGTCCTCCAGGCGCATCTGCGTGGAGCACACCAATGCCGAGTACAAGCAGTGGCGGCCGCTCCAGCGGTTCACCGGCCGGCGCGAGACTTACGCCGAGACCCCCCTCACCATCGCCGCGCTGGTCTCCGACCGCTCCGCCCGGCGGGCGACCCGCCGCTACGAGAAGCAGCTGCCCGGCAACCGGGTCCAGATTGACGTGAAGTTCATCGAGCCGATCGGCGCGCCTGCCCCGACGGCCCAGCAGCCGGCCCTCGTCGTCGGCACGACGCCCAAGGTCCGCCGTCGGGCCAAGTACTACCAGTTCACCGCGATCGACGACTGCACCCGGCTGCGCGTCCTGCGGATCTACCCTCGGTGCGACCAGAAGACAGCCATCCAGTTCCTGGACTACGTCCTTGAACGACTGCCTTTCCGCGTCGAGGTCATCCAGACCGATAACGGCGCGGAGTTCCAGTCCGCCTTCCACTGGCACGCACTCGACAAGGGCATCGCCCACACCTACATCAAACCGGCATCCCCGCACCTCAACGGCAAGGTGGAACGCTCACACCGCATCGACGCCGAGGAGTTCTACCGCAAGCTCGCCGGCGTCGTCATCGACGACACCGGCGAACTGAACGAAAAACTCCGAGAATGGGAGGACTACTACAACTACCACCGCCCGCACGGCGCTCTCGGCGGCCAGACTCCCTACGAACGCCTGAAGCGGAAAACTCAGACCCAGATGTAACCAAGCTCTGGCAGATGCACACCTAGTAGTCGATGGGCTGTAGCAGGCCACGTCTTCGCATCGCCCGCTCGACCGACGAACGAGATATCTCATGACCGGCGGCGGCCAACATGTCAACCACCTCCCGTTGCGGCATCCGGGGCACTAGCGTCTCCCCGCTCAGCGAAGACCGCGCTTCTCGCGTTCGGCTTCGATCAGCTCCTCCATGAGTTCCTCCGGGTCCACCGTGTACTCGGTGTCATCGAGGGAGTCATAGTCCTGGGTGCTTAGCGGTAGGCCAAGCTCGGCGAGTTCGGCGGCCAGTTGTGTGAACGCGATTCGCTCGTTGGGCTCGTCCTGGTAGCTTGCCTGCTCGGCGGCGGACCCCTCGGTCAGGGTAAGGCCGACAAGGCCCCAGAAGGTGAACTCGGTGTCCAGCTCTATGAGGTGCCAGGCACGGTCCGTGGGTTCGTCGGGGTGCAGCCAGTAACCGATCCACCCCTTTCCGCCCTTCGCCACGAGCTTGACGTACTTGGCCATCTCCGCAGCTCCGGCGTTGACGGCCTGCATCTCCGGGTCCGCGAGTTCCTTTTCGCTCAGATAGCTGGTGTCCAGGAGCGGGTGGACCTCTCCCGCCTCGAAGAAGTCGAGGTCGAGAAGGTGGGTGAAGTCGGTGCGGCCTTCCCACTGCGCCACCAGCAGCACACGCAGATCGTCGGGTATTGGACGGCCGTCCAGCCGCTCGCGGGAGAACTCGGCGAGCCGTTCGTCGTACATACGCCCTCTCCAGAGGTCGAAGCAAGATCCTCACGTCAACGTAACAGCGGTGTCTGACAAGAGGTTGGGTATGCCGGCGACTGCTGACCACCCCCGTGATCCGGACTCGGAACAGGTCCGCACGATGATGGGGGCGCCAAGTCACCGTCGTGCCTTGGATGCCACGTCAGCGGAGCGACCGGGTGTCGCTCCTGGGCGGGAAGGGAAGGTCTATCGCCTGTCACTTACTGCACAGTTCTGGGGGAGTGGATGGGCGTTCGACCACTGCGGGCGGGGACGTTCTTGTCCAGCGCACCCATCGGGATGTCCGAGGCCGTGCGGCGGCTGTCGCGCAGCCCCGCCGTCCCCGCGGAAGCCCGGGAGCGATGTCTTGAACTCCTCGCGGGCATGGCGGACGTGGAGTTAGTTCACGATCTGAACATTGACCGTACCCACATCCGCAGTGGGCGGGTGCACCACGGCGCGTTGTGTCTCAACGAGCTGGATGTGTACGTGTGGTATGCGCAGATCGACCGTCGGCCCGGCAGCTACCACATCGAGGCGCTGCAGACGCTCAGCCAGGACACACGGGTCGTGGTCGACCCCGAAAGCTTCGCGATCGGCGTCGACAAGTACCGAGCTCATCTGCTGCTGCAACGCGTCGGAGTACGGGTGCCCGAGACCGTCCTGCTGCGCCAGGGCAACATGAGCGCGGCCGAGCCGGGTCCTGGCCGAGTGGGGCCGTGCCTTGCTCAAACCCCGTGGCGGCTACTTCGGGCAGGGCATGCTGCTCGTCGAGGACTTCGCCACGTTGCGAGACGTTGCGGGCTACCTGGCCGCGGCCGCTCCGGGATCCGCTGACGAGACGCTGCTGCTGAAGCGGTTCTACGACAACGACCTCGCCGACTGGATGTCGGTGACGATGGTGGGTGGCGAGGTGATGTACGGCTACCGCAAGCGGCCCTCCCGCTGGGCCACGATGCGTGGCGGCGCGGCGAAGGTCTACGACGCGGCCGGAGTGGGCGGCGAGGTCGATCTGTGTGACGTGCCGACCGCCCACGCGGAACTGGCCTCGCATGCGCAGAAGGCAATGGGAGCGCAGATCATTGGCTTCGACATGATCCTTCACCAGGGCATGCCGATCATCGTCGACGAGAACACCTTTCCCGGCTTCTACCCCGAACTCTTTCGCGCGGCTGGGAAAGATCTGGGCTTCGAGCTGTACCGGATGATCGCCCAAGC
>NZ_JBFAIP010000158.1:0-9895 GCF_040654775.1 Streptomyces sp. NPDC050636
GAGCAACACCGAACGAACCACTGCCCTGGCAGACTTCCTCCACACCTACAACCACCACCGCTGCCACACCGCACTGGACGACAAGCCACCCATCAACCGTGTGAACAACGCTCCAGGTCAATACAGCTAGGGCCTGTCCGATGGGTCAGGCCCTAACCCCCGGTGACCTTCGCCACGAAGGCGTCCAGATTGTCCGTTGCGCGAGCGACCCGCTCTTCCACGGTGAGATCCTCTTCGTAACGCACGACACGCAGCTTGGGCTGGCGCTTGCCCCGCAGGTACAGCGAACAGGCGAGGTCGGCGCAGACGTAGACGCCGACGGTGTTGCCCTGTCGGCCTCGCACACCCGCCAGCGGCGCAGCGAGCAGGCTGACGCCGGACGAGGCGTGCCCGGTGAGGCAGATCTGGCACAGGCTGGACTTCATGGCACTGCTGGGTTTCGTGGCAGGGGCACGGAGGGTGATCCCCAGCGGGCCGTCCGTACGGGGCAGTACGAGATGGGCCCGCAGCGGCGCGCCCGGATCCACCCAGCCCAGGAAGTCCAGCTCCTCCCAAGGGAGTTCGGCAAAGCCGAGTGGCAGCTTGAGCCGAGCCGCCTCGCCCTTGGTGCAGTTCACGAAGGACGTGCGGATCTGTTTCTCACTGAGCGGTTCCATGATTGCCGACCCTACGAACAGGCGAACCATCCCGCATCCGGTTATTCGCCGAGGCCCGCCCGGACCTGAGGCAGCGGGGGGCAGCGCCGCCCGCCCCTAGTCCCTGGCGACCGCCGATCGCTCGCCGGCCGCGTCGGAAGAATCGACGTACTGCGCCACCCCGTCGCCGAACGACCAGTCAATCGACTCGTTTTCGGTCAGGACGATGAACATGTTCCGCGGCTCGGTCCCCGCGTACTCGTGGGCGAGCTCGGCGATCCGCCGGTACAGCGCCTGCTTCTGCGCGGGCGAGCGCCCGGAGCGCATCGTCATCGCGACGTACACGATGCCGTCGTCGCGCTGCACACCGAGGTAGTTGTCGTAGCGCAGCGTGCTGCTGGTGCCGTCATGACCGACCAGGACCTGGAACCGGTCGTCGGGCGGGAAGCCGATCGTCTCGACCAGGGCGTCGTGAACGGCGCGGCCGAGCGCGTCGAGCCGATCGCTGTCGGCCCCCAACGCGTCAATACGAACGAATGGCATGTCAGCGGTTCTCCTTTCAGAGCGGTGGGATCAATGGCTCGTCACCGGTGGCCGGAGAACAAGCGATGAAGGTTGTCGGCCGGCTGGCCGATGCCTCGTCAAAACGACGGATGGTCGCACCCGCCGGCCCGAAGAGGGCGCTCCCGGCGTGGAGCTCACGGGTGCTCTTCGTGAGCCGGTCCCTCGCATCCATGATCACGACTGTACATACTAGTAGGTACAGTCGCAACGCGCGCTGCCGGCAAGCCCGGTGGCGCGGGGCGGACGTCGGTGGCCGCCGCCGAGCTCAGTGGAGCCGGTACGCGGCGGTGCGGTGGGCGCTCGGGCTGATGCCGCGCAACCGCTTGAACGCGCTGCTCAGGCCGAAGGCGTTGGCGTATCCGACCCGGCGGGCGACGGAGCCGATCGTGGCATCCGGGTGGCGGAGCAGATCCGCGGCCAGCGAGATGCGCCAGCCGGTGAGGTAGGACATGGGCGGCTCGCCGACCAGTTCGTTGAAGCGGCGGGCGAGCGACGCGCGGGAGACCCCGGTCTTGGCGGCGAGGGCCGCCACCGTCCAAGGGTGCGACGGGTCGTCGTGCAGCAGGCGCAGCGCGGCGCCGACGACCGGATCGCCCAACGCGTGGTACCAACCGGGGGTGTTGGCCTCGGGCCGCTCGAACCACTCGCGCAGCGTGGCCACCAGCAGCAGGTCCAGCATCCGGTCCATGACGACCTGCTGTCCCGGAGCGTCCCGGGTGATCTCCGCCGCGACCAGGTCGAGGATGATGCAGTGCTCGGACTCGTCCGGGACGACCAGCAGCGGCGGCAGCGCGTCCAGCAGCCGGTCGCAGACATCGCCCCGGGCCTGGTATGTGCCGATGAGCAGGGAGTGCGCCGCATGCAGGCTGTCGCCCCAGGTTCTCGGGGCCAGATAAGTCTCCGCGCAGAGGTCGTCGCCCTGCGGGCTCGTGCAGTTGTCCACGCCGTCGATCAGGACGCGGGGCGGGGTCGCCGGGTCGTCGGCGATGGCGTACGGGACGGGGCCGCGCAGCACCGCCATGTCCCCGCGCCCGATCGCGACAGGCTCCAGGCCGTCCACCGTGATCCAGGCGCGGCCGCGCAGCATGGTGACCAGCGTGAGCGGCGCCCCGTCCACGAATCTCAGCGCCCACGGGGGATCGAGGATCGACTGCGAGATCACCGCGCTGTGCGCCCGGGCCTCGTACAGGAGGTTCTCAAGAGCGTCCATGCGGACCAGATTAGACGCACGGATATGGATGTGAGCGATCCAGCCATGGTTCGTCTCAGTCGATGTTGGTTGACTTCTGGGCATGAGCGAAAAAGAGATCTTGGTTCTTGGTGGTACCGGCAAGGTCGGCAGCCGGGTGGTGGCACAGCTGACGGAGCGCGGTGTTCCGGTACGGGCGGCTTCCCGCTCGGGACGTACCCGATTCGACTGGGACGACGAGAGCACCTGGGGCCCGGCGGTCGACGGAGCGGACGCGGCCTTCCTCGTCGGTCTTGAGGGGCGGCCGGACGCGGGCCAACGCATGCGGGCGTTCGTCGAGTTCGCGGTGTCCAAGGGAGTGCGCCGGCTGGTGCTGCTCTCGGCTCGCGGTGTGGAGGACTTCAACCACCCGCAGCTGCTCGTCCCCGAGCAGACGGTACGGGAGTCCGGCGCCCGATGGACCATTCTGCGCCCCAGCTGGTTCGCGCAGAACTTCACCGAGCTGCCCCTCTTCGCGGAGGCCATCGAGGCGGGCGGGCTGGCCCTCCCCACCGGCGACGGCCTGGAGCCCTTCATCGACGCCGAGGACATCGCCGCGGTCGGCGTCGCCGCCCTCACAGAGGAGGGGCATGCCGGGCAGACGTACGACATGTCCGGGCCGCGGCTGCTGACCTTCAGCGCGGCCGTGGAGGAGATCTCCCAGGCGACGGGCCGCGAGATCCGGTACGTACCGATGGAGCAGGCGGAGTACACGGCGCACCTCGCCGCGCTGGGCGCGGGCGCCGACGAGATCGCGCTGATGGACGGCCTGTTCACAGCAATCCGCGAGGGCTGGAACGCCCACCTCTCCGACGGCGTCCAGCGGGCGCTCGGGCGCGAGCCGCGCGACTTCGGTGCGTACGTGAAGCGCGTGGCTCGCGACGCCCAGTGAGCCGGTGACATCAAGGCACCCCGCGAGTCGCTGCGGACCGGCGCCAGAAGAGTCGCTCGGGCGACGGCGCGCAGCCCCCTGCACCGCTGGTACCGAGAGTGTCGATGTCTCGCTCACTGTCACCGACCTGCCCGGCGGAGAACCCGATCCAAGCCACCGAAGGCAGCACGATGGGAAGGGCTGTACGAGGGCTGTACGAGGGGCTGTCCGGCGCTCTCGGATATACAGCGAAGAGACATGAGCCCCCGACCCCCGAGACCACGAGCGCCTCTGAATGGTGTGGTCGACCGATCCGGGGGGACCATGGAAGCCGCAGCGCCTACAGACACAGCAGGCAGGCCAGGGGCCGGCGCCAGCAGACGGCCCGCGCGATGCCGGCAGGCGGAAGGAGTGCCTGCGATGACCACAGCTGAAGGGCAGCCGGCGGACGCCGGTCAGCCCGACGGAGGCCCGTCGCAGCCGAGCGGGCTGCTGGACCTCCTCGGTGTCGCCGCGGTGCTGCTGGACGCCGATGGCCGGATCGTCCTGTGGAGCCCACAGGCCGGGGACCTCTACGGCTACACCGCCGAAGAGGCGCTCGGGCAGTACGCGGCGCCGCTGCTCGTCAACGAAGAGCACCGGGACCTGGTGATCAAGAAGTTCGCCGAGGTCATGGAGACCGGCCGGAGCTGGGGCGGCACGTTCCCCGCACGGAACAAGGACGGCACCACGCGGCTGGTGGAGCTGCGCAACATGCGGCTGCTGGACGACCGCGGCGACTTCTACGCCCTCGGGCTCGCCACCGACTCACCGACGCTTCGCGAGGTGGAGCGGGACGTCGCCCTGTCCACCCGGCTGGTCTCCCAGTCCCCCATCGGGCTGGCGATCCTCGACACCGATCTGCGGTACGTGGCCGTCAACCCGGCCCTGGAGCGGATGCACGGCATCCCCGCGAAAGACCACCTCGGCCGGCACTACCGCGAGATCATGACCTCCACGAAGTTCGAGGTGCCCGAGGCCGCGATGCGGCAGGTCCTCAAGACCGGCATCCCCATGGTCGACCAGTCCACCATCGTCGGCCGCACCCCCGCCGACCCGGGCCGCAAGCACGCCTGGTCGATCTCGTTGTACCGGCTGGACGACCCGCAGGGGCGTGTTCTGGGGGTGGCCGACCTGGTGGTGGATGTCACCGACCGGTACCAGGCAGCCATGGAGGCCGCCGACGCCCGGCGGCGCCTGGCCCTGATCGCCGACGGCTCGGCTCGCATCGGCACCACCTTGGAGGTGGGACAGACGGCCCGAGAGCTGGCCGAGGTCACCGTTCCCGAGCTCGCCGACGTGGTCACGGTCGACGTCCTCGACTCCGTCCTGGACGAGCACCGCCCCTCCCCCAGAGACGGCCCCGCGCTCTTTCGCGCCCTCGCGGTGAAGGCCGCCTACCCCACCGAAGCCGTCCAGGCCACCGATCCACCCGGCCAGACCGCCGCCTTCGACGCCGACCGCCTGGCCACCCAATGCGTGCGCACCGGCCGCCCGATCCTGATCTCCCACGCGGATGACGACGACCTGGCGCACATCGCCGGCAACGACCACGCCGCCACGTTGCTGGCCCGCGCCGGGGTGCACTCCTACCTGCTGGCCCCGCTCACCGCCCGCGGCCACATCCTCGGCTTCCTGGGGCTCACCCGCGCCCGCAACCCGCTGTCCTTCGACCAGGACGACCTCGCCCTCGCCGCCGAGCTGGCCTCCCGCGCCGCCGTGTGCATCGAGAACGCCCGGTCGCACCAGAGCGTGCGGAACGCCGCCGAGACCCTGCAACGCAGCCTGCTCCCCGACCACCCGCCGCACCTTCCCGGTCTGCAGGTGGCCTCCCGGTACCGGCCCGCACAAGCCACGTACGAGATCGGCGGCGACTGGTACGACGTCCTCCCGCTCGACGGCGACAAGACCGCCCTCGTCGTGGGCGACGTCATGGGCAGCGGCATCGACGCCGCCGCCACCATGGGCCGCCTGCGCACCGCCACCAGCGCCTTCGCCGACCTCGACCTCGACCCCGCCCAGGTCCTCCAGCACCTCGACAAGATCACCTCAGGGCTGGAGCACTACATCGCCACCTGCGTCTACACCGTCTACGACCCCGGCCGCGCCGAATGCCACATCGCCAACGCCGGCCATCTGCCCCCCGCCCTCGTACGCAGCGGCAAGCACCCCGAACTGCTCGACCTGCCCACCGGCACCCCGCTCGGGGTCGGCGGCGTCCCCTTCGAGACCACCACCTTCAGCCTCGGCCCCGGCGACCAACTGGTCCTGTACACCGACGGACTGGTCGAAACCCGCCACCACCCCATCGACGAACGCCTCGAAACCCTCCTCCACCTGCTCGACGCACCCGACCGCTCCCTCGAAGAAACCTGCGACCGGCTCCTTCGCGATCTCCGGCGCCCCGAAGACCCCGATGACGTCGCCCTGCTCATCTGCCGCACACAGTCCTGGGAAGACTCCTCCGGCCGGTGATTCACCGGTACTTGGCCTAAGGGCGGATTGCTCCACCGACAAATCACCGAACGGCGGCTGCGGCAGCGGATGACGGCACAGGCCGGAGCAGGCCCCGACGTTCACACCGGGCTGACGGGAGCGACCAACTCGTCGGTGGGCTCCGCCGGGACGGGGTTGGACTGGGTGCTGATCAGGTCGCCCGGCTCCAGGACTCCCGTTCCGGCGAGGTCGACGTGGACGCGGAGCCCGTACGAGTCGCCGGGGTCGAGATCGGGGACATCCACACTGAAGGGGATGCGGCCACCTGGCCGCAGTGGCACGTCCGTCTGAACCTGCGCACCCACGACGACCGAGGGTGCGTCCGCCAGGGAGACATTGCGGACCTCCACCAGGACCCGAGCCGCCACGGCTGCCGGTGCCTCGGCGGGCAGCGACACGACGCCACTGACGGTGCTGCTCATCCCGACCTGCCCACCAGGGACCGCGGTGCCGCCGCCTGCTGCCGGCCTCTCTCATCGATCCGCGACAGCAGCGCGGCGACCTCGGCAGTGATCGGCAGGCCCGTCCGTTCCTCAACGAACAGCCATTGTCCCGCCGGGTTGACCTCGAAGAACACGTACTGCCCATCGGGGCGCCGACGCAGGTCGATGGCGCCGTAGACGAGACCTAGGCGGCGCATGAGCCGAAGCAGTCCGTCGACGAGAGTCGGAGGGAGAGTCACGGGTCGCACGAGGGCTTCATCGACCACCATCCGCATGTCGACCGGATAGCTGGTGGCCGAGGCGTCGATCTCGGCGGCGAAGACACGATCGCCCACGACGGTCACGCGGAGATCGGCCCCTGGTACGAACTCCTGGAAGATCACTGGGGCGTAGCGTACGGCTTCCAGGTGGGCCAGGTCCTCCCAGCGGACAAGTCTGGTTTCCCGCCACGCATCGACGTTGGCGAGGAACGCCTTGAACACGGTGCGTCCGACGCCGACGTCCTGGATGAACCGGCGAGCCCTCTCCGGCTGGTTGGTGACCAGTGTGCGTGGCAGCGCCAGACCAACCCGGCGCGCCACGTCCCACTGGTAGGGCTTGTGGTGAGCGATCTCGTCCAGCATGGGGGGATTGACCCATGTGCAGCTGAGCGAGTGGAACAGACCGTGCAGCGCGTGGCCGGTCTCACCGGCCGCGAACCCCCGGTCCCGGGCGGTGGTCAGCGTCCGGTCGACGGTGAACGGGCGTACCCGCCGCCACCAGGCCACCTGACACCGGTCCAGTGGGACCTGCCCGTCGGGGGTGGTGAGCGCGAAGTCCGGCTGCCCGCCCGCGGGGTAGTCGAGGGTGATCTCGCCACGGGCCGGGAAGTCGGCCAGGTCGACGCGGACCACCTCTCGACCGGCCGTCTCCAGCCGGCGCATGACCCCCATGGTGTGATCCTCGTCGTAGGAGACGATCAGAATCATCGCGGCTGACCGGCGGTACCGGCGAGCAGAGGAGAGAGTTGGGCCACGAGGCTGCTGTGGTTCGCCGCCGCGGCCGAAAGGCCTTGCTGGAGAACGCCCACCATCTGGACGAGCTGGCGCACCTGTTCGGCCAGCCCGTCGGCCTGGCCGGTCAGCGAGGGCGACTGATGCGGAGTGGCCAGCACGAACGGGCTGCCGAACGCGGGGCTTTGAAGATCGAAGCCAGGTACCTTGGGGGGCTGGTCGGTCACCGGGTCCTTGGCGAGTTCCTTGAGCGTGAAGTCGTTGATCGGGTCCTTGGCCACCTCCTTGAGCGTGGCGGAAGGTGCCGGGTACATCGCGTGGACGCCGTCGATGTCGCCCTGTGACAGCGCTGCGCGCTGGCCCATCTGCACGCCGGGAGGCAGCGGCTGCCGCGCCACGATGGTCGGCTGACTGTCGTCGATCGCGAACGCCGTGGGCGGGTAGTGCATGATCGAGCCGTAGTCGTACGGTCCCAGGTCATCGCCGTCGGTGACGTGCTGAAGGAAGTTGTGCTGCATCGACGGGTCGATGTTCGCGAACACGATCTCGACGAACTGATCGCGGTCTTCGCGGCTTTGCTCGTGCCACAGGCCCACCGTGTGGCCGATCTCGTGGATGGCGTTGCCGGTGGAGCAGTTGGGGCCCAGCTTGATGGTTTGCCTGCCGCCCCGTCGGCCGATGTTGGAGGAGCACTCGCTGCCCGGAACGAAGCTCACGAAGTCCGGGAGCTGCGCCGCGTTGGCGGGAGTCCGCTGCACGAAGCGGATACGGGTACGGGACTCCCAATGGGCGATCGCGCTCGTGACGCGCTGCTGGTCGGGAAGGCCGGGATCGATCTCGAAGGGGATGGTCGCGTTCGGCCAGCGGAACTGTTGCCCCGGGATCCCGACCGAGGCGAGCATCAACTCATCACGGGCCGCCGAAGCGGCATCCTCCACCTCCTGCACGGTGCCGAGGACGATGTCGCCCTCGAACACCGCCATCCCGTCCACCTCCGCGTACTGGACGCCCTTGCCGCGGAAATTCACACCGTCCAGCAGAGCGGTACCGGCAACACCACCGGACCGGAGTTCGCCGCTGCCGCCGGCACCTCGGCCGCTTCCCGCAGCATTGCCCCCTCGCCCTCCCCGGGCGGTGGTCGTCTTGCGGGCGGTCGTCTTGCGGGCGGTCGTTTTGCGCGCAGTGGCCTTGGTGGCGGCGGTCTTCTTGGTTCGACGGCTCGGCTCCGACGGGTTCGCCTTCATGTTCACCTCAGTGCAGGGGACAGGAAAATCGTCACCCGGCATCCCTTCCACCTGATGGCTGTCCCCCACTACCCCCGTCCGGGTGGGAATCACCCCAGGTGCGAGCCGAAGCAGGGTTCTCGTTCACCTGGCCGGGTGCACGTCCCTGTCCAGCCCCTTCATGGGCTTTGCCAAGGTGGGCTTGGAGCAGAACTCCGCCTCGAAGACGTTGTCGTAGAGCGTGCCGTCGGCCAGCCAGTCGCTGTTGAGGTGGAACGTCAGACTGTGCTTGCCGTCGCGCGTGGTCGCCGCACTCGTCAGTGAGCCCCACACGATGCCGTCGTGGCCGTAGACCTTCACCCCGCAGGAGAGGGTGCGCACGACGAGCGCGAGGCCGTAGTCGTAGAACGTGCCCGTCTTGACCGTGGCCAGCAGCTCGTTCTGCTGTGCAGTGGGCAGCAACTTCCCTTGCAGGAGCGCCTGATAGAAGCGGTTGAGATCCCCGGTGGTGCTGATGACTTCTCCGGTGGCCCCGGACCAGGCGGGGTTGTACTCCGTGGCGTCGTAGATCTCGGGTCCGGGGTTTTCGGCGTAGAGCTTGGAGTAGCCGATCGCGTGCGGTGCGGGCATCTTCGGGTCGGTGCCGGGGAAGTGCGTCTCGGTGAGGCCGAGCGCCTTGATGATGCGCTGCTCGGCTTCCTGCGCATAGGACTTGCCGGTGACCTTCGTGATGACCAGGCCGGCGAGCACGAAGTTGGTGTTGGAGTAGTTCCAGCCTTTGCCCGGCTCGAAATCCGGCTTGTACTTGAGACCCATGTCGATGATCTGCTGCGGCGTCCTGGTCTCGTACCGGTGGGCGAGGAACCCGGGGCCGTTCATGTAGTCCCGCCACTCGGGGGTCGAGACCATGTCGTGGATCCCGCTCGTGTGGTTGAGCAGCTGACGGATGGAGACCTTGTTGCCGTCGTAGCCGTTGCCCCGCAGCACACCGGGCAGCCAGCGCTCCACGGAGTCGTCGAGGCTCAACCGCCCCTCTGCCTCCAGTTGCAGGAGCACCACACTGATGAAGGTCTTGGTGATGCTCCCCGCACGTAGGTGGTCTTCGGGGGTCCGCTCGCGCCGGGTGGCGGTGTCCGCGTAGCCGGCCGAGCCGAACCACCGGCCCTCCGCCGTTTCCGCCTCCGCTGCGACGCCCGACATACCGGCTTGATGCAGGGCGTTGAGCGCCGCTTGTGTATGACCGTGCCCGGCCGGTGCCCGCGGGGCCGCCGCGGCGGTGGTGGAGCAGATGACCGTCAGTGCGGCGGCAGCCGCCGCGGCGGCTCTCACGAAGGCGGTGGGGCGGCCTGTCCCGACCAGGTGCATGGTGTTCTCTCCCGAGCTGTCCCGCCCGGAATTCCCGCC
>NZ_JBFAIP010000159.1:0-9737 GCF_040654775.1 Streptomyces sp. NPDC050636
ACCGGCCCTACACCTCAGACTCAGAACGACAAGCCGCATTCCCCGACTGGCTGCACTGGTACAACTACCACCGACCCCACACCGGCATCCACGGCTTCACACCAGCCAGCCGCGTCACCAACCTGTCCGGACAGCACACCTAGGGCCTGTTCGATCGGTCAGGGTCGGAAAGGCCCTAGCGTCTCTGAGGGGCGGCGAGTTGATCTGCCTGTTCCCCTGCCTGTTCCCTGCCTGATCCCCTCCGCTCCCGTGCTGCTCCGTACGGCGCGGTCGGGTCCGTGTAGGGCACCGACGGCCCCCGCGCCGCCGAATACGGTCTCGCGTCGCAGAGTTCACCGCTTCGAGCGACAGATTTGTATAGATCTCGGTGGATCGCCCCGCCCCCGGCCGGCTGGATGGCAGGCTGGCGCAGAGCAGCAGTCCGAGGCCGCATCGGTGTCCCGAGCGGCATCTCGGCCCCCGGCCGGTGCGCCGGAGCCGAGCCTCGGCGGGAAAAGGGACGGCGTCGCGATGGCAGACCACCAGGAATCCTCGTTCACCCTGCCGACCGAACCGGCCTCGGTCACCATCGCCCGCAGGTATGCGCTGGACGTGCTCGCCGAATGGGGCCTCCCGGCCGATGCCGGGACCGCCGACTCCGTCCGCCTGATCGTCTCCGAGCTTGCGACCAACGCCATCCAGCACACCTTCGGTCTGTCCCCGACCTTCACCGTCGAGCTGCGGCTGGACCGCCACGAACAGCTGAGCGTCGGTGTCACCGACAGCCATCCACGCTGGCCGCAACGGCTGCCCGCGGCTGTCCAGCAGGACAACGGCCGGGGCATGGTCATCATCCGCTACCTCGCGGCGGAATCCGGCGGCCGTCTCAAGGTCACTCCCACGGAGTCGGGCGGCAAGACGGTGTGGATCGCGATGCCATGGCCGGTCGGAGTCGCCTGACGGCGACGTCTCATGGCGGCGGGGCATGGCGGGTGAAGGTGCCGCGCAGCAGGGCACGCAGGGTGTCCGCGGCCGGGGTGCCGCCGCTGGTCCGGTAGGCCACCGAGATGGTGCGGTGCAGGTCGGGCGGTTCCAGTCGGCGGATACCCAGCGGCGTCACCGAACCGGACGCCATCATCTCCGGGACCACCGCCACCCCGAGCCCGGCGCTCACCAACGCGCACACCACGGCATAGCTCGGCGACTCGCAGCGCACCGCCACACTCGCTCCGGCCGCCGCCAGCGCCGCCTCCACCGCACGCCGGTTGGGATTGGCCGGAGCCATGCTGACCAGCGGCTGCCCGGCCAGCTCGGCCAGCGGCAGCCGTCCGGTGCCCGCCGACAGCGCGTGGCCCGGAGCGGTGACGAGCACCAGTTCCTCGGTCAGCAGCGGCTCCAGCAGCACCCCCTCCGGGGCCGGCATCGGATCACCCGGCACATACTCATGTGTCAGCGCCAGATCCACCTCGCCGAGCGCGACCGCCGCGGTGCCCTGCGGCGGTACGTACTCCGTGACGCTCAGCTCCACATCAGGGTGCGCGCGCCGGAACGAGCCGAGCGCGGGCGGCAGCAGATGCGTACCGGCGGTCATGAACGTGCCCACCCGCAGCCGGCCGCCGGACAGCCCCGCCAGCCGGTTCAGCTCGTGCCGTGCCAGATCCAGCTCGTCCAGCACCCGCCGGGCCCGTACGAGCAGCAGCTCTCCGGCCGCCGTCAGCCGCGCGCCGCGGTGGTGGCGCACCAGCAGCGCCGTACCGGCCTCCCGCTCCAGCTTGGCGAGCTGCTGGGAGAGCGCGGGCGCGGTGTAGCCGAGCCGGTCCGCGGCCCGGGTGATCGAACCGGCCTCCGCCACCGCTACCAGAGCGGCCAGCCGTGTCGGGTCGTACATGAGCAGCCCAGCTCCTTAAGGGACTCGTGCCTTAAGCATCTCTTTAGGCAGACCTAGAAGATTCCCAATACCTATTAAAGGCTCCTTTCGGTGAAGATGACGTCATGGACGGACAGCTGATCACCTTCACCGGAGTCGCCGCGGGCATGGTCGCCATGCCGGGCGCGGACTTCGCGGTCGTGGTGCGCAACGCACTCGACTCGCGCCGGGCCGGGGTGGCCGCCGCCGTCGGAGTCGCGGGCGGACTGCTGGTGCACACCGCGCTGGCGGTGGCCGGGCTCGCGGCGGTGCTGGTCGCCGTGCCCGCGCTCTTCGGGGCCGTCCAACTCCTCGGCGGCGCCTACCTGTTGTACCTCGGTATCCGCGCGCTGGTGGCCGTTCGCCGTCCTGCCGCCGCGGGTTCCTCCACCGGCTCGGCCGCCACCACACGGCCCGATGGCGCCGTCCTCGACCCGGCGGTGCGCCTCGGCACCGCGCAGAGCCTGCGCCAGGGCTTTCTCACCAATGCGCTCAATCCCAAGGCCCCCGTCCTCTTCCTCAGTCTGCTCCCGCAGTTCGTCCCGGCGGGCCAGCCCGCGCTGCCCCGTACTCTGCTGCTCGCGACCATGGTCGTCGCCATGGCGCTGGTGTGGTTCCCCGCGGTCGCGCTGCTCGTCGACCGGCTCGGTATCTGGCTGCGCCGTCCGCAGGTCGCCCGCGCCCTGGAGGCCGTCACCGGAGCCCTGCTGACCGCCCTGGGCGGCATCCTGCTCGTCGAGTTGGCGCTCGCCTGAGACACGGGCGGGAACTTCTCCCGCGCCGCGGCCGCCGCCTGCCCGCTCAGTTCCGTGGTCACCAGGTCAAGTTACCGAGCCCCACTGACAATTGACCGAGCCCATCGCATCGCCGCAGGTCAGCGCACCCGCCCATACGAGACGGCGCGGGTCCAGATCCGTTCGAGGCGTACTGCGCTGCCGGCCTTCGGCGCATGCCAGATCCGGCCCCTGCCCGCGTAGATGCCGACGTGGTAAACGCCCCCGCTCGAATGGAAGAAGACCAGGTCGCCGGCCTTGCGGGCGGCCTTGGGTACGCGCCTGCTGCTGTTGTACTGCGCGGCGGCGGTGCGCGGCAGGGCCCTCCCCGCGCGCTTGAACGAGTACCGCGTCAGCCCGGAACAGTCGAAGCTGTGCGGCCCTTGGCTGCCGTACCGGTAGGGCGAGCCCTTCTTGGAGGCGGCGATCCGTACCGCCTTGGTGGGGACGGACGTGGCTTCGGCGTCCGTGGTCGTGCCGGGGGCGAGTGCGGTGCCGGCGACGGTGACCAGTGCCAGCACGGAGATGGTGCCGGTGCGTGCCAGCAGATTCGGCACATGCGTGCGCATGGTCATGCGCAACCCTTCGTCGGCCGCTTGCGAAGGGGGCCCTGTCGGGGCCCGTGGTACTCGGGTCCTCCGCTCCCGCCGGCCCAACCGCGTCGACCGGACATCCGGACGGCAGCGGGACAAGGCGCCCGTCCGGACCGCCCCGTCGCTGTGGCGGGGTCTTGTCGTCGAACGGATCCTCACGCACCCACCGCCCGGATTCCCAGTTGAAATCGGCACATGTGGCATGGGTCACATGTGCGCCGAATGGGGTGTTATAGGTGTTTTGCGGCAAGGGTGATGCGGTCCGCGGCCCCTGAGCCGGGGGTGAATCGCCCGGCGCTGTACGAGGTGTGCGCGCGCCGCGCAATTCGTCGCCTCCCTTTGGCAGGCGCAGGCGCTACGCCGTACGGGCAGGCCGGCCCCAGGTGTGTCGGCGTCAGAGCTCTTCAGCCGGCGGCACCGTGACGAGATGGGACCGGCGCTCGCCGTCCAGGACCCGCAGTGCCCGCGTCAGCGTCTCGAAGTGCAGCTCGCTCTCGCCCCGGTTGTGCATCAGCGTCAGCGCGTCCCGCAGCTCGGCCGCCTTGCCGACCAGCGCCTGGGCGGCGCGCAGCCCGCCGTACGTGGACCCACTGCGGGCCGGATTGATCCGGCCCAGCAGGTCCAGGACCTCCAGATAGCGGTCGATCAGCTCGCCCTCGGCCCGCGTCAGTGCGGGCAGCGGCGGCAGTTCCGGTGGCAGCACCCGCACTCACCGCGCTACGGGGGAGGCGGACGACCGCTTGCGGTCACGGGTGAGCGCGTCGATCAGGCCGTACTCCTGGGCGCCGCGGGCGTCGAAGAACTTGTCGCGCTCGATGTCCGCGGCGATCCGCTCACGGGGCTGCCCGGTGTGCCGGGTCAGCAGCTCCTCCAGCTTGTCGCGGGTGCGCAGCAGTTCCTCCGCCTGAATCTGCAGGTCGGTGGCCTGGCCCTGGATCGGCTCGCTCAGCGACGGCTGGTGGATCAGGATCCGGGCGCCGGGCAGCGCCAGCCGCTTTCCGTGGGTGCCGGCGGCCAGCAGGACCGCAGCGGCGGACGCGGCCTGTCCCAGACAGATCGTTTCGACGTCACAGGACACAAAACGCATCGTGTCGTAAATGGCGGTCATCGCCGTGAAGGAGCCGCCGGGGGAGTTGATGTAGAGCGAGATGTCCCGCTCGGGCGCGGCGTGTTCGAGATGGATGAGCTGTGCCATGACGTCGTTGGCGGAGGTGTCGTCGATCGGGGTGCCCAGGAAGATGATGCGCTCGCTGAGCAGCTTGGAGTACGGGTCGTAGGTGCGGGTTCCGTCGGAGGTGCGCTCGGTGAACTCCGGCAGGACGTAGCGGGCCGTCGGTCGCAGCATGACTGCTCCTCTCCTCTGTAAAAAATGTACAGGATGTACATCCAGTTAGAATGGGAGCATGGCCTACGAAATTCCGGTGACGCAAGCCCGGGCGGAGCTCGCGGATCTGATCAACCGCGTCGTCTACGGCGGTGAGCGGGTGGTCGTCACGCGCCATGGAAAGCCCTTGGTGGCGCTGGTATCAGCCGCTGACCTGGAGCTTCTCGAAGAACTCGGGCGGCGTGACAGCGAGGCGGAGGAGGAGCAGGTGATCAGCACGGTCTCCACCGTGCGGCACCTGTCGTCCGCTCCGGGCGAACGGCGGCGCTTCGGCATCGCGGCAGAACACCGCGACCCGGCCGCCGGGAATCGGCGACCGGGTCGCGAGAGCTGAGCTCTACGGTCGTGCGGTTGCGGCCGTAACGGCCGTTCGGTGTGGCGGGGGCGTCAGGAGGTGAGCTCCCACAGGGCGTGGGCGATGGCGTCGCTGTTGGTGTCCAGCGCCTTGTCGTCGATGTTCTTCGAGGTGTCGCAGGACTGGTGGTAGCAGGCGTCGAACGGCTTGCCCGCCTCGCCGCCCCAGTTCTTCGCCTGCTCCTCGGTCTTGACGTAGTCGGCGCCCGAGAAGAGCCCACCGACCGGGATGCCGACCTCCTTGAAGGAGGCGTGGTCCGAGCGGCCGTCGCCCTCGGTCTCGATCTCGGTGGCGATGTTCTTGGCCGCGTACCAGTCCTTGAAGACCTTCTCCAGGCGGGTGTCGTCGTCGTAGACGAAGTAGCCCGGGTTCGGCGAGCCGATCATGTCGAAGTTCAGATACGAGTCGATCTTCGACTTGTCGCCGGCCAGGTCGTCGACGTAGTGCTTGGAGCCGACCATCCCGTACTCCTCGGCGCCCCACCAGCCGAACCGCAGGTGCTTGTTGGGCTTGAGGTCTTCCCGGGAGACCGCGAGCGCGACCTCCAGTATGCCCGCGGAGCCGGAGCCGTTGTCGTTGACGCCGGGGCCGTCGTCGACCGAGTCCAGGTGGGCGCCGGCCATCACGGTCTTGTCCTCGGCGCCGCCCGGCCAGTCGGCGATGAGGTTGTAGCCCTTGGCGCCGCCGTAGTTGAACTCCTGGACCTTGGTGGTGTAGCCCGCCTCGTCCAGCTTGCTCTTGATGTAGTCGATGGACGCCTTGTAGCCGGGCTGGCCGTGGGCGCGGTTGCCGCCGTTGGCTTCGGCTATGGACTGGAGCTGGTCGAGGTGTCCCTTGACGCCGGCTACCGGGATGTCCGGGGCGGCGAGCTTCTCAGGGGCGGCGGTGGCCTGGGCGACCGCCGCAGTGCCCAGCAGGGCGGCGACGGCGGTGCAGGCGCCGGCGGCGAGCACGACGCGGCGTGTGCGCGGTGAGCGAGTCACAGTGTGGCTCCGATACATGTGTGTGGGGGGTGTTGGAGCTGATTTGACGCGCACATGAGGATCGCGACCGCTCCGCGCCTCGTCAAGAGCGCATACCGGACAGTTGTGTTCGCGGAGTGGGTTTTATCCGAATTGCGGGGAAAGTTCTGCCTGGGGGTGTGTGTCCCGCCTGCGAGGAGGGTGTCTGAGGTCTGGGGGAGTGGGGATGTGCCGCCAATTCCCGTTGGCGGTCCGGGAATGCGGGTGTCGGCCGATAGACGGAATGGGTTCGCCGCGCCGTAGCGGGCGTTGATGAACACCGTGTTACGTCAGGTGCAATAAGGGCTCATTGGATGGCCCTGGATGTAACGCCGTCGAAATCCCGCCGAACTAGCCTCCGGTCGTGGGGCTGTTGATGGCCAGCCGCTGAAATTCGGTTTGCTCCCCCTTTAATTGCTGTGTGATACATCTACCCATGCGGGTGTGTCCACGCCTGTGACCTGGGCAATCGCGTCCAGGCGGGAAGACTGTGAGGTGGAACGTATGCAACTGACCCCGCATGAGCAGGAACGGCTGATGATTCATGTGGCGGCAGACGTGGCTGAAAAGCGACGGTCCCGGGGGTTGAAGCTGAACCACCCGGAATCCCTCGCGCTGCTGACCGCCCACATCCTCGAAGGCGCACGGGACGGCCGTACCGTCGCCGAGCTGATGTCCTCCGGACGCAAGGTGCTCAGCCGCGACGACGTCATGGAAGGCGTGCCCGAGATGATCCACGACGTGCAGGTCGAGGCCACCTTCCCGGACGGCACCAAGCTCGTCACCGTTCACGAACCCATCGACTGACCACGGGAGAACCGAAGATGATCCCGGGACAGATCCTCCACGCCGACGAGCCGGTGCGCCTCAACGAAGGCCTCCCCGTCACGCGCCTGACCGTCCTCAACGCCGCCGACCGCCCCGTCCAGGTCGGCTCCCACTACCACTTCGCCGAAGCCAACCCCGGCCTCGACTTCGACCGCGTGGCCGCGCACGGCAAGCGGCTGAACGTCGCCGCGGGCTCCGCCGTGCGCTTCGAGCCCGGCATCCCCACCGAGGTCGAACTGGTCCCCATCGCGGGCAAGCGGATCGTCGTGGGCCTGCGCGGTGAGACTGGAGGCACCCTCGATGGCTGAGCTGACCCGCCAGGCGTACACCGACCTCTTCGGCCCGACGGCCGGCGACCGGATCCGGCTTGCCGACACCGATCTCGTCATCGAGATCACCGAGGACCGCTCCGGCGGGCCCGGTCGGGCCGGTGACGAGGCCGTCTTCGGCGGCGGCAAGGTGATCCGCGAATCGATGGGCCAGTCCCGCGCCACGCGCGCCGAGGGCACCCCCGACACCGTGATCACCGGCGCGGTCGTGCTGGACCACTGGGGCATCGTCAAGGCCGATGTCGGCATCCGCGACGGCCGGATCACCGCGCTCGGCAAGGCCGGTAACCCCGACACGATGGACGGTGTCCACCCCGACCTCGTCATCGGCCCCGAGACCGAGATCATCGCCGGCAACGGCAAGATCCTCACCGCCGGCGCCATCGACACCCATGTGCACTTCATCTGCCCGCAGCAGGCGGACGAGGCGCTGGCCTCCGGCGTCACCACGATGATCGGCGGCGGCACCGGCCCCGCCGAGGGCAGCAAGGCCACCACCATCACCCCCGGCGCCTGGCATGTCGCCCGGATGTTCGAGTCGATGGACTCCCTGCCCGTCAACGTCGGACTGCTCGGCAAGGGCAACACCACGTCTGTCGCGTCCATGCGCGACCAACTGCGGGCCGGCGTCCTCGGCTTCAAGATCCACGAGGACTGGGGCGCGACGCCCGCCGCCCTCGACGCCTGCCTGGGCGTCTGCGAGGAGAGCGGCGCCCAGCTGGCGATCCACACCGACACCCTGAACGAGGCCGGATTCCTGGGCGACACCCTCGCCGCCATCGCCGGCCGCTCCGTCCACGCGTTCCACGTCGAAGGCGCCGGCGGCGGCCACGCCCCCGACATGATCGCGATGGTCTCCGAGCCGAATGTGCTGCCCGCGTCCACCAACCCCACGCGGCCGCACACCGTCAACACCGTCGAGGAACACCTCGACATGCTGATGGTCTGCCACCACCTCAACCCCGCCGTCCCCGAGGACCTCGCCTTCGCCGAGTCCCGGATCCGGCCCTCCACGATCGCCGCCGAGGACATCCTGCACGACCTCGGCGCCATCTCGATCATGGCCTCCGACGCCCAGGCCATGGGCCGGATCGGCGAGGTCGTGCTGCGTACGTGGCAGACCGCGCATGTGATGAAGCGGCGCCGCGGCACCCTCGCGGGCGACGGCGGCGCGGACAACAACCGGGCCCGCCGGTATGTCGCGAAGTACACCATCAACGCGGCCGTCTCCCAGGGCATCGGCCACCTCGTCGGCTCCGTCGAGGACGGCAAGCTCGCCGATCTCGTCCTGTGGGACCCGGCGTTCTTCGGCGTCAAACCGCAGCTCGTCATCAAGGGCGGCCAGATCGCGTACGCGCAGATGGGCGACGCCAACGCGTCCATCCCCACCCCGCAGCCGGTCCTGCCCCGCCCGATGTTCGGCGCCACCGGCAAGGCCCCGGGCAGCAACTCGGTCAACTTCGTCTCCCAGCAGGCCCTTGACGACGCGCTCCCCGAGCGGCTCCCGCTGGCCAAGCCCTTCGAGGCCATCCGCAGCACCCGTGGCCTCACCAAGGCCGATATGCGCAACAACGACGCCCTGCCGCGCGTCCATGTCGACCCCGACACCTTCACGGTGACCATCGACGGCGAGGCGGTGGAGCCCGCCCCCGCTGCCGAACTTCCCATGGCCCAGCGGTACTTCCTCTTCTGAGCGGCGCCGATGAACACACGGGAGTACCACCGATGAGCCGCGCAGCGCTGCTCGTCCTCGCCGACGGCCGGTTCCCCGCCGGAGGGCACGCCCACTCGGGCGGCGCCGAGCCGGCCGTCACCGCGGGACGCATCAAGGACGCCGTCACCCTGGAGCGCTTCTGCCGGGGCCGGCTGCACACCGCCGGCCTGGTCGCCGCGGGACTCGCCGCCGCAGCCGCCGCCGGCTGCGACCCCCTCCTTCTGGACGACGCCGCCGACGCTCGTACACCCGTACCGGCCCTGCGGCAGGTCGCCCGGCGGCTCGGCCGGCAGATGATGCGGGCCGCCCGCGCCACCTGGCCGAGCGCCGCACTCGACGCGCTCGCCGCGGCCCGCCCGCGCGGCGCCCACCAACCCGTCGTCCTCGGCCTCGCCGCCAGGTCCGCGGGACTCGACCCGCTGGACGCCGCGTACGCAGTCGCCTACGAGAACATCAGCGGGCCGGCCACCGCGGCCGTCCGCCTGCTGAGCCTGGACCCCTTCGACGCCACCGCGGTCCTCGCCCGCCTCGCCGCCGAACTCGAACAGGTCGCCGAACAGGGAACCGAGGCCGCGCGCCGCGTCGCCACCGAAGGGGGCGACGTGCTGCCGGCCGCTTCCGCGCCGATGCTCGACATCACCGCCGAACAGCACGCCGCCTGGCCGGTACGCCTCTTCGCATCCTGACGCTTCGACTCCCGACCACAGGGCCGCGCCCGCGCCGTCGCCCATCGCCGAACGAACCACCGGAGTGACCATGCACCTCGACCACCAGGAAACCTTCCCCGAGCGTCACACCTACAGCGCCGCCGGCCCCGTACGCGCGGACGGCACCCGTCGCGCCCTGCGCATCGGCCTCGGCGGACCGGTCGGCAC
>NZ_JBFAIP010000160.1:0-9513 GCF_040654775.1 Streptomyces sp. NPDC050636
GCCTCGGACGCACCGATCGCCGCCATCGCACCGCCCGTGGGCAGTTCCTGCATCAGCCGTGCACGCGCCGCCACCAGTCGGCAGGCATCCTGCAGCGACAGCACCCCAGCCACATACGCAGCCGCCACCTCACCCACCGAATGACCCACCACCGCGTCCGCGACCACACCGGCCGCCTTCAGCACCGCAGCCAGAGCCACCTCGAACGCGAACAGACCCGCCTGCGCATACAGCGTCTGATCCGTCAGACCCTCGTCGATGCCGTCCGCTCCCAGGACGACATCGCGTACGGAATCACGAACGGACGCCCCCAACTCCAACTCAAGGAGCCCACACACCCGATCAAACGTCTCGGCGAACACCGGACTGCCCTCATACAGCGACCGCCCCATGCCCAACCACTGCGAACCCTGACCCGCGAACACCAGACCCACCCGGGCACCCTGCCGAGCGACACCCGACACCACCGAACCCGCCGACACACCACCGGCCAGGCTCTCCAGACCAGTCAGCAGCCCCTCACGCTCACCGCCCACGACCACGGCCCGGTGCTCGAACGCCGACCGCGTCGTAGCCAACGACCAGCCCACATCCACCGGATCCAACTCCGGCCGGGCCGCAACCCACTCCCGCAACCGGCCCGCCTGCGCCACCAACCCCTCCGCAGACCGACCCGACACCACCCACGCACGGGCACCCGACACCACGGGGGCGACGTGCTGTTCTCCGCTCTCCCCGCTCTCCCCGGTGTCCGCGGAAACCTCGGTCGCAGCGGGCTCAGGGGCCTCTTCGACGATGACGTGGGCGTTGGTGCCGCTGATCCCGAACGCCGACACACCGGCGCGCCGCGCACGCTCCCCGGCGGGCCACGGGACCGCTTCGGCCAGCAGCCGCACCTCACCCGCCGACCAGTCCACGTGCGGCGACGGCTCGTCCGCGTGCAACGTCCGCGGCAACTGCTCGTGCTGCAGCGCGAGCACCATCTTGATGACTCCGGCCATTCCGGCGGCCGCCTGGGTGTGACCGATGTTCGACTTCACCGAACCCAGCCACAACGGCCCCTCCCCGGCCCGCTCCTGGCCGTACGTGGCCAGCAGCGCCTGCGCCTCGATCGGGTCGCCCAGTGGGGTCCCCGTACCGTGCGCCTCCACCACATCCACGTCACTGGCCGACAGCTGGGCGCTGGCGAGGGCCGCGCGGATCACCCGCTGCTGGGACGGGCCGTTGGGCGCGGTGAGACCGTTGGACGCACCGTCCTGGTTGATTGCGCTGCCTCGTACCACCGCCAGCACCCGATGCCCCTTGCGCCGGGCTTCCGAGAGGCGTTCCAGCACCACCATGCCCGCGCCCTCGCCCACGCCCATGCCGTCGGCGGAGGCCGAGAACGCCTTGGACCGTCCGTCCTTCGCCAGCCCGCGCTGCCGGGCGAAGCCCACCATCTCCCAGGGCGTCGCCATGACCGAGACCCCGCCGACCAGCGCCATCGAGCACTCCCCCGACCGCAGCGCCTGCGCGGCCATGTGCAGCGCCACCAGCGACGAGGAACACGCCGTGTCCACCGTCACCGCCGGGGCCTCAAGACCCAGCACGTAGGAGATGCGGCCGGAGATGATGCTCGTCGCGTTCCCGGTCACCAGGTGACCCTCTACCTGCCCGGTGCCGTCCTGCCCTGCGAGCTGGAGGCTGGCCAGCGCGTAGTTCGACGAGTACCCGCCGATGAAAACCCCGGTGCGCGAGCCGCGCAGCGACGCCGGGTCGAGGCCGGTGGACTCCAGAGCCTCCCAGGACAGTTCGAGCAGCAGCCGCTGCTGCGGGTCCATCGCCACCGCCTCACGCGGGCTGATTCCGAAGAACCCCGCGTCGAACTCGGTCGCCTGATGGAGGAATCCGCCCTCGCGCGAGTAGGTGGTCCCGGCGTGCGCGGGATCGGGGTCGAACAGGGCCTCCGTGTCCCATCCCCGGTCCTGCGGGAATCCGGAGATGCCTTCGCCACCCGCGGCCAGCAACTGCCAGAGCTCTTCGGGGGTGTTCACCCCGCCGGGGAAGCGGCAGCTCATCGCCACGACGGCGATGGGCTCGCCGTCGGTGGCCGCGGCGGCCGGCACATCCGGGACCGCCGGGTTCTCGGCCAGGGCGCCGAGCAGCGTCATCCGCAGGTGTTCGGCCAGCACCGTCGGGTTGGGGTAGTCGAACATCAGCGTTGCGGGCAGCCCGAGACCCGTCACCGTGGCGATACGGTTCCGCAGCTCGACCGAGGTCAGGGAGTCGAAGCCCATCTCGCTGAAGGCGCGGCCGGGTTCGACGTCGTCGGAACTGGAGTGGCCGAGCACAGCGGCGGCTTCGTCCCGGATCGTGTCCACGAGCATCCGGTCCTGCTCCGCCCGCGACAGGCCGGTCAGCCGCTGGGCCAGCTCGCCTTCGGCCCGCGGCCCGCTGCTCTCGGTCCGCAGCGCCGCCTTCAGCTGCTGGACGTCCGGCAGGTCGCGCAGGAGCGGTACGTTCAGGAACTCCGCCTGGCCGGGAGCGGCCGCGAGTGCGGGCAGGTCGAGGTCCATGACGGTCAGTACGGTGTCCGGGCCCGCGAGTGCCCCGCCCAGTGCCTTGACCGCCGGGTCCGGGTCCATCAGGACCTCCCAGCGATTGCGGCGCAGCCGCTGCCGGGCCGCATCGCTGGCCTGGGACACGCCCTCGCCCGCCCAGGGGCCCCAGGCCACCGAGAGCGCGGGCAGGCCCCGGGACCGTCGGTTCTCCGCCAGCCCGTCCAGGAACGCGTTCGCGGCCGCGTAGTTGGCCTGGCCCGCGCCGCCGAAGGTGGCCGCGGCCGAGGAGAACAGCACGAACGCGTCGAGGTCGAGGTCCGCGGTCAGTTCGTCGAGGTGGGCGGCGCCTGCGGCCTTGGCCGAGAGCGCGGTGGCCAGCCGGTCGGCGGTCATCCGGTCGAGCACGCCGTCGTCGAGCACGCCCGCGGTGTGCATGACCGCTGTCAGCGGCGGCCCGCCCGCTCCGATGCGGTCGATCAGTCCGGCCAGGTCGGCGCGCCGGGCGCTGTCACAGGTGCTGACCTCGACGTGGGTCCCGGCGGCCGCCAGGCTCGCGGCCAACTGCACGGCGCCGTCGGCGGCGGGTCCGGACCGGCTGGCCAGGACGAGCCGCTTCGCATCACGGCCGGCCAGCCAGCGGGCCACATGCCCGCCGATCGCACCGGTCCCGCCGGTGATCAGTACGGTCCCGCGCGGCGTCCAGTCCTGGCTCGCCCTCGGCTGCGGGGCGCGGGTCAGACGGCGGCCCAGGATTCCTGCGGGCCGGATCGCCACCTCGTCCTCGTCGCAGCCGGCGAGCACCGCGCACAAGCGGCTTGCGGCTCGTTCGTCGAACACGGCGGGCAGGTCGATCAGACCGCCCCAGCGTTCCGGCTGCTCCAGGGACACGACACGGCCGAGTCCCCACGTCTGCGCCTGCACCGGGCTGGTCAGCACGTCGCCCGGCCCGGTGGCTGTCGCCCCGGAGGTGAGCATCCACAGCGGCGCGGCGATCCCGGCGTCGGTCAGCGCCTGCAGCAGGGTCAGCGTGCCGAGCACTCCGCCGGGCACCGCGGGCCGTGCCGCGGTCGGCGTCTCGTCCAAGGCCAGCAGTGACACCACTCCGGCCACGCGCGCCGGTGTCTCCCCGTCGGCGCAGGCCTGCAGGGTCCGGGTGATGTCGGCGGCCAGCTGCTCGCGCTGCGCCGTGTCCGGCTCGACCTCGACGACCTCCGTCCCGGCGCCCCGGGCGGCGAGAGCTCGTATGCACGCCTGGGTCAACTCCTCGGTGCGGTCGGCCCGGTCGGCCGGGACCGCCACCAGCCAGGTGCCGGTCAGCCTGACCGGTGCCGGGTCGGTGAGGGGAGTCCAGGTGACCCGGTACCGCCAGTTCCCGGTGACGTCCCTCTCCCGTTCGCGGCGTCGCCAGGACGCGAGCGACGGGAGCACCTCGCTGAAGGACCGCTGTCCGTCCACCGCCAGGGTGTCGGCCAGGTGTTGCAGGTCCCCGCCCTCGACCGCCGCCCAGAAGCGGGCCTCGGCCTCCGTTCCCGCACCGTCCCCGCCGACCGCCGCCGGGGTGGCCACGCGGGACGCCGCGAGCCAGTACCGCTGGTGCTGGAACGCGTAGGTGGGCAGGTCCGTGCGCTGTCCGGCGGGCAGCACCTGCTGCCAGTCGACGGTCGTGCCGGCCACGTGCACCTGCGCGAGCGCCGTCAGCAGCCGCCGCGGGCCGCTGTCCTCGCGGTCCAGCGTCCCCGTGATCACCGGGACGCCGACCGTGCTCATGTCCTCGATCGTCTCGGCGATGCCGGTGGTCAGCACCGGCTGCGGGGACACCTCGATGAAGGTGCGGTTCCCGGCCGCGGCCAGCTCCCGGATCGCCTCGTCGAAGCGGACCGTCCGGCGGACGTTGGCGAACCAGTACCCGGGGTCCAGATCCGGGCCGTTCATCCACCGGCATTCCACGGTGGAGAACAGCGGGATCCGTGCGGCTCCCGGCTGGATCCCCGCCAGGCTTTCGGTCAGTTCCCCGGCCAGTTCCGCTATCCCGGCCGAGTGCGCCACGAAGTCGGTCACCGGGATCGGCCACCGCATGACGTGCCGGGCCGAGAGCTCGGCCCCGAACTCCGCCAGGGCGTCCGTCTCGCCGGAGACCACGGTGGCGGCGGGTCCGTTCACCGCCGCGACGGACAGCCGGTCGCCCCACGGGGCCAGCAGCTCGCGTACCGCCGCGGCCGGCATCACGACGGAGAGCATCCCGCCGCCGGTGCCGAGCCCGGACAGCGCCCGGCTGCGCACCGCCACGACCTTGGCGGCGTCCTCCAGCGACAGGATCCCCGCCACCGTGGCCGCCGCGATCTCGCCCTGGGAGTGGCCCACCACCGCGCCCGGCGTGACGCCGGCCGCCTCCCACACGGCGGCCAGCGACACCAGCACCGCCCACAGCGCAGGCTGGACCACGTCGGCCCGTTCGAGGGCGGGTGCGCCGTCCGCTCCGGCCAGCACCTCGGCGAGGGACCAGTCCACGTACGGTTCCAGGGCCCGTGCGCACTCGGCGAGCCGGGCCGCGTACACCGGCGACGACTCCATCAACTCCCGGCCCATGCCTGCCCATTGGGCACCCTGGCCGGGGAAGACGAACACCGCCTCGCTCGCTTCGCCGGCCGCGGCCGTCCCGGTGACGACACCGGGGGCGGGCTTCCCGGCCGCCACCGCGGCCAGGCCCTGGGCCAGTTCCTCGCGTCCGGTGCCGGTCACCACGGCCCGGTACTCGAACACGGAGCGGGTCGCCGTCAGCGACCGCGCCACGTCCGCCGGGTTCAACTCCGGGCGCGCCGCCATGTATTCGGCGAGGCGGGCCGCCTGCACCCGCATGCCGTCCGCCGTCCGGCCGGACACCACCCAGGCGCAGGTTCCGGGGGCGTCGAGGGCCGCGGGGGCCTCGTCCGGCGCTCCGGCGCCCTCGATGTCCGCGGGGGTCTCGTCGTCGGTGGGCTCGGGGGCCTCTTCGAGGATGATGTGGGCGTTGGTGCCGCTGACGCCGAACGAGGACACACCGGCCCGGCGCGGGCGGCCGTCGACCTCCCACGGCCGCGGCTCGGTCAGCAGCCGTACCTGACCCGCCGTCCAGTCCACGTGCGGCGACGGCTCGTCCGCGTGCAGCGTCTGCGGCAGCTGCTTGTGCTGCAGCGCGAGCACCATCTTGATCAGTCCGCCGATGCCGGCCGCGGCCTGGGGGTGTCCGATGTTGGACTTCACCGACCCCAGCCACAGCGGCTGTCCCTCCGGCCGGTCCTGGCCGTAGGTGGCGATCACCGCCTGTGCCTCGATCGGGTCGCCGAGCACCGTCCCGGATCCGTGCGCCTCCACCACGTCCACATCGGCGGTGGACAGCTGTCCGCTGGCCAGGGCCGCGCGAATCACCCGCTGCTGCGACGGGCCGTTGGGCGCGGTCAGACCGTTGGACGCGCCGTCCTGGTTCACCGCGGAGCCACGCACCACGGCCAGCACCGGGTGTCCGTTCCGCCGGGCGTCCGACAGGCGCTCAAGCACCACCATGCCCGCGCCCTCGGAGATGCCCATGCCGTCGGCGTCGGCCGAGAACGACTTGGACCGGCCGTCGGGGGCGAGCCCCCGCTGCCTGCTGACCCAGACGAACAGGTCGGGGGTCGCCGCCACGAACGCCGCGCCGGCCAGCGCCAGCGTGCACTCCCCGGACCGCAGCGCCTGCGCGGCCAGGTCCACCGACACCAGCGCCGACGAGCAGGCCGTGTCGACCGTCACCGCCGGGCCCTCCAGTCCGAGGGTGTAGGAGATCCGCCCGGAGAGCACGCTGGTCGTGATGCCCGTCAGCAGGTGCGCGTCCAGGCCCTCCTCGGAGTCGACGGCCATGCCGTATCCCGTGAAGCTCGCGCCCGCGAACACGCCGGTCCGGCTGCCGCGCAGCGACGAGTGGACGATGCCCGCCCGCTCCAGGGCCTCCCACGACGTTTCGAGCAGCAGCCGCTGCTGCGGGTCCATGGCCAGCGCCTCACGCGGGCTGATCCCGAAGAACCCCGCGTCGAACTCGGCCGCGTCATAGACGAACCCGCCCTGACGCACGTACGACGTCCCGTCCTGATCCGGATCCGGGTCGTACAGGCTGTCCAGGTCCCATCCCCGGTCCTGCGGGAACGCCCCGATCGCGTCCGTGCCCGAAGCCAGCAGCTCCCACAGCTCGTCCGGGTTTCTGACCCCGCCGGGGAAGCGGCAGCCCATGCCGACGATCACCACCGGATCGTCGTCCGAAGGCGCCGTGCTCACCGGTACGGCGCCGCTCCCCGCCTGGGTACCCAGCAGTTCGGAGCGCAGGTATCCGGCGAGCACTGACGGGCTCGGGTAGTCGAAGAGCAGCGTTGCGGGCAGTTTGAGGCCGGTGCGGGCGCCGAGCCGGTTGCGGAGCTCGACGGCGGTCAGGGAGTCGAAGCCCAGGTCGCTGAAGGCCCGACTGCTCGCGATCGCTTCCGGGGAGGAGTATTCGAGCACCGCTGCGGCTTCGGTCTTGATCAGGTTGACCAGTGTCCGGTCCTGCTCGGCGGTCGGCAGTTCTGCCAGCTGCCGCTGCAGGGTCGTGCCGGCGTCCGGGTCGACGGCCGCGCCGCTCCCGGCCGTGTCCGCGTCGGCGTCGTCCAGTGCCTGCCGGACCTCGGGCAGGCTCTCGATCAGCGGGCTGGGCCGCCGCAGCGTGAACGGCGGGGCGAACCGCGCCCAGTCCACGTCCGCGACCGTCACCAGCCCTTCGCCGCCGTCCAGGACTTGGGCCAGCGCCTGGACGGCCAGGGCGGGGCTCATCAGCCGCAGCCCGCGCCGCTCCAGACGGACTCCGTCGTCCCCGGAGCTCATCGCACCGCCGTTCCACGGGCCCCAGGCCACCGAGGTCGCGGTCTTCCCCTCGGCAAGGCGTCTCTCCGCCAGCGCGTCCAGGAAGGCGTTCGCCGCGGAGAATCCCGGCTGCTGGCCGCCGCCCCAGACGGCGGCAACCGAGGAGAACAGCACGAACGCGTCGAGGTCCAGATCCGCGGTCAACTCGTCGAGCCAGGCCGCCGCGTCCGCCTTCACCGCGAGCACCGGGGCGAGCTCCGCGACGTCGATGTCGTCGATCGGCCGGTCGTCGATGGCCTCCGCGGTATGTACAACGGCGGCCAGCGCGGGGCCGGTCGTCCCGGCCCAGTCCACCACTCCGGCCAGCTCGGCACGCTGCCCGGTGTCGCACACCACGACGTCCACGGAGGCGCCCTGGACGGCCAGTTCGGCGACCAGCTCCGCGACGCCGGGGGCGGCGGGCCCGGTGCTGCAGGTCAACACCAGGCGGGGCATGCCCCGTTCGGCCAGCCAGCGTGCGATATGCCCACCGATCTCACCGGTGCCGCCGGTGATCAGGGCGCTTCCGCGCGGCTTCCAAGGCGCCTCGGAACCGTGCGACTGCGGGATTCGGGTCAGCCTGCGGCCCAGGAGTCCGGTCTCCCGGATCGCGACCTGGTCCTCACCACAACCGGCCACCACCGCCGCAAGGCGCGCACCCGTACGTTCATCGAATACGGCGGGCAGGTCGATCAACCCGCCCCAGCGGTCCGGGTGTTCCAGCGCGACGACCCGGCCCAGACCCCACACCTGCGACTGCACCGGACCGGCGGGCGCCTCACCCGAGACAGCCGCGACGGCGCCACGGGTGAGAACCCAGAGCGGTGCGGTCACTTCGGCATCGCCGAGGGCCTGCACCAGGGCAAGCGTGCCGGCCAGCCCCCGGGCCACTACCCCGCGGTCCGGCAGCGGCGTCTCGTCCAGCGCCAGCAGCGAGACCACACCCACCACCGTGGTAGGCCCCGCATCCTGCAACGCCGCACCGAGCGCCGCGGCCACGTCGGCACGGTCCACGGCAGCGGCCGGTACCTCGGCCACGACGGCGTCGGCACCGCGGGCGGCCAGCGCCGCCACACATCCCCGCGTCAGATCGCCACCAGCCGTTCCAGCCGGGGTGACGACCAACCAGCTCCCGGACAGCACACCCGGGGCCTGCTCGGCGACCGGCGCCCACGTCACGCGGTAGCGCCAGTTCGCGGTCACCGACCGGTCCAGCTCACGGCGCCGCCAGGACGCCAACGCGGGCAGCACCTCGCCGAGCTGCTTCCGGTCCTCGATCGCCAGCGTCTCCGCGACCCCGGCCAGGTCGCCCCCTTCGACGGCGGCCCAGAACTGCGCCTCGGCCGCCGTACTCGCACCATCGCCACCCGCCGGAGTGGCGGACTCGGCCTGGGACTTGAGCCAGTACCGCTCGCGCTGGAAGGCGTACGTCGGCAGGTCAACCCACTCGCCGGCGGGCAGGACCGTCTTCCAGTCCACGGGCAACCCGCCGACATAGGCGTGTGCGAGTGAGGTGAGCAGACGGATCGCGCCGCCGTTGTCCCGCTCCAGCGTGCCCACGGCCAGTACGTCGGCGGTACCCGCGTCCTCGGCGGTCTCCGCCACCGACGCGGTCAGCACCGGATGCGGCGACACCTCCACAAACGACCCATACCCCCCACCGAGCAGAACCCGTACGGCCTCCTCGAAGCGGACCATCTGCCGCAGGTTCGCGTACCAGTACGCGGCATCGACCTCAGTACCGGTCACCCACTCACCCGTGACGGTGGACACCATCGGCACCCGACCGACCTGCGGAACGATCCCGGCAAGCTCCTTCTCCAGCACCACCGCCAACGGCTCCACCAAAGGCGAATGCGCCACAAAATCCGTCTCCGGGATACGCCAACGCAGCACATGCCGCGACGCCAACTCCCGCTCGAACTCCACCAACGCCCCCGGCTCACCCGACACCACCACAGCCGCGGGACCGTTCACCGCGGCCACCGACAACCGCTCACCCCACCCGTCCGCCAACTCCCGCACCGCCTGCGACGGCATCACCACCGACACCATCGAGCCCTCAACCGACAGACCCGACAACGCACGAGAA
>NZ_JBFAIP010000161.1:0-9459 GCF_040654775.1 Streptomyces sp. NPDC050636
GGTTCAAGTCCCCCCTCGGACACTCACCCCAAAAGCCTGGTCAGTGAGCTGACCAGGCTTTTTGCATGAGGGGTCGCCCAGGGTGGCTGAAATGGGGGGGCGAACTATTGGTGGAGCGGCTCGCTGACCTGGGGTTTCTCCCGAGCCCATGGCATGGGGGTTCGTGTCGGGTTCATGTGAAGATCGTGTGCGTTCAAGGCTTGGTTTCTCGTGGCGTCGGGGCTCTGACCTGCAACGTTGTTAGAGCGCGATAGTGGGGGTTCATATCGGTACCCCGAAGCGCGAGAGTCAGATCGATCCGCCGCTGCTACTGGGTGTGGTCGGTGCTGCATGCTGCCTCCGCCGTGAAGGTGTCTGCAGGTCGAGGAGTGACGGATTGCTGCTTCTTCAGCTGATCGTGGGCATCTAGCAGAAATCCCAAGAGCGCCTTCGCGGCCGCGGGAGTCAGCTTGGGAGGCTCCTCCGGCACCACCACAGTCACCTCTGGACGCTGTCGCCCTGTGTCTACCACTGAAACCACCGTAATTGCCGCAAGTTTTGGGAGCGATACCTTGGGCTTAACCCAGGATGCCGTGCAGTGAAGCGGTAGGCGCGGGGGCATGGGGGGCTGTAAGGCTGTCCGTGCTCGCGCGGGCTTTCGATGCTGTGTCAAGTTGAGTGGCTCTGTCGCATGCGAACTCGGGATGGCGGCCGGACTTTGGCGTCCATCGGGCGCACGAGGGGAGTAGGCGAGCGGCACCGCGGAGCCAGCGCGCGGCGGGGGGATCATCGCGGCGTACGCGAAGGTGACGGCTGCTCCGGCGCGCAGGAGATGCGGCGGTTGGCGGCGTACAAGGTGCTGTCGGCCTACGACAACAACCCGCAGCTCACGCGTGATCCGGTTCCGGTTCGGAGCGGCGGGAGTTGAGGGATTGCCGCAACTGTCGTGGACGGAGCGCTCGGGTATTTGGTGGGTTCGCCTCAGAAGGTGGCGGTGGAGGGTGCTGAGCACTCCGAGGCCGAGGTGTCGAGGCCGCGTGCAGTCCGCCCGCCGAGAATGTCGCGATGACCGACAGCCGCGATGACGCTGACCGCATTTTCATCCGCAGCAAACGGGGCACCAGCCGCTACGTCTACAACCCGCACAACCCCATTGGCCTCGCACTCATCGTCGGCTTGCTGCTGTTCGCCGTAGGCGGCATGTTCCTGCTCAAGCACAACCCGGGCCTCCTCAGCGGTGCCGACGACTGGGATGGGGACGAACTGCGGTCCGCCGTTTCAGCGGCGACCACTGAGCTGTCGCACGAGGCGGAGTTCGGGCCCGGGACCATCAACTACGAGGACATCCTGCAGGCCGTCATCGCTAAGCACGGCCACAGCTCCAAGGACGCGCTGACGGTCACCCTTGCCTCGGAGCCACCGGAATCCGCCGTGTTCTATGGGGGCACGGAACAGGCCGACTACTCCGTCACCGTCGACGGCACGGACACCGCCTTCTACCTCAGTGTCCACGCCACCATGCGCAAGCGGGCGACGGACTACGACTCCGTCACCATCTCCGTAGAAGATGGCGTGTGCCCTGCCTCCTGATACCGCTGTGAGGCCGGCTGCGTGCCCCGACGTGGGCCCCGGGGGGGGGGGTGATGCATCCCGCCCTGGCCCTCATTGGCTCCTCTTCAGCGTGGCCAACTGTGGGGGTTGTGGCCGTGCTTCCGTGATGACGACGGCTGGAGGAGGATGCGGGCCATTCACCAGCCGGGGTCTCAGACCGCACTGCCCGCGGTACGGCCGAGCACGGTACGGAACCGTTCCCGCCCGCCGTGACGCATCGGAGTTCCCGGAGCCATTGGCCAGGAGGGCGTACCGCAGTATGAGGACGGCGAAGAAGGCGCAAGTGTCGGTGACGTCGGTGATCCGCTTCTCGCCCGGCTGAACTCGGAGAAATGTGGGGCAAGTTCGCCGATGGGTGCGCCCATAGGTGCTCGACACAGGTACGCGACAGGTGCCCGGCATAAAGGTTTCGGCAAGAACGCGACAAGAAAAGTTCCGGCCAGGCTTTGGAAGATCGCCCCTCTCTATACTCCAGCAACACGGCCGTTTCTCACCGCCATGCCAGCGCTATCCCAGCGCCATGCCGGCAACCGGCTGCCGATCTGCTGCGGGAAAAGTAAGGGGTGACTCATGTCCCAAAACGAGTCGTTAGTGGATGCCGCGGCTCTTTCCAAGCTGGCGAAGAGCTTTGAAACCTACGGGTCGGATCTGGAAAGCTATATCAAGGAATTCAAGTCGAAGACCGATGCCGAGGTGATTCACGACGGTTTCGGTGTCCTCACGGAATCCGAGGAGGTCACCTCCGCGTACATCGAGATGTCCACCGACATGGTGGAGTCGCTGAACGATCTGCGGCAGCACCTCGACCACATGAGTGACGGGCTGCGCACGGTCGCGCAGAACGCCACGGGGACGGACGAGTCCCTGGCGACCGGCTTCGGCAAGGGGCGCGGCGCATGAGCGGTGACGAGTCCGTAGCCGAGCAGGTCTTCGAGGCCGGCCTGGAAATCATCAACCCCGGTGGCGATCCGGACACCCTGCGCTCGGCCGCCAAGGGGTGGCGGGATCTCCACGACAACCTGCAGACCATGTTCAAGGACATGGACCGCGAGGTGCAGCGGACCCTGGATTCCAGCTGGCGGGGTCCGGCGGCGGACTCCTTCGCAGACCACTGGAACAACCTCAATGCGGCGATGGACAAGACCCTGCCGCAACTGCCCGCGGCGGCGAAGAGCCTCGACGAGGCCGCGGACGCCATCGAGGAGATCAACGACGAGATCCACAAGATTTACCTGGAGATCGGTATCTCCATCGGCATCTCGGTCGGCCTGTCCTTCATGACCATGGGTTTCTCGGCGGCCGCGGGGGCCGCCCGAGCCGCCCAACTGGCAGCCAGGGCCGCCAAACTCGCCAAAACGCTCGGCACTCTCCTGCGTAAGGTCGGCCAGGCGTTCAAAGCCATCCACCAGCTGGGGAAACACCGCTTTTTGAAGAACGTCCTGGTCAACTGGGCCAGCAACACCGGCGGCACCGTCATCACCAACACCCTCACCGGGCAGGACACCAACCTGTTCGACGCGACCTGGCAAGGCGGGCTCGCCTCCCTCGCCGGTACCGGACCCGGACTCGCCGTCGCCCGCGGACTGGGCAAAGCGGGCCGGCCGCTGGTCGGTGACATAGCCGGCGGCGCCATAGGGAGCATGACCGGCGGGCTCGCCGTCGATGGGACGAAGAACCTCGACAACGACCCGTCGAACGACGTCAGCGGGCGCGACATGCTCTGGAACGCAGGGGTCAACGTGGTCGGCGGTGGTGCGGGAGGCGCCGCCGTACACGGTGCGAACACGCAGCTGCCACCTGGGCGGGAGGGCCCGCACTTCTCGATCGAGGGTCCGGCGCAGGGAATCATCTACGGCGGCGCCGGAGCCGTCGGCAAGCCACTGCACGACGCCATCTGGCCGCCTGATGAGAAGCCGGACGAGGCGAAGGGCGAAGCCGCCGGCACGCCGGAGGGACCGAAGAAGGGATCAGTGAAGGACGTGTTCGGGTGAGGGAGCGCGACCGCGCGACCGCGTCCGCCTCGGCAATTGCCTGGGCGGGCGCCGCCGCGTTTGTGGTCTGTCTGCTGGCGCGCAAGGTGGCCCCGTATCCGCGCTGGGATCTGCTGGCCTGCCTGGTGGTGTCGGCAGGAGCGGTCCTGGTGTGGTGGCTGCGGGCGAGCGGAAGGCTCGCTCCCGCCGGCCGGGCGGCGCCGGAACCGGCCCGGTCCGTCGCGGCGGGGCGGCGGACCCGATGGTGGCCCGAGCGGCGCCTCGAACTCGTCCTCCTTGCCCTGACGGCATTGCCGCTGCCGCTTGTCATGCTGTTGCTTTCGACGACGGCGAACACACCCCAGGTGGACGCGATCCTCGCTCACCACCCGCGCATCTCGCAGGTGACCATCGCTCAGGTCCACCACTCGTACCTGAAGGACGGCAGGAACTACAGGTACTACGAGTCCGCGGTCACGGTCACACTCGCGGCCACCGGCCGGTCCGGGAAAGGGGCGCCACGGCCCAAGGGCACGGTGCAGACCTCCCAGCCGCCACATCCGGGCGACCGGTTCCTGGGCCTGTACGCCGCAGATGACCCCACCGCCGGGGTCATCCTGGACAGCCGTGCCGAGCTGCGCGCGCTTCTCGACGGGCGCGCCGGGCCGGGCGACCTGGCGATGCTGGCCCTCTACAGCCTTTTCCCCTTGGGCGCCGCCGTAGCGGCTCTTCGTCCACGTGCTGCCCCACTCGCCTCGGACGGCGTGTTCGGCGACGGCGATACCCGGATGCTTCGGGTCCGGCTCGTCGGTGCCGGTGCGGGCGACCGTCTCAGGCGCCCCGTCAGCGCCTCGAAGCAGGCCGGGCCGCTCCTGAGTCCCGCGCTGCGCCTTGCCTCGTCGAGCGGAGACCGTGATCTGCTGCTCGAACGGTGCCTCGACCCCGTCCCGCTGGCGGAGGCTCTCAAGGGCAGTTGGGGCCGCCTGTATTGGACACCCAGGGCGGAAGACCGGCCCGAATGGTCCACCCCCGCCCTGCTCGTCCTCGATGACGGCCGGTATGTACGGGGAGCGACGACTAGGGGTACACCCCCGGAAGCCCCGGCGGGTGAAGCGGTCAGCGGTCCCCTCCCCGACGTGGAAACGAGCCGTCCGGTGGGCCCTTATGCGCTGTGGCAGCCCCACGTTCACAGACCGGGCGTGATCTGCTTCGGTATCGCCTTCCTCGCCGTGGTCCTGCTGGTGTCGGGGGTCGGATACGACGGCGGGATGCTGGGCACCGCACTTCCCCTGGTCGCCGCGGCCGGGCCGACGGTGGGTGTGATGCTGATCGGGCGTCGGCGCACGTGCTACTTGCGGCAGTTGGTGCAGCAGACATGACGGAGACAAATAGCCGGGCCGTTCACGGGTGTGGACCAGGCGGCAACTGATAGACGGCACACGGCACACGGCACACGGCACACGGCACACGGCACACGGCACACGGCACACCGGAACCGGGCCCAGGATATCCTGAATCCGGCTTCCGGTGCTTTTAATTGAAAACAAGGGGGAGAGATGTGGTCAGGCAGGCACGACAGTTACTTACAACAAACCGGACAAGCGATCGCCGAGGAAATACAGCGAAACCGCTCCAGGCGGCGCGCCAACGCCGTCAAGTACAGCAGAGAGCAAGTAGAACAGAGCCGCAAGATCGCTCATGAAGCCGAAGCCGTCGAACTGGAACGCCTTGCGGTTCTCGGGCAAATTCCGCAGGCCGAATACAAGGCCCGCATGGCCGCCCTGGAAGACAACGCCGACGACGGAACCAGACAATAGAACCCGGACACACCGTGGGCCCACACGCCGAAGGCGCGGGGCCACGCTCCTCGCCTGATCGCAGCCTTCTGAATCCACCACGCTTCGGGCTTCTCCCGCCGTTGCCTTCCCGTTAGCGATGGACGAGCGCGACCGCCATGGAGCCCTCGGCCACGCCGGAGGCCACGCGTTTGATCGACTGGGCGCGTACGTCGCCGGTCGCGCCCCCCCGGCACGCTGGTCTCCAGCATCAGGCGGTCTCGTTCCAGTGGCCAGGAGGCGGGGGCGCCGGAGCGCAGGAGGTCGGGGCAGGTGAGGATGAAGCCGGTCCCGACCAGGTGCCGCTGGCCGCCGCGGTGGTCGCCGCCGTCACGCTCCCCGTGACATGGGCCACCCGCTGGCTGAAGCTCCCCGTCACGGAGGCGCGGAACGGCCGTATCGCGCCTCCCAATGCCCCTTCGGAAGCCAGCCGTTGGCCCATGAGGCAGTAGCGGATCCCGTCCATACGCAACTTTGACGCCGAACTGTTGTGCGCACTGGAACCATGGGGCATGCCTAGGCGATCTCGCCGATGTGATGTCAACTCTCCATCTGCGTATGCCCCTTGGGCCGCGCTCCCAGCACATGGTGATCTGCGGTGACGACGGGCTCGCGCACCGGCTCGCGGTGCCCTGGACGCGGTGTGCGGTGAGGCGGTCACCGTCGTGCTGCCCTCGCGACGCGAGGGCCATGCGCCGGAGATCGCCGCGCTGCACCGCGATCCGCAGTCGCCGGTGGAGCTGCTGGTGGTCGCCCGCCCGGACGAACAGACGCTGCGCGCCGCCGGGGTTGAGCGGGCGGCCGCGCTGGCCCTCACCTACCGTGACGACCAGGTCAATGTCACCGCCGCGCTGCTGGCCCGCACCCTCAACCCGACGATCCGCCTGGTCGTCCGGATGTACAACCGAGAGCGAGGTGAGCACCTCGAACGGCTCCTGGACCGCGCCGTATTGGCGCTCGGCCGGACCGACGACATGACGCTGGACATGTCCACCACGGTGCTCTCCGACACCGACACCGCAGTTCCTGAGCTGGTGGCCGCCGCCGCGGTCGGCCGGGGAGGCACTCTGCAGGTCGAGGGCCAGGTCTTTCGCGGGGTCGTACGTCCCGCTCGCACCCCGCCGCAGTCCGCCGACCTGGCCACCCTGGCGGTACTGTCCGGCGCCCACCAGGACGACCCGGCGAGCGAGGACAGCCCGGAGACGCCGGGGGAGGAGGGCACTCAACTGCTGCCCGACACGGTGACCTCCTATCACCGGCAGTTCACCCACGGCCGGCTGATGCTGGAAGAGGTCACCCAGCACCACCCGCCCGAGGCGCCGCCGGGCGACCGGCGCGGTTACGGGGCGTGGCTGCGGGACCGGTTGGCGCATCTGCCGTGGAAGGTGTTCCTCTCCCGCGAGGTCCTCGCAGTCTTCGGCGTGCTGGCCGCGATCGTGCTGGCACTGGCCACGGCCACCGCGCTGGCCGAACCGGGCCCGCTGTGGAAGTCGCTGTATCTGCCGCTGCTGGACGTCTTCACCATGGGCGACGCGGCGACCGACGAGTCCCCCGCCCGCCGCGTACTCCAACTCATCGCCGGTTTCGTAGGGTCCTACCTTCTTGAGCGGGTTGATCAAGGCCACTTGTAGGGTCTGGAGGCCTAGAGGCACCGGGTATGGCTTTCGTAGGGTTGCCCTCGATGGTTCAGCCAACCTGGCCGCCCGGTGTCTCACGACGGCCTGACTGCTGATTAGGAGACGCGAGTACGTCGTCGTACATCGCTGTGTAGGACCATGCCGGCAAGGTCGTCCGGAACCGCACCGCACTTCGAACGACCGGAGGAGCCCGTGGCCCAGATCTGGGCGGGTACGGACATCGGCAAGACGCACCACCATTGCGTGGTCCTGGACGCGGAGGGCAAGCGGCTTCTCTCGCGCCGCGTCCCGAACGACGAGCCGGACCTGCTGGCTCTCCTCGCCGACGTCCTGGCCATCGACGAGGACGTGGTCTGGGCGGTCGACGTCGCCGACGGTATGGCCGCCTTGCTGGTCAACCTGCTGCTCAACCATGGGCAGCAGCTCGTCTACATACCCGGCCTGGCCGTCAATCGGGCGGCCGCCGGCTACCGGGGCGCGGGGAAGACTGACGCCAAAGACGCCACCGTCATCGCCGACCAGGCCCGCATGCGCCGAGACCTCACGGTACTGCGACCGGACGATGAGCATGCTGTCGAGCTGAGGGTTCTGACCGGCCGCCGATCCGACCTGGTGGCCGACCGCACCCGCGCCGTCAACCGGCTCCGGGCGACGCTGACCAGCATTTTCCCGGCCCTGGAACGAGCCCTGGACCTGGGAAACCTCGGCCCTCTGCTCCTGCTGACCAGCTACCAGACTCCGGCCGCCCTGCGGCGGGTGGGCCGCAAGCGGCTGGTGACGTGGTTGCGCAACCGCAAGGTCCGTGCGGCTGAGGCTCTGGCAGATGCCGCGCTCGACGCGGCAGAGCGGCAGCACACCGCCCTGCCCGGAGAGAAGATCATCGCGCAGATGGTCCACTCTTTGGCGAAGGAGGTGATGGGCCTCCACGAGCAGGTCACCGAGATCGACAAGCTCATTGAGGCCCGGTTTCGCGAGCACGCGCTCGCCGAGGTGATCTCCAGCCTGCCGGGCATTGGCCCGTTGCTCGGCGCCGAGTTCCTCGCTGCCACCGCAGGCGACCTCAGCCGCTTCGGCAGCCCTGACCGCCTGGCCAGCCTCGCAGGAGTTGCCCCCGTGCCCCGAGATTCCGGGAACATCAGTGGCAACCTGCACCGGCCTCGCCGCTACCACCGCGGTCTGCAACGCGTCTTCTACACATCCGCGCTCGTCAGCGTCCGAACCTGCGAGGAATCCCGCCGCTTCTACGACCGGAAGCGCGCTGAAGGCAAGCGTCACACCCAGGCCGTCCTGGCCCTGGCACGGCGTCGGGTGAATGTCTTGTGGGCCTTGATTCGTGACGGACAGTGTTATCAACGAACGCCCCCTGTCACTGCTGCGGCTTGACAAACGGCATTAGGAGGTTGGCTCACCCAGAGGTGTCGGGTGTGGCTTTCAGTGGTCTGCCGTCCGTGGCTCCCTACGATTCGCCGCCCGACACCTCCCGACGACTCGGCTGCTGATTAGGAATTGCGATCCGATCGCTGAGTAGGGACTCGCCAGCGAGGTCGTCTGTGGTGCAGGTAAGCAAACGACCCGCGGAGAGCGCGTGACAGCGATCTGGGCCGGCATCGACGCCGGCAGGACCCACCACCACTGCGTGGTGATCGACTACACCGGCAGGCGGCTGCTGTCGCGGCGAGTGGCTAACGACGAGTCAGAACTGCTGAGCCTCCTGGCCGATGTCCTCGCCCTGGGCGATGAGATCACCTGGGGCATCGACCTGGCCGACGGCGGTGCCGCCTTGCTGATCGATCTGCTTCTCAACCACGGCCAGCACACGCTCTACATCCCCGGCCGAGCAGTCAGCCGCGCCTCCGAGGGCTACCGGGGCGAAGGCAAGACCGACGCGAAGGACGCCGCGATCATCGCCGACCAGGTCCGGATCCGCCGGGACCTGCACCCCGTGCGGCCCGGCGAGGAACTGGTCGCCGAGATCAAGGTCCTCACCGGCCATCGCCGCGACCTCACCGATGACCGCACCCGCGTGATCAACCGGCTCCACAACCACCTCACCAGCATCTTTCCCGCTCTGGACCGGGCACTGGATCTCACGAACACCGGCCCTTTGATCCTGCTGACCGGCTATCAGACCCCAGCCGCCATCCGCAGGATCGGCGCCCGGAGGCTGGAGACCTGGCTGCGCAACCGCAAGGTCCGCAGTGCTGCCCAGCTCGCCGAGACGGCCCTGGCGGCTGCCGAGAACCAACACACCAGTGTGACTGGGGAGAAACCGACGGCCCAGCTCGTGCACACGCTCGCTAGGGAGGTGATGCGCCTCAACGAGCAGATCACCGAGACGGACAAGCTCATCGAGGCCCGGTTTCGCGAGCACAAACACGCCGAAGTAATCGCGAGCATGCCCGGCATCGGGCCCCTCAAGATCGGAAT
>NZ_JBFAIP010000162.1:0-9365 GCF_040654775.1 Streptomyces sp. NPDC050636
CCCATTACCCATCTGACGTTCCCTGCTCACGGGCCGTCTGAGCTGATCTACCTGGAGCAGATCGACAGTGCCCTCTACCTGAGCAAGAGATCAGACATCGAGTCCTACCGACACGTACTGGACGAACTGGCCTACGCGGCTGAGACCAGGCGCGACAGTGTGACCTTGCTGGAAGAGGCCATCGAGAAGTTCGCGTCTGAGGAGCATGAGTAGGCGCAGATGGCCAGATCGCTGTTCAACGAGTCCGACCGGCACGGCGCGCACGCCTGTGAGCCCGGCCGGGGCCTAGGTACTGTCCGACGGGTCGTGTGACAGGCCAGCATTTTCATCGTTCCGGCCAGTATGGGGCGGGGTGATCTGTCGGACCGGGAGTGGGCGCATCTGTAGCCGCACTTGCCGAAGAACGTGGGACGAGGCGGGCGTTGGAAGAGTCATCGCAGGGTGAGCAACGGCATTCTCTTCCGGCAGCGGACTGGTGTTCCGTGGCGTGATCTGCCAGCGCGGTTCGGGAAGTGGAAGACAGTGCGCGACCGACATCGAAGGTGGTCGGCTGACGGCACATGGGAGAGGATCCCCCGGGCCGTCCAGGCTGACGCCGACGTGCAGGGCCAGCGCCGCGGTAGCGCGGGCGGCCGACCCACCGGCTTCAACAAGACGGTCTACAAGCGCCGCAACGAGGTCGAGCGAACCATCAACGCGCTCAAGGGCTTCCGTGCCGTAGCCACCCGCTTCGACAAGAGGGCGTATGCCTTCCGCGGCACGGTGGCCGCCGTTGCCATTCGCCTCTGGCTTCGCTCGTGATCAGCCGAGCAGTCTTCAGGTTCTCGCCCCGCCCGAAGCGCCAAGTCTGCGGAACCCCGCAGCTGGAAAGCGCCGGAATCTGCTGGCATATCTCTGGTTCAAGGGGGACGGGTGTGCAGGCCCGGGCCTGGGTTGGAACCTCGGAAGGCCCGGCCGTCCGTTCACGAGGTGCTCCGCCCCGCGAACCGCTCGAAGCCGTCTCCCCGCCCGAAGTGCACCTTCTCATACAGGTAGTGCAGGAGATCCGGGTGTTCGGCCAGTAGCCGGTCATGGACAGCGGCTCCGCTGACCAGAATCGACTCGCCCCCGCTCATGGCCGGCCGGACGCACAGCAGACCGAGTACCCGCGGCGGCTCCTGCTGCGATGACCTGTCCGTATGAAGTGGCAACGCGCGATCATGACCGTCCCGATCCGGAAACAGTGCCTGCCCCCCAGCCTGTGTACGGGCCGTCACCAGCTCATCTGTTGCTTCCTTGCCTGGCCGCACGGTGCCCAGCGCCTCGCCGAACCACGTGGACAACTCCACGCATTCCGCCTCGCTCAGTCCCTCCAGATCCAGGCCACGCACGACGGCAAAGCCGGGCCCCTCCCTCAGGCGCCGATCGACGCACGCGGCCACACCCGCCAGAGCGTCCCGGTCAGCTCGCTTGGAAATGCCGGCCTCGTGCGACGGGAGCTGCACAAGCCAGTCATTTTCCCGCAGGGACTCTCGGTCCCACAACGAACGTCCGCCAGCAGGGACGAGTTCCGTCACTCAGTGCCTCCCTGACCTTGTCCGCGGTCTTCAACTGATATGGGACATGGGGATCTTGCCCGGGAAACTCGGGGAAGATGCCAGGACAGCCGGGCAGCGTACTCCTGCAGGAGCGAGGCCGAGCGGACCAGCAACGCGCTCAAGGGCTCCCGGCCGTGGCAACCAGGTACGAAAAGAGAGCGCACGTCCATGGCACGGTCACGCTCGCCGTGACCGTGCCACGGCTGCGTGGGTGATTCGTCGGACAGGCTCTAATCGGCGCAACTACGGGTGTACCGAAAGTTGGTAGTGCCTTGCGACGGGGGTGTGCAGGAGGGGGGCAATCCCCTCATGACGTGTTCCGCACCAGACTCCCGTAACAATGGCGGCTATCTCCTCGACAATGCACAGCCCGAGGCGGGTACCCGCTTCCAAGCGCTCAGCGAGCTCTTCGCCCCGAACACCTTCCGGCACATCGAGGGCCTGGGGATCGCTTCGGGGTGGCAATGCCGGGAGGTCGGGGCGGGCGGCCCCTCGGTGGTGACATGGCTGGCCGACCGGGTCGGGCCGACCGGTCGGGTACCGGCGACCGATATCGACACTTCCTGGTCCTCCCGGGCAGCGGGAGGAGGGATCGAGGTGCTGCGCCATGACGTGGGCCTGGACGAGCCCCCAGGGAGCGGCTTCGACTTCGTCCACGCCCGGTTGGTGTTGGTGCACGTGGCCGACAGAGAACGGGCCCTGCGCGCGATGGTAGGCGCACTGCGGCCGGGCGGATGGCTGCTGTTGGAAGATGCCGATACGGCGCCGCAGCCGCTGATCTGCCTGGATGAGTACGGGCTTGAGCAGGCATTGGCGAACAAGTTGCGGGCCGGATTCCGCTCGCTGCTGGCGGCGCGCGGTGCCGACCTGGCCTACGGACGCAAACTCCCCTGGCTGCTGCGGGAGGCGGGGCTGACCGATGTCACCGCGGACGCCTACTTCCCGATCACGTCTGCGGCCTGCGACGTCCTGGAGGCGGCGACGGTCCGACACGTGCGCGGCAGACTGGTCGCGGCAGGTCTCGCGACTGAGGAGGAGATCGACCGGCAGCTCGCGAACGTCGCTTCGGGCCGCCTCGGCCTCGCCACCTCCCCGATGATCTCCGCGTGGGGCCGCTGCCCATGAGGGCCCGCCGGTCCGGTCCATCGTCCGCGCATCGGTACCGGAGTGCCCCGCCGGACGGAGGGTGAGCCCCATGTCTGGGTGTGACGAATCCATCCGACCAAGGTGAGTGACGCTCGCCGTCCCGAGGTCCCTTCATGGCAGAGTGATGCGCATGCCCAAATCAACGCATCAACGACGAAGACACTTTGCCGCTGCCCTCCTTCTGAGCGCCGCAATACCCTTGACTGCCTGCGGTCAGCAGCGCGTCGCAGCCGGCGCGCCCAGCGCATCGCCCAGCACCACGCCCAGCACCACGCCCAGCTCCGCCCCCAGCAGCAGCTCGAGCCCCTCCGAACCCGGCGCCTCGCCCTACGTCGAACCCGGAGCCCACGACGGAGCCCCGCACTACAACGAAAACAACGCCGGCCGCCAACCCCGCGAAATGTCCCCCGCCAGCGAGAAAGACGCTCAACGGGAAGCCCATCGCATCGAACCCGTACTCAAACGACTCTGGAAACAGGGGAAGTGGGATCCCAAGAGCGTTCGCTCGGCGATGCTCGCGCTCGGGTACAAGGAACAGCGGACCGGCCCCAACGGTGAGCGGCGCGGCGGGAATCTCGAAGTGCGGGGTATGGACCGCCGCTTCAAAGGCGACCACTACGTCACGCCCGAAGGCGCCCGGATCGGCCTCCTCGTACACAAAGACGCCTGCGTCACCGCATTCGTCCAGAAGACCAACTACCAGGTAGAGGTCAACGGTCCCTACATGGAGACAGGCTGCTTCGAACCGCCCTTCGCGCACTGACGAACAGCGCTGGCTGCGGTCAATCCAACACCTGTGCCCGGTCCCCGCACAGCAACGGGTCGACAAGGCGTGGGCCAGCGTCCAGTTCCTGCTCGACGAGACGGACGTGCGGCTCGACTTCCTTATGGACGGGTTCCCGATCCTGGAGGACGGCACCCTGTTCGGGTGGACAGCGGAGCAGGTCGAGAGCGTGGCACGGGAACTACGGGCGACCTCGTGGGAGCGGCTGGCGGCCCACTACGACCCGGAGCGGATGGAGAAGGAACGGGGATACCCGCCCGGTTGTAGGTGTGGAGGAAGTCTGGCAGGGCGGCGGTGCGTTCGTCGTTGCTTGCGTAGAGCCGGATGTAGGCCCATTCGTCCAGCAGGGTGCGGTTGAAGCGTTCGACCTTGCCGTTGGTCTGTGGCCGGTAGGCGCGGGTGAGTTTGCCTGTTGCTTTGAGGCCGGCGAGGGCTGTGCGCCAGGCGAAGCTTTTGCGGTAGGGCCAGGCGTTGTCGGTCAGGACACGTTCGATCCGGGTGATGCCGAGGCCGGCTAAGAAGGCTGCGGCCCGTTGCAGGAAGTCTGCGCAGGTGGTGGCTTTCTCGTCGCGGTGGACTTCGTTGTCGACGACCACACCCGACTCGCCGGCGCGGTCATACATCGACCCTCCCCTGGACGTGGCTCTCGCGCCAGAGCAGAACCCGGCAGGGGGCATGAGGCGAGGACAAGGGCGGTTCTGGGCGTGATCCACTGCCCCGATTCGGTAAACCTGCCGCGTAGTTCATGTCTTCTTTTCCCACCGCGTCACCGGTAGTCCGCCGGGAACCTTCAGCTCGAAGGCCCCGCCGACCGCGTTGTCCAGCGCTTCTGCGTGGTTGTTGCCGGCATTGAAGATAGAGGCCGCGAGGATCTTTTTGACCTCCGTGCCCGATCCACGGAAGGCCTTGACCTCTGCCAGCGCGGAGTGTGCTTCTCCCGCGTCCTTGGCCTTGCTCATTGAGCCCAACAGGTCGCGTGAGAACCAGCAGTCGGGGATGTCGTCAAGATTCCACTCGGCGTACCAGTGGACATCGTTGAGGAACGGCCGTTTCGGTACCTGGCCGTCAATCGCGACCAGATAGAAGGTGAACTTGATGTTCCCCAGCGAGCGCCAGTCGGCCATGTTGGTGTGACTGGAGATCCGGCCCGCGAGCGCATTGTCGTAGGTCGACGCGATGTCGTTGAACGATGGTGGTTGATTGCGGTCGGCGCCGCTGTAGTGGCGGATCGTCCACTTCTTGCTGAGCAACTGGGCCGACTGCTTCGCCTTGATCGGTGCGACACGGGCCTGCCCCGCAGACTTGATGTAGTCGTTCATGTTGAAGGGGCTCTGATCCGGGCCCGGCGGAAACGCCTCGCGTGTCAAGTGCCCCATGAGACTGTAGGCGTCATCGTCGGTGTGCCCGCTCGCCTCCAGGGCCTTGATCATCTGCTCCGCGTTGGACGCGTCCCGAACGGTCGGCGCTCGCTGCACCGTAAGCCCAGAAGCACGGTGCATCACGGAGTCGCTTGCGACCTCAGTGCGCTGGATGGGAGCGCTGGTGTGCGTGTGCCGCTGCCCTCGTAGCATGTGGGCCACCGCGGCGTTGCCCGCTGTGTGTTGCAGGGCATGGAGCAGCGCATGAGGTCGGGGCGGAGCAGGAGTGGCTCGCGGGGATGTGCGCCGCTGCGTGGTGCCGCTGGCCGCTCGGGCGTCTGAATGATGTTCGTGTAGGGACATGGATCTCCACTCTCGCGCTGCGGCCAATGGCACTTGCAGTGTGACCTCCTGCCGGGGTGGGACAAAGGGCTCGAACTCGCCGCGCAGCGCGAGGCCACCGTGAAGCTCAGGAGCCGGCGGGCGAACTCCCTTTGCTACCCACTCCGAGTGAAGCGGTGGTTCCGGCAGCCGGACCGCCCGCGAGGAGTTGGCTTGTTCGTGCAGGGTGAGAGACCGCGCCGCTACGTCATCTGGCGTAGCTTCCCTTCTTTGCATGCACGATCTTCCAGTGCCCTGGTTCGCTGAAGGTGTACATTCCCGAAGAGAGGGGCAAACGGGGCATGACTGCTCGTCCGTTGGCGCCCGGAGTGTTTGTCACGGAGCGTCCGAGTGGGGTCAGAACGATCACTGGAGCGGGTACGTCCACACCCGCGTTCCTCGGCTATACCGTCGGAGGGGTCGAGCCGTCGACGCCTCCGACGCTGGTGGGCAGTTGGTCCGAGTTCGTGGACAAGTTCCACTTCCGGTCGCCAGTGGGACCGGAGGAGCTGGAGCGTGAGCTCGAGAGATTGCCTGCTGCCATCGTGGAGGCGGCTGAGGAACGGCAGGAACGGGAGGACGAGCTCCGGCAGAAGTCCACCGCCGGCGGTTCGCCGGCCGTCACTGAACCGGAATTCGCCACGCTCGTCGAAGTGCAGACGGCCGACTGGGCCGGCGAGAGCGTCAGCGCACCGGACCGGCAGGTGGCGGAAACCGCGGCGGCCAAGGTCGAGCAGGCCTTCCCCGACGAGTACCGGCTGTGGATCGCGGCGGGGGAGAAAGAGACGTCCCTGCGGCATCGTCAGAGCGAACTGGACTTTCTGGCACAGTGGTTCGTCGCGGCTCGCGAGGTATACCTGCACGAGGCCGTCTACGGCTTCTTCGCCAACGGAGGAAGCTCCTGCTACATCCTCCGGCTCGACCCCACCAAGCCCCTCGCGAGCGAGGTCGAGGGCGACCTCGACAAGCGCACCGGTCTTGCCGGGCTGAAGAGCGTTGCGGACGTGACCATGGTCGCGGTGCCGGATCTGTGGAGCCGGGGCACGACACCCGAGATCGGCGCGGCGATTCTCGACAAGGTGGTCGGCCACTGCGCCGCCATGCGCAACCGGCTCACCCTGTGCGAGCCGCCGCCCGACACCGCACCGGCCGGCGTGTCGCAGTTCCTGACGCGGCTGGCCGGCCCCGATTCCGACGATGCGGCGTTCACGGCCTTGTACTACCCGTGGGTCGAAGTCCCAGGAGTGGACGGGGCGCGGCGCACGGTGCCGCCGTCGGGGCATCTCGCGGGCGTGTGGGCCCGTACGGACACCGAGCGCGGTGTCTTCAAGGCTCCCGCCAACCAGAACCTGCGCGGCGTCCTGGCCCTGCCCGTCCGACTCACCGACCAGCGTCACGGCGAGCTGAACGACAAGGGCGTCAACTGCCTCCGTGTCTTTCCCGAGCGGGGGTTGTTGGTGTGGGGTGCGCGGACGCGGTCCAGCTCTCGCGACTGGCGCTACCTCAACGTGCGCCGGCTCGTCTCGTTCCTCTCCGACTCGATTCGCCAGTCGAGTACGTGGGCGGTGTTCGAGCCCAACGACGACCGTTTGTGGGCGGCGTTGCGGCACTCGGTCGCGAGCTTCCTGACGGACCAGTGGCGTCAGGGCGCGCTGCTCGGGCGAACGCCCGATGAGGCGTTCTACGTCATCTGTGACCGGTCGAACAACAAGCCGGAGACGATCGACGCCGGTCAGGTGATCTGCGACATCGGCGTTGCGCCGGTGCGTCCCGCCGAGTTCGTTCAGTTCACCATCACCCAGATCGCCGGCCAGTCCGGCCAGAGCATCTGAGCACACCCGCACTGCCGATGCCCGCATTCCGGATTCAGGGAGGCTCACGCACGTGTTGACCGGTGACACCTTCAGTAGCAACACCTTCGCCATCGAACTGGGCAAGTTCCAGGTCGAGACCGTCCAGGACGTCTCTGGACTGAGCCTGGAACAGGACGTCGTCGAGACCCGCCAGGTGTCCGCGACCGGCGAGCTGATCGTCCGCAAACAGCCGGGCGCACGCAGGACCGGCGAGATCACGATCACCCGTGGCATGGACAAGAGCACCGCGTTCACCGACTGGATCAAGGCCACCCTGGTCAACGCCGACCTCGGCAGCGCCCGTCAGAACATCACCATCGCGCTGAAGGACGCGCAGAAGCAGACCGTGCGCCGCATCCACCTCACCAACGCCTGGGCCTCCCGCTGGGAAGGGCCCCAGCTCGGGGCGGCCAACTCCGGTACCGCGACGGAACAGGTGACGGTCACCTACGAGGACATCACCGTCGAGTAGTCGAGCAGCCGGAAGGAGCAGCAGCGATGGCAACGCAGCCGAAGCCCCCGGGCGTCTACGTCACCGAGAGGTCCAGTGGCGTCCGCATGATCGTCGGGGTGGGCACCTCGACGCCCGCTTTCCTCGGATACACCAAGCTGTCCGACGACACGCCCCCGGAACGGCCGGCCCCGCCGTTCACCGCCGACGAGCGCAAGATCCCGCAACCGATCCACGGATGGCAGGAGTTCGTCGACCGCTACAGCATCAAGGAACTGGGCGACGAACTGGCCGCCCTGCTGAAGAAGCAGAAGGACGACACCCCCGAGTCCGGTGACCTCAAGAAGATCCAGGTGCTCCAGCGGTGCTTCACGCTCGCCGAGGCGGTGTACGGGTTCTTCGCCAACGGCGGCACGTCCTGTTACGTCGTCGGCTTCCTGAACCCGGACACGGCGGTATCCGACGCAGCCCTCGGAGGAGACGCCGAGACACGGACGGGACTGGGCGGCCTGGAGACGGAGCTGGAGGTCACCATGGTGGCGGTGCCCAGCCTCTGGGACATGACCGTGGCCGCAACCGATACCGCGACCCCGCCGCCCCCGGTGCTGCCGACCGGCAAGGGACTCATCGACAAGGTGCTTGCGCACTGCACCCAATTGCGCAACCGGCTCGCGGTGGTCGACGCACCTCCAGGCCAACTGGTCGAACGGCTGAAGGAGTTCGTCGGCACGCTCGCCTCACCGGACTCCGACGACGCAGCGTTCACGGCCTTGTACTACCCGTGGGTCGAGGTCGCGGGGGTGGACGGAGTGCGGCGCACGGTGCCGCCGTCGGGGCACCTGGCGGGCGTGTGGGCCCGTACGGACACCGAACGCGGCGTGTTCAAGGCTCCCGCCAACCAGAACCTGCGCGGGGTGCTCAGCATCCCCACCCTCCTGACCGACGACCAGAACGGGGCACTGAACGACAAGGGCGTCAACTGCCTGCGCGTCTTCCCGGGACGGGGGTTGTTGGTGTGGGGTGCGCGGACGCGGTCCAGCTCGCGTGACTGGCGGTACCTCAACGTGCGTCGGCTCGTTTCCTTCCTCTCCGATTCGATTCGTCAGTCGAGTACGTGGGCGGTGTTCGAGCCGAACGACGATCGCCTGTGGGCGACATTGCGGCACTCCGTGGTGAGCTTTCTGACCGATCAGTGGCGTCAGGGGGCGTTGCTGGGGCGTACGCCGGATGAGGCGTTCTACGTGATCTGTGACCGGTCGAACAACAAGCCGGAGACGATCGACGCCGGTCAGGTGATCTGCGACATCGGTGTCGCGCCGGTGCGTCCGGCCGAGTTCGTGCAGTTCACCATCACCCAGATCGCCGGACAGCCCGGCACGAGCAGCTGAGGCGGCGCCCATGCAGAAGGTCGTCGTGAGACAGGGTGACACCATCACCCTCCTGCCGGCCCTGACGCCTCCGGCGACGCTCGTCCCGCCGCCCCCGATCCCCATCCCGCGCGGCACGGCGGGATTCCGGATCGAGGGGTTGCCCGCCTGCGTACCCGAGGACATCGAGTCCATGGTGCTCCCGCCTGTCCCCTACTCGACGCCGTCCTTTCCGAAGCCCGGAACCGGCCGGGTCCGGTTCAGGGTTCCCGCCGAGGACCGCGCCAAGTACGCGAGGACAGGCCACGGTACGACGGAAGTCGTCGTCAACGGGGGTCCCCTCGAAGTGGTCTTCACCGTGGTGGACCAGGCGAGTAATCCGTCCGGCATGGACCCCGTGCCGGAGTACCGGGGATCGGCGACCCTCACTTGCCCCCGCACGCGCCAG
>NZ_JBFAIP010000163.1:0-9280 GCF_040654775.1 Streptomyces sp. NPDC050636
GCCGTCGCCGCGACAACGCGGACCTGCCGTCCGTTGGGGCTCGCTGTGCTTCACCTGCAGTCCGTGCAGTCTCGCCCGTCCGGCCTGGATGTTTTCCTCGCCAACCGTGGCAACTGCTGGCAGAGTTGGTGCCGTGGATGCGGCGCGAGAACAGATGACCCAGGCCACAGTCACTGAACTTGTTCGGCAGCGCTGGGAGACCGTCCTAGATGAGGATGGTCTCCTGGCACGGTTTCGGGAACCGGGATGGTCCTACCAGGAACAAGCCCTCGGCTCGTGCCCCGCCTGCAGTACACCGCTGCACTCGCTGCGCCGCCCCTACGAGTCGGCCGGCCGTCAGTTCCGCTGCACCGCCGTGGTCTGTCCAGCCTGCCCTCGCGCCTACACCCTCGCCGACCTGGGGGGTGAAGACCTACGACAAGCTGAACGCCCTTCCCAAGCCCCGCCGCGGCACGACCATGCCGCAGCCAGCCACCCCTACCCGGCCCGTACCTTCAACGCCTACGGTCGGCCTGCCCCTGGGCGTGCACCTCCATGCCAGCCACGGTGCCGCGGCCGCCGTACGGATGGGGAATGTGACGCTGGGAAACCCTCCGGCGCCGGGGGCGGAGCAGGCTAGCTACTTGCCCTGAAGAAGTCTGGGCTGGCGCTGGGGTGACCTGTGGGGAGGCTGGTGCGGGCTGTCCGTGGCCCACTGGCTGCGAGAGCGGCACGAGCGATGGCCACGGACCCAGAACCCGCACCTCCTGCTCAGCCAGCAGACTGCGGCCGACTACCGCAAACCTCCGATCACCGAGGCCCACTTGCACCGCCTGCTGCAGCAGTTGGGTGACGTGCACGCCACCCGCCTTCGCGTCGACCGCGTCCTTGACGAAGCCCACGAGACCGCCGAACCCGTCCACATCATCCGGCTGTTCGGCCTGTCCTCAACGACCGCGATGGCTACGTGACCACCGCCCACCCTGCCGAAGGCGCCAACATCCGAAGGTAGGCACCGGGGGAGCCGACGCTGCCCTGCCCACGGTTTCCTACGAGATGGGCGGCACCTGGAGAGGTAGGGACGATCCAGCGATCGCGGCAAGGGCATTGGGCAGCGGCATGAGCCGTACGAGCCGGTTGGCGGGGTGGTTCTCCCAGGAAGCGATGGCGTCGCGCACCTGCTGGATCAGGTCGGGAGGAGGTGCATCAACACCTCCTGGCACCGGTCCAGTTAGGCGAGAACATCGTCGCTATCGCTGAGCCCCTCGTCCTGAACGGAGGTGAGGACCTGGCCGAAGGACCGGCTGTCCGCAAGGTTGTGCAGCGCCACGTACAGGTCCCACGCAGCGCGGCGCAGCTCCGGGTCCTCGTCCACGCCTGTCGCCCGCGCCCGGGTAGGGAAACCGCGAAGTGTGGCTTTGGAGATGACAGAATGCGTGTCGGGGTCAGCGATGCCCACTATGCGCCCGAGCGGTGTCTATGCCGGCGGGGTCCACAGCGCCTTGACGCCATCAGCCAGCAACTGGTCGGCGCCGCCGCGGACGAGGTTCAGTTTCCCGTTCGGGCCGAATAGGCCGAGCGTGGAGCCGCCGCCGAGGTTGCGCACCTCGGCGACCTTGGCCGTAGGCGTGCTGTCCGACGCGCGGTAGGGCACGCGCAGCCACGTTGTGCCGTCGTAGCGCCACGGCGTGGCCGGGGGCATGACGGAGGAGTCGCTGAGCTCGATTTCCGCGCTTACACGCACGGTGCGGTCCGGGTCCCACCACAGGCTTTCGAACCATGTGTCGGCATCGGCCTCAACCCCTGCCCGAGCACGCATCGCGGCGTCGCTGACCACGTGCTGCCCGCCGCGCGCCGGGTCGAACCACACAACCGACGCCTTACCTCCAAATAACGGCGATTCGTTATCGACGAACGCCACCACTGGGTGGCCAAGCCAGCTGCGCGGCGTGTAAGCGACATCGCCGACTTCGTCGACGGTTCCGCCTGGGACGGTCCTCGTCGCGCCGGTCTCCGGGTCGACTACCAGCACCTCGGACTCGGCCCAGTGTGGCGCGCCGGGGCTGGTCCCGATGTGATGGAATACGACGAGGCGGTCCCCTGCCCCGGCGATCTCCGAAATGCCCTGCGCGCCCTGCTCGCCAACGCCGTCCGGGCGGAGCGTCCCTGCCGGGGCGAGGTCCGCCAGCATGTGCACGGTCAGCTCTCGGCGGCCGGAGTCAAGAGGGTCGGTCCGCTCCTCGGGCGGGCGGAGGGGGGTGTAAACACGTCCCCTTGCGACGGCGACACTGTTGCACTGCGAACAGGCAGCGGTTGCCGTGTCGCCAGAACGCGTGTCCACCGACAGCAGGCGGGTTTGGGTCACCACCAGCAGCTTGCCGGCGTCCGGCGTCCACTCCGTGTCGTGGACCCACTCTTCGGCGCCCAGCTTGATCTCGGCCACCGTGTCGTCGTCGCGAACGACCCGCAGCGCACCGTCGCGCTCATAGGCGAACGGCATCGCTTCGGGCCGGACGATGGGTCGTGGAGAATCTGTCGCTTTGGCGCAGTGCTGCCTGGCCGCCTTGTCGGCCGGGCTGGTGGTGCTGATGCACACGATGCTGCTCTTGTCGGCCCGCACCGTGCAGGAGGTGGCCTCGGGATCCTCCTCGCACCCCCAGTAAAGGATCTTGACTCCGCCCGGCAGCGGTCCAGTGGGCTTGACCTGGACGGGCCCCTTCGTTCCCCTCTTGGAGGTGACGACGGTCGTGCAGTCGGTCCCTCCCGCTTTGACCAGGCAGTCGTCCTCCGGCTTTCCGGGCATGGTCACCTCGGCGACGCTGGTGGTGACGATCACGCGCGTTGACACCGTGTCCGGGGTGGTGGCCTGCTGACCGAGTACCAGCCCTGTGGCGGTGACGGCCGCCAGGCTGCCGCCGATGACCAGCTTGGCTGTCAGCCCGATGCCTTTGGCGCCCACCGCGGCCGTGCTGGCATCCAGGGGAGGCGTCGACGCCAGGCCGCTGGTCGGATCCGGGGCCGCATCCGGGCTGGGACCGGCCGAGGTGCCCGCGTCTTGGCCGACGGACGAGGCCCCGTCCTGGCCTGCGGACGAGACCTCAGGCGGGTCGGTGGAGGCTGACGGGTCGGCGGAATCGGCGCCGTCGTGCGTGCCGGGTTGCGAAGGTGAGGCGGCATCGGGACCGCACAGCTCGCCCGCGTCCTCGGCTGCACCTGCGTGGTCGCTTTCACCGAGTCGCCGCCATATCTCCGCTGCGGCGGCGAACGCGGCGGTGGCCGCCACCCTTTTGCCGGTCACCAGGTGGCGGATGCCGTCCTCGTGCGTGAGGTAGGCGAGGATGCCGTCCTCCCGGGCCCGCTCGGCAGCTGCCCTGCCCTGCTCCAGGATGCGGCCCCATACGCCCAGTCGAAGTGAGCAGGCGACTGTCGGCGCGGCCGTACGGGCCAGTCGAGCCGCCTCGGCTGCGGCCCCCGAGCCCGTCGCGGCCTCGATCGCAGCGGAGAGCAGCGCGCCGTCTGCGGACACTTCGGCCGGGGATCGGTCGGCAGTGTCCACCCAAGCACGGAGCCGGTTACACAGCCCGGCGAGCGCGGCCCGGTCCGGGCGCAGCCGTTCGGGCAGGGCGTCCGCCACCTCCGTGGAGATCCGGTACCCACGGACGGTGGGGACGACGAGACCTGTGGCGATCAGCCGCTCACACACCTCACCCATGGCGGCGGCATCCGGTATCAGTTCGGCCAGCAGGCCGGTGCTCACACCGCCGGCGCCTGCCAGGCCAAGCAGCTTCACGACTTCCCGATCCGTGCCCGCCAGGCCGGCGAGCACGTTCGCCAGCAGGTTCTCCAGTTCGGCGGGGGCCCGCAGTCGGGTCTCCGTCACCGCGCGCAACAGCTCTCGGGGCGAGCCCTCGGTCGCCTGCAGCAGTGCGTCGGCGACCGGCTGCTCGTCCGGGTGCAGGGGGCGGCCAAGCTGCAGAGTCAGGAGGGCGAGTGTGGCGTCCGGGCGGAGCCCGCTCAAGGCCAGGGCCTTGCCTTCTCCCCACAGGCTCCGTTCGGTGGCTGAGTACAGCACCCGGCCGTCCCTGACCGTGTCCAGCACCGTGTTGAGCAGGTGCGAGTCGCACGTCAGGTCATCGAGTAGCAAGCACACCCGGACACCGGCCGTCAGCCGCCGAAGTTCGGTGGGGCTCGGACGATAGCCGGGGGCGTCGTAGCACGTCTCGAAGACGTCCTGGAAGACGTCTCCGATGTCACGGCTTGCGGCATCCACGAACACGACGCCGTCCCATCGACCGCTCAGCGCGTGGGCGGCCATCCGCAGCAGCGTGCTCTTCCCCATACCCGACGAGCCGTGGACCTGCACCGGCCCCCCGGCGGTCATCTCTTCCGTGATGGCCGCCAGCTCCTCCTCGCGTCCCACGGTCTTGTACATGCGGCGCGGCAGAAGTTCCACCTCGTCACGTCGCCTGCACGCCGGTCGCTGCCCGGCCCTGAGGATGGTGACGACCGACCTCTCTGCGGACACCACAATGTTGTGGTCGCCCACGACGACCTGGCCACGGACGTCCCCGCTGACCCGTACCTGAGCGCCGGAGTCCTCCATCACCGGTCCGAAGCACCGCTTCCGGGCCGGTGGGTGCCGAAGTGCCGGTCGTACTCCAGGGCCAGTTGGTCACCGGTCTGCTGCACCAGCTGCCCGACGACAGGGTCGGCGATCAGGGCGGTCACCGTCCCGGCCAGAGCGGGCAGCGTCCTGAGGAACCAGTTGCGCACATAGACCATGACGGAGACGTCCGGTTCCGCAGAGGTGACGGCCTCCTCCAGCTCGTCCAGCCGTTCTTCCGCCCCGCGGTTGCCCTCGCCCAGCTCCGCGATCAGCGACCGCAGACGCATGAACTCCGCGCGTAATCCGACGAGTTGCGCTTCGGTGACGGGAGTCGACGCCTCCCGTGCCCCCTCGTTGTGGATCACTGTGTTGCGCGAGCCCACGACGAACTGACCCGCCACATCGCCCACATGCACCTCATAACGCCCGCCGCCTTCAGCAGCTGACGGTCGATTCGTCATCGAGCCCCCGTCCCGAGACCACCAACTCACGCCCCGTTAATCAGGGTAGTACTGGACACACACAGTGCGCAGGAAAGCGAACCCCCGCCCGTCCGACGTAGCCCTTGTTCACTCGTGTGGGTTACTGGTCGGCGCTCAGATGCGTAGGTGGAAGGGAATCAACCGGTGGTCAACTGCTTCTCCACCCGCCGCTCAGCACGTGCGTTGATCTTGTGGACCAAGGCGATCAGCAGATCCACCAAGGCGTCGGCGATCTCAGCCTGGCGGACGAGCACAGCGCTATGAGCAGCGTGATCTGCACGTCCTCGGCAGTGTCACGGAACTCCGATTCCGTCGGTTCGCAGCGTATGTTCGGCCAGGAGGAGCGCAGCCACGCTCCCGGCCCCTGTGATCTGGCCCGCTCGAACCGCCTCGACGGCATCGTCCAGCTTCCACCGCTGCACGTCATGCCGATTTCGGTCTCGTCGCGATGCGTACGGCCCGGCCGAAGGGCCGTGGCCAGGAAGAGATGGGCCCGTGCACTCGTAGTCGCGGGGAGCGGGCGATTACGCGGAGCAGACGGGTCTCGCCCGCGCCAGGCCGGTCTCCTCTTCCAGTTCCCGGACGGCACGGTGATACGCCCGGCGAGTTGAGTGGCGTTCAGGAGGAGACGGGGAGGGACTGTGCAGTAAGGCATGGCTCGCCACAGCCCCTATCCCCGCTTGGCGGAACCGACCGGTGGAGCACGACATGTGTGAGTACGGGTCACCGACGCCTCCGAGGAGGCATGCCAAGCAGTAGTTCGGTCATGGCTCGGGCATCCCGCCGCCGCGCTGGCTTCGCAGACCAGACGCCGGGCACAACGACGCAGGCCAGTATGGCTAGCGCGCCGAATAGAGGGATGAAGCCAACCCACGGGTAGGCCACTGCGACGGGTGTCAGGGCGCCCCCTGACACCAGGCCGAGCAGCGGCCGGGCTCTCACGGGTCGATGGTGCTCGCCATGCGCACAAGGTCCTCTCGGTCCAGGGAGCTTCGGGCTCCAACCGCCTTCCACAACGTGTTACGCCGACACATCTCCGACGTCGTTTATGGAAGCACCTCGCACCGACTTGCTCGGCTGGCGAACCCGAGTTCGTACGGGGAGGGGCATCCAAATCCCCCGAGCGGAAGTGAACTCATTGTGTCGTACGACGCTGGCTAGGTGTAGTCCCGCATCCGAAGTTCAACCGCCTTCACTCCGCCCGACCTGGGCAGATGTCGAGTAATCGAGCACGCACGGGCCTTAGCGACTTGCTGGCACGCGCTCGGTGGAGTGGAGAGACAACGACCATCACCAAGGCGGGAAGGCCCATCGCGGTAGTCGTGCCGGACGAGTGGTTTCAACGCGCAGTAGCTGCCATCGGAGCACCCGGCGAGAGCCCCAAGAGCGAGCCGGCCAGCGACCAGTAGCCGCCCGTTCTTTCGTGACCCAGACCTGACGGAGCACGTCAACAGTCGGCCCGCCCCCTGGCTGATTTAGAGGGCGGGCCGAAGTGGTGTTTGTAGTACTGGCGTTACTCGGGCCTATGCGCGCAGGCGCACGGCTGCGTGTAGACGCTGCCGGTCGCCTGGTCCACGACCACCACACCGCCAGAGCAACGGCGACCAGGATGCTGGCGCCACTTGCTACGCGGCGGCCGAGAGTGCCCGCCGGCCTCCACCACTGCCCGGTACGCCGCCACCGCTGCCGCCTGCGCGGGGTTAGTCCACTCGCTCATGCTCACCTCCGCTGTGTGCAACGACCGTAGGGCGCCCGAGAACCGCCCGCCAGAGACCGTCAGTTGGGCCCCGTGTTCGAGCAGTCCGCCCCGCAGCCGGCGGGCGGCGGCTCGGAATGCTCGCACCCCGCGGCCACCGAGATCGTCTCGTCGGTCGGCGGAAGCCACAGCCGCAGGTCTACCTCGTACCCAGCGTCCGTGATCCGGCCCATGGTCCGCACCAGCGCGCCAGGATCGTGACGGGTTACGTCCGGCCGCTCGGGGACGTGGTGCACGTACCGGCTCAGGCTGCGGCACAGACCCGCGTACACCACGCTGTGCAGCAACAGGGCGTGCCAGCCCTCATCCACGACCCGCGACGGCCGCAACCGGTCATCGGGGTGCTGGGCGCAGGCCGCGACGAACGCCAGGGCCTCCGTGACGATCCGCTCGGCAAGGTCGCGCTCCATGCCAGGGTTGTTGTCCTGGACCGTGGCGACGCCACCAGCGAACGCCCGCGGGCGGATCAAATCCCGCGCGGCCTTCACCTTCGGTGTCGCGGTGTGCTCTTGTGTGACGGTCACCGTGTACTCCCTTCGTAGGTGGTGCGGTGAACGGGAGGCCCCGGACGGTCTTGCCGGACATCACCGGGGCCTCCCACCCGCCGGGCAGAGACCGGCGGGAGCTTGATGGGCCTGGGACGGCGGGGGCGCGCTCAGTCCCGGGCCAGACCCGCCACGGGGGAGGCGGGCGTCGAACCGGTGGCGTGCGGCTTCACTGGGCACCGCACGGCACCGGAGATCAAGGAGCCAGCGTCAACCGCGGGCCGACACGGGCCGCGTGATGGCCGGTCACGGCTGCGACCATTCGCCACGACGACGCAAAACCTGATACGCACCCACGTCCACACGGTTGAGACGCCGGTTCTGTGCACCATCCGCGCCACCCCCGTACAGGGGACGGAGCACCCACACAGCTCGGGGCTGACCGGCGCTCTCGATGTCGGACACAACCCACTTGGCGCCCGGCTTGTCGGTGAGGAGGTCCCCGACCTCCGGCGTCTTCCTGCCGGTCACTGCGCCACCTCCACGGCCGGGATGCCGTACACCCCCACGCAGGTCTCGCAGGCGTGCAGCCTGGCCCCCGCCTCACGCAGCAACGCCACGGGGAAACGGGCATCGGCGGTGTAGCTGCACCAGCAGCACGACGTACCACGCATCTGCCACGGACTCAGCGCCTCCAGCCGGAGCGTCGGCGCGTCCACAGTGGCCATCACGACGCACCCCCATGGGCGCGGGCGATCTCATCCGGCCGCGCCGCCCGCAGGTATTCCGGGTCCGCGAGCCATGCCGGGTCATCCCCAACGAGCGGAGCGACGTACGGAGTGCCCGGGAACGGGTCGTCGAGACCGCCATACCGCACCACGCGGCCGACGGCGAGTTCCCCGGGCGGGGCATCCACAGCGCGGACTATCTGACCGACCGGCGGCCGGTTGCCCGGGATCGCGATTCCCCGGCGAACAACCGGGTCAGCGTGGTGCGCGCTAGTCATGTCTGCACCCTCATGTCAGTGGCCATTGGGGGATGAGGCCCGTCCCCCTCGAGGGTGGGAGGGACGGACCGCCATGCGCCGGCGGGCATGCTGGCGGTGGCGGTCATGACGCGGTGCCCTCGTGAGGCGTGAAGCCGCCAGGAGGCATGGCGGCCTCGTCGATGGTCAGGCCGTCGTCGGCCTCATCGTGGGGCTGGAGGTCGTCACGCCGGGCGGCCCAGTTGTCTCCGCCGCCTTCGGGGCACAGGTGATAGGGGCCTCCGGTGTCCTCCGGCAGGGCCACCACGACGCCTACGCGGTCGACGGCGGCATCGTGGGCGAGGTGCCCACGCTGTGGCCATCCGGAAGCGGCGTCAGCTAAGGCCCGCCGTCGGACCAGTTCTTGGGGGGTACGTCGTCCCGTCATGCCCCTGACGGTATGGACGCTGCTGAGCCTGAATATGAATCAGGGGAATAGCTGCTGGTCATCCAGCGAAAATCGGTTGGACATTCCCCTCAACCGCTCGCGTGTGGCGGCCCGTTCGGCGTAGAGGATCTTCCGCAGAGTGGCCCGTGCGATCGGGTGATTGCGGACCAGCTGGGGCGCGATGTGCTCCGCCTTCTCCAGCTCGGCCAGGGCCCGGTCGCGGCTGCCGTCCCACAGCCACGCGCGGGCGAGGTCCATGTGGTGATGTCCTCGACGGGACTTCGGCAGGGCGGCGATGTGGTGGGGGTCAGCGCGCCGGCTGCGGTCGAGGGCGGTGGTCTGGTCGCTGAGCTCCAGGGCAACGCTGATCGAGTGGATCTGCACGTTCCCGGTGGAGAACGTCAGCGAGTGCCGGTCATAGACGGGCGGCCCGGTGTAGGCGTCGACCCGGCCGGCAGCCTCGTGGGCGAGCCTTATGCGGGCCTCGGTCTCCTGCTGATTGCTGGCCCTGGCGGCGACAAGACCGAGTTCCGGTCTCAGGTACGGGAGTTCACCGTTTC
>NZ_JBFAIP010000164.1:0-9236 GCF_040654775.1 Streptomyces sp. NPDC050636
ACGGCGAGTTGACCACGAACTTCATCGGAGACGCCCATACCAGACCAACGAGCCGAATCACGTGAAGCAACACGTTGATTCTCTGCGAGCCCTAACGAGCTCGTGCATGGTCAGCGGTGAAGTGCGATGAGCTCTTGATCGTCGATCACGGTGGCGTGGTGGGGAACGCGAACCGTGCGGCAATCATCAGCGATCGGCGGATCACGGGCCTGTCGGCGCATGTGACCGCTGAACTCGCATCCGAAGTAGGTCCGTTGTGGCAGGAACGGCATCAGGCCAGGCTGGCCTCCCGGCCGCGGAAACGAGCTGTGGGCGCCGGTGCGAAGCACCGGCTGGTGTTCGTCGACCGGCCCCTGGCCACGCTCGTCCATCCGGCAGGAGACCCGGTGCCTCCCAAACTCATCAACATCACCCGACCGTGGATCGGAGCGCCTCTCAAATCCATCGACAAGTGACGTCACTACCGCTCGATAAGGCCATCAGCGAGGACGGTCAGACGTTGGGGACCTGTAGCTTCTCCCAACTGGTCTTGCCGGGGCTGCCGTTGGCATCATCGCCTTCGAAGCCGAGCTTCTGCTGCCAGGCAGTGTAGGACTTCACATCGCCCGGGCCCCATACGTCGGCGTTGGCGCTCGACTGGTACCGGTTGCAGCCTTCGGCGACGAGCCGATGGTGCATTGCGGCGATGATCGGCGATTTCTTTCCGGTGTGGAAGAACGACGGACCAGGGAACGGCTCGAAGTTGCCGGGGCCGGCGGGGCCGCCATCCATGTACTGCTTGTAGGACCCGCTCGTGAACGTGGACCATTGCTTCCAGTTGTGTGCGTCTTTGATGGCCTTTGCCGTCTCGGCGTTGTAGACCGGATCCTTGAGCTTTGCCTCAACCCTGAGCGTGTCCGGTGGGGAGAACTGCCCTGGGTGCTTGAGCGAGCGCATCTGGAAGAGACCAACGGACGGCCCCCACTTGTGGTCGACCAGATGCTGGTCTCCGATGCGTGGGTTGTGCCCTGTCGTTTCGGTTGCCCGCCCCAACGGCGTGGTACGAGCAGCATTTCAACTCGCCGACATGGCCCGTCCGTGCGCACCAGGATGTGTGGGTCAGCGGACCATGCCATCTCCCAGTTGCCTGGCCCAGTCCAGCAATTCACCTTCGGCCAGGGTGGTGCCCAGCCAGTCGTGGTCGAGGTCGGTTCCTGGAAGGGAGGGTACGACCGCGACGTAGAGTCCGGCTGCACGGGCCGCGGCAATGCCCGTGGCCGAGTCCTCGAATGCGGCGGAGCGCTTGGGAGTCGCACCGAGTGCCTCGCATGCTGTGAGGTAGAGCTCTGGTGCGGGCTTGGGGGAGCGCACTTCGTCGGCGGCGAACGAGTGTGTGAAGTAGTCGGCGAGACCGGCCGACCACAGTGCCGTGTCCAGCAGTTCCCGGGGGCTGTTGCTGGCTACGGCGATGGGTACGGCTGCCCGGCAGGCCCGCACCAGTTCCGCCGCCCCGGGGAGCGCTGCGGCGCCCCGGGCCAGCTCCTTGCGGACCCTTTCGAGGAGTTCGGCGGCGATTTCGGCGCCGGAGCCGGGGCGCCCGAGATATTCGGCCATGGCCTCTCCAGCAGCCTCCACGGTGCGGCCGATGACCAGGGCTTTCTGTTCGGGACCGAAGGGATGGCCGTGGGCCGCGAAGATGGCCGTTTCCGCAACGGTCCAGCAGGCTTCGGTGTCGACCAACAGGCCGTCGCAGTCGAAGACCACAGCCTCGGCGCTGGTGGGGAGCGTGCCCATGCAGATGTCCGTTCACTTTGGGTGGTGTGCAGGTTGCCCGTTCGGCAGCTGTCGGATCGGCTGCGGTTGCGTCGACCGGTGCCTTACTGTCCGAGCGCGAGCCGGATGCCGAAGGCGGCGACGACCGTGCCGGTGATGCGGTCGAGGCAGCGGCGGGCCGAGGGCCGTTGCAGGCGGTCTCGGAGCATGTGCGCGAAGGCGATCAGCGCACAGGCCCAGATGACGGCCAAGAGGATGTGCACGCCGGCCAGGAGCACCCCTGGAGCAAGGTGCGAGGCGCCGTCGGGGATGAACTGCGGGAGCACCGCAACGTAGAAGGCGCCCATCTTCGGGTTGAGGAGATTGGTCACGAAGCCTTGTCGCCAGCCGCCGAGCAGGGTGTCGCCGGTGCCCGTCCTGGCCCTGGCCTCGGCCCCGGTCCTGGCCCTGGTCTCGACCCCGGTCCCGGTCTCGGTCCCGGTCCCCGCTGTCTGCGGGCTCTCGCTCGATGAGTGGCGCCAGGTGGCCCACAGCAGCCTGCCGCCCATCCACACCAGGTACGCGGCCCCGGCCCAACGAAGAGTCTCGTATGCGAGGTGAGACGCGGTCAGCAGTGCGGTCACACCGAGCGAGGCGAGCACGCCCCAGACCAGTGTGCCGCTCTGGATGCCGAGGACCACGCCCCAGGCGCGACGGCGGTGCCCGAGCGCCGCGGTGCGCAGGATGAGAGCGGTATCCAGTCCAGGAGTGAGCGTGAGAAGTCCGACCATCAGGGCGAAAGTCCCTATCGCGTCTAGGGTGATCATGAGCGATCACCCTAGGGCGGGAGCCATGAAACGTCCACGAATCTGCCCGAAATCGGGCAGGAATGGTGGTGTTCGCCTCTGGTTTTGTGCATGGCACCTCACGGTGACGCGCCCGCGACGCATCTCAGGCGGCGCGGCCAGCTGGTCAGCCAACTCCTCTGGAAAGAGGGCGTCTACAGCCGCGATGGCAGTACAGGCACAGGCCCCGGTGATCACAGGGCGAACCTATGGGCCCTCGGGAATGGATCTCGACATCCCGTGGCTGTCTTGCATGGATCATGTCGGGTGGCGATCGCGGCACTCGGCTTCACACATGCCTTTTTGAGGGAGTATCAGCAGCATGTCCAATACACAGCCCGCCGTCGAACGTGTGCGCATCTCCGCCGAGCCCGACTGGTACGAGTCGGCCGGAATCTCGCTCGGCATCCGGGTCGGGAACTTGGTCTTCACATCGGGACAGGCCCCGATCGACGCGCAGGGGGCCACAGTCGGCGCTGGGGATTTCGAGGCTCAAGCCCGTCAGGCGCTCGCGAATCTATCGACGGTGCTGACGAACGCGGGCTCCAGTCTCGCTGACACGGTTAAGGCGACCGTGTTCGTCACCGACATCGCGCAACAGGACGTCTTCGCCAAGCTGCGCGCAGAACACTTCCCGGACAAGCCCCACCTCGCGGAGTCGTTCGTGGAGGTTTCCTCACTTGCCGACCCCGAGTGGATGATCGAGATTGAGGCAATCGGGCTCATTCGGTGAGGCTGGGCACCACAGGCTCTCCGGTGGGTCAGGAGTCAGGCCAAAGGCGAAGTACTGCAATGGCCACGGTGCGTGGAAGATGTAGGCCCGCTTGTCGAACCGTGTTGCCACAGCCCGGAAGCGCTTGAGCGCGTTGATCGTTCGCTCAACTTCGTTCCGGCATCGTTAGATCATCTTGTCGAATGCTGTGGGCCTGCCGCCCGTGCCGCCGCGGCGCCAGCGGTGGGCCCGCTGGTCCCGGCGCTGGGGATGGTGTGCTTGATCTGCCGACGTCGCAGATAGCGGCGATCGCGCAGATAGCGACGATCGTGGCGTGACGAATAGGCTTTGTTATCGCCTGCCAGATGGCCAGGCTGTGTACGCGGACGGCTACCGGCCGGGCGCGGAACGCAATGCGGTCCAGGACCGATATCGCCTCGTCGGACCGGTGCTGGGCGGGGCGACTGCGGCGGCCAGGGATCCATGATGTCCGGGCGCGAGCTCCCGCGGCGTGCTGGTGAGCCCGGCAAGACGTGGAATCGTCACCAACCAGACTCCAGTTGATCCGGCCCTCCCATCCGCCTCGTCCTGTGCCGTCCGCAGGATTCTCTCCCAGGTGCCATCCGCCGACCACCTGCGATGGCGATGGTGCACCGTCTTCCAGCTCCCGAACCGTGTCGGCAGATCCCGCCATGGGCTACCCGTGCGCGGACGGAACGGAATCCCGTTGATCACCATTCCGTGGTCCTTCCAGTGCCCACCTCGGTCCATGTTCATCGGCAAATGAGGCTGTAACCAAGCCCATTGCCTAGATCCGAGAGAGCACCCCGCCCTAGATCACCCCGCCCCGGCGGCATGAGCCGTTTGTGCCGGTGAGTAATGGCCGAGACCTATCTTCCTTGACAGGTCCTCTCAGGCTGACGGTCTATCGGTACGGCATGGCTTTGAACTCAAGACCGGTGTTGAAGGGGTATACACCCGCATACAAGCCCAGAGCCTCGCTGCTGGCCCCGTACGCGTAGTTGCGTGACTTCGACAGCATGCCGAAGACCGCCCATTCGTCCTCCATGTTCGGTGCGGGGCAGGTGCGGTGGGTTGTGAGCACCGGATCGCGGAAGTAGACGTGCACGCCGGAGAGGAAGGCTTTGGCGGTGAAGTCGTTGCAGCCGAGCTTGCCTGTGACGGTGCCGTCCGGGTGGAAGTCGAAGTAGAGGTCGTCGCCGGACTTGAAGCCGATCAGGGTGTCTTCGGGCCTCAGCGCTTCCAGCCGCCACCGGGTGTCGAAGAACCCCTCGGGCGTGTTCCGCATGACGGAGACCGCCTCGCCGTGCTCGTTCTTCAGCTCCAGACGGGTGTTGCCGGATTTCTCTGGCCTTTCGGAAGGCTTCTCGGGAGGCTTCTCGGTAATCGTCAACGGCCCGTGGAAGAACCTCTTGAGCTTCCCCTCGTAATCCGCCAGATCCTTCTTCTGGTCCGCGCCGTACGGTACGCACTTGTCCCCGGAGTCGGATGGGGCCGGCGTCGCCGAAGGGTTCGGAGGCTTCCCCAGGTCCTCCCCCACGACCAGCTTGGCCGCCCGTACCTCCGCCTTCACCCGAAACGCAGTGCATCCGTAGGCACCCGACGCCGTCCCGTCGTCATGGAACTCCACCCACGGACTGTCGATGAAGTACTGTTTCGCGGCATCCGGCATCCCCTTCACCTTGACGTCGTAGAACGCCCAGACCCCGCTGGACAGCAGTCCGCCTGCACCGCCCGGCCCCTTCTTCGTGGGCGAGGCGGAAGCCGAAGTACGGGCCGAATGGCCATCGCCCTTCCCGCCCGGCGACGCCCCACACGCCGACACCACAGCCAGCACCGCCACAGCAACGCCGACCGATACCAGAGTGCGTCTTCGGGAAATCTGCATGTTCGTCAAAACGGACGTGGGGCCAGCTCAGTTCCCTCGCCCATGGTTCACCATCCAGCATCCGCGATCAGCTCCCACGCCGCCTGGAGCATCGAAGCCGGGACGCACTTGGCGTATCGCACCCCATCAACACAGCGAAAGACACTGGCCTCGGACTCGCCATCCGTGGTGGGCTCCCATCCACTGCCATCGACCACGAACGAACGGCCGTCGACGAGAGCCCACCTTGTAAACAGGGATCAAAAACACGCACATTCAGGAGGAGGTGGCGGAGAGGGCGAAACCGGTGTAGCCGCTCTGGGCCACGGCGTCGCACTCCTCCCGGTACCGGTCCAGCCCGCCCGCGTAGGCCAGGAACACGCGGGGTTTGCCAGGTATGTTCGCTCCCGTGTACCAGGAAGCCGCGGCCGGGTAGAGCGTCTGGGCGGCGAGCTCCGCCACACGGGCGCCCCAGTCTGCCTCGGCCCTCGGAACGGCGTCGATCTCCGTGAGGCCGTTGCTCCGCAGATGGGCGATGCAGTCAGTGATCCACTCCACCTGCTGTTCCAGGGACACCGCGATGTTGGTGAGCACGGACGGGCTGAGGGGCCCCAGGACGGTGAAGAGGTTGGGGAAGCCGGCCGAGACGAGCCCCAGGTAGTTCCGCGGGCCGTCCGCCCACTTCTCCCGGAGCGTCACGCCGCCCTTGCCCACGATGTCGAAGGCGAGCTGAGAGCCGGTCAGGGCGTCGAAGCCGGTGGCGAACACGATCGCGTCCAGGGCGTGCTCCCCCTCCGAGGTCCGGATGCCCTGGGGCGTGATCGTCTCGATCGGTGTCGTGCGCAGGTCCACCAGCGTCACATGCGGCCGGTTGTAGGTGGCGTAGTAGCCGGTGTCCAGGCAGGGGCGCTTGGTCGCGAAGGGGAACGTACGCGGGGAGAGCAGTTCGGCCGTCGCCGGGTCGGTGACGATCGACCGGATCTTGGACCGGACGAACTCGGCCACGGTCTCGTTGGCCGTCTCGTTGGTCAGGATGTCGGTGTAGGTGCGCAGCAGTCCGCTCAGCAGGCCCGAGTCCCAGGCGGTCTCGTAGGCGGCCGTGCGCTCCGCCTCGTCCGCCTCCAGGGCGGACCGGGTCGGCGGCTCGAAAACGGTCCCACCCCGGGACAGCCGCTGGGCCCGCCGGAACTGCGGGTATCGGGCCTTGAGTTCCGCGATTTCCGTGCCCCGCAGCGGGCGGTTGTGGGCCGGCAGCGCGTAGGCCGGGGTGCGTTGGAAGACGGTGAGGGCGGCCGCCTCCTCGGCGATGACGGGGATGGTCTGGACGCCTGAGCATCCGGTGCCGATCACGGCGACCCGCTTGCCGGCGAAGGAGACGTCCTCGCGTGGCCAGCGGGCAGTGTGGTAGGTGGCGCCCGTGAAGCTGTCGGCCCCGGGGATTCCGGGGTCCTTGGGGACCGACATGCAGCCCGACGCCATGACGACGAACCGGGCGGTGACGGTCCGTCCGGTGTCCGTGGAGATCTGCCAGACGTGACGGTTCTCGTCGTACACGGCGCGGGTGACGCGGGTGCGCAGCGTGACGTCCCTGCGCAGGTCGAACCGGTCGGCGACGTGGTGGATGTAGCGCAGGATCTCCGGCTGGGGCGCGTAGCGCTCGCTCCACTCCCACTCCTGGTCCAGTTCCGGGGAGAAGGAGTAGGAGTAGGACATGCTCTCGACGTCGCAGCGGGCCCCGGGGTACTGGTTCCAGTACCAGGTCCCGCCGATGTCGTCACCGGCCTCGAAGACCATTGTCGTTAAGCCGAGTTCACGCAGCCGGTGGAGCTGGTAGAGGCCGGAGAGCCCGGCCCCGACGACGACGGCGTCGACCAGGTGGGCGGCGGAAGGCGCATCGGGGGCGGTGTCCATCAGGTTCTCCTGTCTCCTCGCACGCGGGGCGCGAGCGTTCGATGTTCGGGGCGCCTACGGTCGTCGTGCGTCGGGGCGGCGAAGGCGTAGGGCGTAGGGGCGTAGGGGCGTAGGGGCGACATCCTGGTGCACGCCCGGCGTCACGGGAAGTCCGTGCCCCGTCCGACTGCCACCGTTCCGAGCTGGTCCCGAGCAGGTCCCGAGCTGGTCCCATCGGCCAGCTCACCCTCCGTCCCCGACGCCCCCGCCATCCCCGTGGACTCCCCCGACACCATGCGCAGCGTCGCGTCCCGCTGCCGCCACCCAGGCCCTCCGTCCAGCAGCGCGATGCACTCCTCCGCCGTCTGGCGGCCGAAGGCCGCACCCACGCCCGACCCATCGGACAGCCCTAGAGGTCGAAGTCATGGGGCGGCAGGTCGAGGGTGCAGCAGGCTTCGCGGACGATGGCCTGCTCGGTCTCTTGCTTATGCCAGGGAACGGGCCTTACGGCGACGCACGATGAAAACGGCCCCGGCACCGGTGACGACCGCGACACCGCCGATGGCGGCGACGGTCGGCAGCGCGCTGGAGGAACCGGTCGCGGCGAGCTTCCCGCTGACCGCGATCTCATCGAGGCCACCGTGCGGCGCAGGCTTGTTCCCGACCTTCCCCGGCTCACTCGACTTGTTCGGCGCGCCCGGCCTACCCGGCTTGCCCGGCTTGCCCGGCTTGCCCTTGGCATCCTCGACCTTGCCGGGCTTGCTGCCGGCGGACAGGACAGTGAAGTCGAACTGGCTGATCTCGTCGAAGCCGCACTGGCCGTCCTCGCCGAACGAGTGGCCGATGGTGAAGAAGTAGCCGGACCCCGACTTGGCCTTCTCGCCGATCTTGATGCGCATCTTGGCGTCCGCGTACTCGCCCGGCTTGAGGCTCTTCACCGTGGCGAACTCGTTGTTGTCGAAGACCTCGGCGCCCTCCCCCTCGATGGGCTTCCACTTGCCGGTCGCCGAGTTGTACCACTCGACCGTGACGGACAGCTCGGAGACGTCATTGATCTTCGGGTCGGCGGTGCCGAGAGAGAGGGAGACGTCGGTCTCCATCACCTTGATCTTGGATACGTTGACCACGCGATAGGTGAACTCGTGCCAGCCCGACCCGGCGACGATCTTGCTCGGGAGGCCGCGCAGCCCCGTCTTGCCGCGATCCTCATCGGGGATGCCTGAACAGAAGGTCGGGCGGGTGTACACAGGGGACGGCTCATCGCTCGGCTGCGTCGACTCCGAAGCAGTCGGCTCGGCCGACTCGGAGGCGGTCACTTTGCCGGTCGGCTCCTCGGCTGGGGACTTCCCGTTGCCGGCAACACCACCGGTGGAGGGCTGCTCAGGCCCCGGCGTGGTGGTCGCGGACACGGAGGGGGTGCCGCCGGTGGCAGGCGTCTCCCCCGTCGCTTGGGCGGCGGGGGCTGCAAGCAGTGCCACGGGGCCAATGGCAGCCATGACAGCTGCGGTCGCCACAGCGCGGTGAAGCTTCATTGAGACCTTCTTTTGTAGCCAAGGTGGCCGCCGCGATGGGTCTGCGCGGTCTGGCCGTACGTGTACATGTACATGACCTGCGAGTTCACCAGCAGGTTGCACACCAGACAGACACGCCCCGCGTGATGGTCCTCACAGCAGACTCACAGACAACCCGCAGCCGGGAACGTCACTTGAGGGCCGGCCCGCTCCTCCCCACCTCCGCCGTGGCCATGGGGAGTCTCCAGGGGCAACGACGCTCAGGGGAATTACTGGACCGCTGATGCCGCCTCCCGAACCGGATCACGGCTGGGGGCACCGGTCGAGCCCCCTGCGATGCCGGGCGAAGGCGCGCCGCGAGCCCCACCGGCCTCGGGCTGCCTGGCCCGACAGAGCCTCGGCCACCCCTACGTCCAGCACGACCAGGTGCAGTTCACGTCCCTACCGCTACGACGGAATGCCGCTGGACGTCATCCGCCAACTCACCGCCTGGGGACACCACGTGGATGTGTTGCGGTCAGGCCGTCGCTGATCCGTGATGGCGGTTTACCGAGCCTGACGCTCAAGGGCCGCCGCCGCGACGTGACGGAGCCCGCCGCCGTGGTGTCGGCGGCGGGCCCGTGTCTCTGACCGGCGGGTCCTCAGGTGGCGGAGGCGAC
>NZ_JBFAIP010000165.1:0-9011 GCF_040654775.1 Streptomyces sp. NPDC050636
GTCCTGGTCGACGAACCCCTGGTCGCAGCCGTCGCCTCGAACGACCCCGCCCTCACGCCCCCTGACCGCACAAGCATTCCGGTCGCCGAGCTCCGCGATCGCCCACTGATCAGCCTGCCACGTGGCACAGGCATCCGTGGAGTACTCGACCGTGCGTGCGCGCAGGCCGGGTTCCAGCCCCGCATCGCCTTCGAGGCAGCCGCTCCACTGTTCCTTGCGCAGCTCGCCGCCCGCGGTCTCGGCGTGGCGGTGGTTCCGGCCCTGCCCGCTGGCGCGGCGTCAGCCTTCGGGCTACGGACGCTGGAGATCACCGAGCCGCGGCTACGCGGCCGGGTCGCTCTGACCTGGCGGACAGACGGTCCCTCCAGCCCCGCGGCCACTGTCTTCTTGGACCTGCTGCGTACAACCCTCACCGCGCCAGGGACCGACTAACCGGTCAAGTCAAACAGCGGGTGACAATAGCAGCACGCCATGACCGCAGATGGCCAAGACAGTTTCTCAATTCTCTGTCCCCTCGTTGTCATCGTCGAGTTCGACCGCGTGCGGGGCGCGCACTGGCCGCAGGCCGCCGCCCGCCAGGCCGCTGTCTCCAATGGCAGTGGACACATAGGCTGACCGGCTGTGACTGGCCATGAACATCAGTGGATCCACACCGGGATCCGCCCGAGGCAAGCAGTTCGCTGCCGAGTGACAGGGCATCGAGGACACTTCGGCGTGGACGTCTCTTTGATCGATCCCGCCTCCGATACTGAAGCCTCATCGATTTCGTGAACCTCACCGATTTGGTGAACCTCACCGATGGCAATGATGCCCAAGTCGGGCGGCAAACTGCGCCGTGGCTTCGTTGATTTCCTGGAGCAGCGTTTGTTGATGGGTTTGGGCGGCACTTCTTGATCTTGAGGAGCTGAGATGTCGATGAGTTTTGACGGCGCGTGGAGCCGGGAGCTGATGGCGCCGGCCCCGGGCTTCTGCTCCTGGTTTCAGCCGGTAGCGATCTCGCGGTGTGAGCCTGTCTCCCGGGCCCGCGCTTGGGCAAGGTGGACGCTATGACTATGGGGTTCAGCGGTGACGTTGCCGAGTACTACGCGAAGTTCAGGCGCGGTTATCCACCTCAGGTGCTCGATGCGCTGCAAACAGCCTTCACGCTGACCACCGACGACCTGGTGCTCGACCTCGGGTGTGGCACGGGCCAGCTGACCATCCCGCTCGCCCGGCGGGTCCGTTCGGTCATCGGTATGGATCCTGAGCCGGACATGCTCCGCCTCGCGAGGGAAGAAGCCTCACGACAGGGAGTGCAGAACACGACGTGGGTCCTGGGCGCCGACACCGATGTTCCCGTGTTCGGAGACCTGCTGGGGCAGCGGTCGTTGGCGATGGCGGTCATCGGACAGGCACTCCATTGGATGCAGCACGAGGAGCTTTTCCGTGCCCTCTCGCCCCTGGTCCGCTCCGGAGGTGGTGTCGCTGTGGTCGCCAACGGGACACCCCTGTGGTTGCAGGACAGTGATTGGTCACGCTCACTGCGAGCCTGCCTGGAAGACTATTTCGGCACGAAGCTGAAGGCGTCCTGCGGCACCGGCGCATCAGACCGGCTTCGTTATGCGCAGGCACTGGAGGCGGCCGGTTTCGAAGGGGTGCGGGAGATCGTGATCGAATACAGCGATGAACTGAGCTTCGACCAGCTCATCGGCAGGGTCTACTCTGCTATCCCCGCAGATGAGCTACCCGCAGCGGACGACCGGCCGGCGTTCGCAGAGGGAATCCGGCAGGGGCTCCCGCCGGATCAGTACTTCACTGAAGACGTCGCAGTCTCCGTGCTCGTGGGTCGGATGAGGTAGTCAGCTAACCGACGCTTCGGCTCGTGCTCGGGTGCTGGCGAGGCGGTAGGAGTCGGTGCCCGTTTCGATGATGGTGCCGTTGAAGGTAAGACGGTCAACGATGGCCGCGCAGAGCCGGGGGCCGGTGAAGGTCTTGGTCCAGCCGCCGAAGGACTCGTTGGAGGCGATGGCGACGCTGTTCTTCTCCTCGCGCTCGGTGAGGACCTGGAAGAGGAGTTCGGCTCCGTGGCGGTCGAGTTCCATATGTTGGGTCGGGGACGGGACGCCGTGCACCGTTTCTGGTGCCGGTTTTCCCGTCCCCGCCCGCCGAACCGGACGTGCCCGTTGGCCGAGCATCCGGCTCTCCACGTGATCCGCTGGATCAGGCGAGGTATTCGCTGACCTGGCCGACGAAGGCCACATGTCGTGGTTAACAGCCTCTCGTCGAAGGTCATAGCGGGCCGGTACATCGTGGTCTTCAAGGACAAGTCACTGGCCGCCGACGCGGTGACAAGCAGGCCGCGCGGATCGCCCGGGCACACGGCGGACAGATCCAGCACACCTACGGCTCGGTGATCAAGGGCTACGCCGCCGAGATGTCTGACGAGCAGGCCCGCCTGACAGCCGCCGATCCGGAGGTGGCATACGTAGATCAGGACGCCGAGCAGGAGATGTCCGCGTCTCAGCCCGCCCCGCCGTCCTGAGGCTTGGACCGCAACGACCAGCGCAGCCGGCCGCTCGACATGAACTACAGCTACCCCAACACGGCGAGCAACGTGACCGCGTACCTGGTCGACAGTGGTATCCGGGTCTCGCACACCCAGTTCCAGGGCCGGGCCGAGGTGGGCGTGGACGAAGTGGGTGACGGGCGCAACGGACGGGACTGCCTCGGGCACGGCACGCATGTGGCCGGGACGATAGGCGGCAAGGACTACGGCGTGGCCAAGCGCGTCAAGCTCGTCGCCGTTCGGGTCACGGACTGCCACGACTCCGCGAGCAAATCGGCGATCATCGCGGCCGCCGACTGGATCACGGCGCACGCGGTCAAGCCGGCCGTGGTCAATATGAGCATTAACGGGCTGGTGAGCAGGAGCGAGGAGGAAGCGATCGAGAAGTCCATCGCGTCCGCCATCACCTGGGTCGTCTCTTCCGGGAACGCCGGTGCCGATGCCTGCAAGAATTCCCCGGGCGATATCGCCCGAGCGACAGTGGTGAACAATGCGAACTCCGGCGACAATCGATGCCCCAGGCCGTGGTACGCCCGCTGACCCCACGCAAGATCGAAGTCCCGCTACGAACGGGCCCGCCTCGCCGCTGGCGCCCTGACCACCTGGGTCCAGGCGTTACGCCGCTCACAACGGCTGGGCTTCCGGCTTCGCCGCGCCCGAGTCCGTACCGCACCGAGGTCCATGCCGGGCTGGCCGGCGGCGAACAAGAGCAGGAGACCGACGCCGTCACGGTGGAGCAGACCCGACGAGTGATCGAGGCCGTCGCCAAGATGACCACCAGCTCTGGGGCGGCATGCGCGAACGCGCTGTTGCCCATGTGACCCGTACGCGGGGGCCTTTCAGGATTCGTCGGCTGCGGTGTCGCGGTTGGACGGGCGAGCTTTTCTGCGCTGGTACACCACCACGCCGCACACCGCGAGGAGAAGGCCGGCGACCGCGGACACGCCGAGCACCGTCTCCTCGGCGAACAGCCTGGCCAGCAGTTCCAGTGCGCCGATCCCGACCGTCGCGTAGGCCAGTGCCCAGCCCGCTCCCCCCAGGAACAGCGCCGGGAGATAGCGGGGCAGGGGCATGCGCATACTCCCCGCGAGGAAATTGGCAGCGGTCTGGAAACCGACGGTCAGGAAGGAGACGGCCACAACCGGTGCGCCCCACCGCTGGATCGCCTGTTCGGCGCTCCGGAACTTGGCAGACGAGATCCGCATCCGCTTCGCGAGCCTGCCGCGTCTGGTGCCGGCCCCAGCAAGCCATCCGAGGGCGAATGTCCCTCCGGCTCGTAGCAGGACGATGACGTAGAGACCGGCGGCCGTGAGCGCGACCTTATCCACGACGCCTCGCTCTCGAAGCCTGGCCTCCGTCGTGGAGCGCTTCTCCCGTCACCCGGGTTCGCGGTTCTTGCCGAAGCGGGCTCACAACGGGCAGGAAGCTGGTCTCCATACCTCACCTGATCTACTTTTCTGCTGGTCGGTCCCTGCGTTTATGCTCGGGCGACGCTGTCTCCAAGCGCGCAGAGTACCGCTAAGGGAACAAACGTGCTCTCCTTCTTCGGTCATCTCGGCTGACGGACATCTCCGTCGCTGCCGCCGGCAGTGGCACGTTGCAGGCAATCTCCCCACTGAAAGGGCTTGCGGGACGCGAGATATCGATGGCGTCTGCTTCCTCTTGCCCCGTCCGGCCGTGTCGGGCCCTTTCCTGCCGTGCCGGCGGTTCAGGCGGTGAGACCGGCCTGGCGCAACAGCCTCAGCCAGTCGTCGTACTCCACCATCTCGTCGTCGACCAGCGCGATCCGTGCGTATGCCGCAGTGGCCAGTCGCTCCAGGAAGAATGCCTCCAGTCCCTGAGCCAGGCGCTCGAAGCGCTCCGCCTCGAACCACTCGCGGTGCTCGTCCGGGATGTCGAGGGCGCTGTCGCCCGCGCGGTCTAGGTAGACCGGCGTGTGCTGAGGGTTGGCCGAAACGCCGGTGCCCGTGACGTGTGTGACGCCCGGGCTGTCGGCGCGGGCTCGGTGCGCCGACACGTACCGGGCCCGCTCGGCCATCACTCTGGGATGAGATCTGGTGGTGCGGAGGGACGCACCACGTCCCCTTCGATGTAGGCCATCTCACCCGTGGCGAGGGCCTGTAGCCCGACCAGGAGCCGCAGCCGCCCCTTCGCCGGAAGACCGTCGACGACGCTCATGGTGGGCGGTACGCGTACATCTGCCCGCGGGTCGCGGTAGATGAGGTGCCCGACATCCTCGCGGGTCATCGGCTCAGTCGTCGCCAGTACGTGCGTGATGACCTTCCTGCGCCGCGTCTGCACCCAGGCCAGAACGTCCGGAGCGCCACGAAGAACGTCCTGGGAGGCCTGTTGTGGGGTCTGGCCGCCTTGTATGGCCCCGGTGGGCATCATGATGCTGCCGAGGAGGTCAGTGACGACCAGCGTGTCTGCCCCCACCGGGACGAGAAAGGACACCCCGATGATTGGCGGCCGCCAGTTTTCGTACGGGACCGCCTTCCGAGCAGGAGCAGGATCGGTGCTGCGCGCAGCGGGAATGACGGGAGCTGTAATCGTGGGCATCAGGCTTCACCTGCCACAGCGGCGACGAGTTGTTCGAGGTGCTGCGGCTGACGGGTGCTGGGGATTGGAGCGACGTGGTTGCCGAGTCTGAGCAGCCAGTGCAGAGGGGCGAGGACTCCGTGTGCACGGGCCAGGGTGCCGGCGTCGAACGGGCCGGTACGCGGGGTGGCCGTGCGGCGCCCACACGATCGGGGCGGGGCGGAGCATGCCGACCTTTGCGGCAATCAGCACGTGTTCTGGGTACGGGTAGAGGGCTTCGCGGACCAGGTGCTCGACGGTGTGGGGGCCGTAGGCGTCTGCGGTGTCGATGTGCGTGATCCTGTAGGTGTGCACGACCTGCCGGAGCACGCTGATCGCGCTGTCGCGGTCGGTCGGGTCGCCCCAGATGCCGGGGCCGGTCAGGCGCATGGTGCCGAACCCGAGTCGGGAGACGGACTTCCCGGCGATGGTGATGGTGCCCGCAGGCGGCGTGGTGGTCATACGACGGCCTTCTGAAGACAAAGCTCAAGGGCGCGCTGGACGGCCCGCGTCTGGCTGTTGCAGTCACTGGTGACCCGGTAGTGCGGGATCGCGTCGTCGGCGAGGAGGCCGTGAACGTGCTGGTTCACCAGGAGCCGGTAGCGGGCGTCGTAGTCGTGACTCTCGTCGACCGGCACGGACTCATCGAGCACGGTCGCTAGGAGCAGGTCGTATTTCGGCAACTGCGTTGATGCCAGGAGCCGCAGACGCTCGCTCTTCAGCCGATCACAACGCGCGCGGCGGTACTCAAGCGCCGCGTAAGAGCTTTTGTCCCGGCGAGCGTGTTTGGTTGGGCTGGGTTCTTGCCTGCATTGGATAGGCGCTGATGCCACGCGGTTGCGTCGGATGGGACTGCCTGGGGGGCCGTGCTGCTTGGCAGGTTCAATGCGTGGATGGACGATTCTTTGTGGGGCAGGCTCCCGGCCGAGGCGCAAGCAGAAGTGGACCGCCTCGTTTCCGTGGGCCACAGCGTGCGACTTCTCACCCCGATGTCATTTATGGCTCTCACTTGGATGTCTTCAATCTCCTATGGCCACAGTGCAGATCTTGTGACACCTGGTGAGACTCAGTGGTGACATCGAATGAGAAGTGCCAGCGCGCCTAAATGAGAAGTCCTTAGGGGAGTGCTGTCTAAGCGGGAGACCTTCCGTAAGCGTCATCGGGTTCGGGGGTGTGGGTGCCTCCAGTTCGATGAGGCTGCGAGGCATAGCCCGAAGGACCCCCACGTGCGTGGGGATGACCGGGCCTGAACTGCGGCTCTGCAAGTGCCGCCGAACGTTTTTACTCACTTTGCATTGTTTATCGTAGTCCCCGTTCAGAGGCCGACTTCCGGTATGCATGGATTCGTTGGCATGGTTGGCCGGATTTGATTGTGGCTGGTGATCGGTGGGCGATTGTCGTGAGGCGGGGCTGAGGCAACGGGGCATCGCCGTGTGGGGGAGTGGGGGCGTCCGCCAGGGCCTGTGGGTCCGCGTGCACGAGGAAGCCACTGTCCTGGAGGAGGTCGTCCAGGCGCCCGGCGTCGAGAGCGTGCTGGGCGGTGTGCCGCCACAGGTAGGGGGTAGCCAGATGCCACAGCCTCCGGCCCGCACCGTCACGGGGCACACTGTTCAGGAGCTGCTCGTAGAGTCGTTCCGCGGCGCGGAGATGCCATAGCTTGTGACCGGCACCGTCACGGGGCCCACCACCGTCCAGGATCCGCCCTTCCGCGGGGCGGAGTTCCTCCCGGCCGACGATGGGGTCCTGTCGCGGTGGCCGGTTGTGGGGCGGGTTGTGCCGGAGCCATTCAGCAAGACCTTCATGGAAGAGCCGGTAGAGGGTGGTGCCGTCCTCGTCCACGTCGCGGCGCAGGTAGAAGCGCGCCTCGTGGTCCAAGAGCGTGTAAATCTCCTGAAGGGGGAGGGGGCTGTCGTGGGTAGGGACGGTGGTGAAGGCCGCGGCAGTGTGGGCGAGGACGCGTTCGGGCATCCCCTGGCCCTGAGCGAAGGCGAGAGCGGTCAGCACGGTGTGCAGGAGGGGCTGGCCGGTGTGGCGTCGAAGGTCCAGTTCCATGAGTGCGGGCAGGCCGCGCGGGACGGCCTGGCCCAGTTCGGCGGCCGCTTCGGGGGTCTCGCGAGGCTCCTCGGCAGCCAGGAGGTAGTGCACATAGAGACCTGCGGTCAGGAACTCGCCCCACTGGAGGGCCCCGATCTCCCCGGCCGAGCCGTCCGAGAGCCAGGAGGCTGCGGAACCGCCCGTCATCACGTGTGCCGACGAGCAGCCGCAGCCCGCTTCCCGGCTTCTGTGCACGCTGCGCGAGCGGGAGCACAAGCGCGACCGTGATGTTCTGGGGCCGGACCGCCTCGTCGAGCGCGTCGACGATCACGGTGACCAGGCGTCCGTCACCGGGCAGCAGGCCCAGCAGATGATCCACCGGGTTCGCGGCGGACCCTTCACGCTCCCCGTCAGGCTCGGACAACCGGCTGCCGGGATCACTGATGTGCCGTAGCTGGCGGGCGAGCGAAGCGATGATCTGGTCGCCGCCCAGACGGCGCGCATGGACCACCACGATCCGGTCGTTCTCCCCCGGAGCCCGATCGCCCAGACCGCGCCACAAAGGCTTGGTGTGCCGGCGCAGTGCCGGGTGCGCGGCGCAGACCAGGACGCCCAGCAGGGCCGACTTCCCAGCACCGGGCTTGCCGGTGACGACGCGCAAGCCCGGCGCGGCTGCCTCGTCGTCGAGCCAGCCGGACAGGTCATGCAGTTCCTCGGCGCGGCCGGAGAAGTAGCCCTCGTCCCAGTCGCGGTCCACCGGCTCGGCACCGCCGGCACGCCGCATGAAGTGCTGCGGGTCCGCGGCCCAGTCCGCCAGCCGGGCGATCTCGCCGGGCAGCCCAGCGACCGTACCGCTGCCCGCACTGAGGGCTGGATCGAAGCAGGGGTTGGGGAAGAACGGGAGATGGGAAAGGTCGGCGTGGCCGGGAACAAGGCTGGTGAGGACCGTCTGCGGCAGACCTCCGTCCCGCGCGGTCAGGTCGTTGACCGTACGTTCGATCTCCTGCCACACGGTGCTCGGTGGGATGTACCGCACGGAGGGATCAAAGCGGACTTCGCGGTCCCGGTACTTCCCGAGGACTCCCACCAGGGCCCGGCTCAACCGGTAACCGAACGCCTGGTCCTTGGGACCGGTGGCCGCCAGCACCCACGCCCTGCGCTTGGCGACGTCCATCCGCGCATGCCAGGACGTCACAGCGACCTCCCCGGCATAACAGACGTCGAGGACGAACAGCGTCACCGGCCGATGCCGCTCCGGATGGTCCTCGATCCGGTCGATCCAGGCTCCCACCGGCCGGCTCAGACGTTCCCCGTTACTGTCCAGGACGTACAGCTTCTCACTGCTACCCTCGGCCACTTCACCGTGACCGACGATGTGCACCACCAGCACATCGACGTCCTCGGCGACCAAAGCCCGCTCGACCACGTCCCCATAGTCAGCCGCCCCCTCCGGCACCACAGCCGAGTACGGCACGTACCGAAACTCCCGCAGGGTCTCCGCGACCCTCCGGGCGTGATCGGGAGCCTTCTCCAAAAGGTCCAGGCCGAGCCTTGGCGAATCACCGTCCTCGGTGCGCGCCAACGCGATACCCAAAGACAGCACCGCATGCCGCCCCACCTCGTCCACTTTCTGGCCCGCCCCTTCGCCCGTCCGTCTCGACGCCCAGGCACTGAAGATAGGCATATCGCGCCGTTCTGGTCAGCGCGTCTCCGACATTGGGGCTCGGGGTGGTGGTGACGGGGCTGCTGAATCTGCGGTGCCCCGGGGGGTCGGCCGAGAGCTGAGCGGGACCGGCCGCGCCCGGTACGGCAGCAGAGCCCCGGTACGGCAGCAGGGCCCGGACCGCGCGTCGCG
>NZ_JBFAIP010000166.1:0-8609 GCF_040654775.1 Streptomyces sp. NPDC050636
CACCTTGCGCTCGATCTCCGGGCCGGCACCCAGGCCGGGCTTGAGGGCCACGTACATCTCCACGGCGCGGCCGCGCACCTCGTCCACGACGGGTACGGCGGCGGCCTCGGCCACCTCCTCGACGGTGAGGGCGGCGGATTCGAGTTCCTTGGTGCCCAGCCGGTGCCCGGAGACGTTGATGACGTCGTCGATGCGGCCCAGGATGCGGAAGTAGCCGTCGGCAGCCTGCACCGCCCCGTCCCCGCACAGGAACGGCCAGTCGCGCCAGTCCGTGCTGTGCGGATCGCGGCAGTAGCGGCCGTAGTAGATGTCGACGAAACGTTCGGGCTGGCCCCAGACAGTCTGCAGTACGCCGGGCCACGGGTTGCGGATGCAGATGTTGCCCGCCTTGCCGCTCCCGGCCTCGACCACCTCGCCGTTCTCGTCATAGATGGCGGGGTAGATGCCCAGCGCGCCGGGGCCGCAGCTGCCCGGCTTCATCGCCTGCAGCGCCGGCAGCGTGGTGCCCAGGAAGCCGCCGGTCTCCGTCATCCACCAGGTGTCGACGATGACCGCCTCGCCCTTGCCGACCTCGTCGTGGTACCAGCGCCAGACCTCCGGCTCGATCGGCTCGCCCACCGTCGTCATGTGCTTGAAGTGGTGGTCGTACCTGGCAGGCTCGTCCGGGCCGAGCTTGCGCAGCATCCGGATGGTGGTCGGCGCCGTGTGGAAGATGTTCACGCCGAGTCGCTCGGCGATGCGCCAGCAGCGGCCGGCATCCGGGTGGTTGGGTGCGCCCTCGTACAGCACGCTGGTCGCCCCGAGCGCCAGCGGCCCGTAGACGATGTACGAGTGCCCGGTGATCCAGCCGATGTCGGCGGCGCACCAGTAGGTGTCCTCGGGATGGATGTCCTGGTAGTACTTCGAGGTGCCGGTGACGTACGCAAGATAGCCGCCGGTGGAGTGCTGGCACCCCTTGGGCCGGCCCGTCGTCCCGCTGGTGTACATCAAGAACAGCGGTGCCTCGGCGGGCATGGAGACAGGCTCCACGCTGCGGCCGCGGAAGCCGCCCAGCAGCTCGTCGACGAAGTAGTCCCGGCCCACGACCATAGGGCTGTCCGAGGCGTACGTCCCGGAGTGGCGGCGCCAGACGAGCACCTTGTCGACCTCCTGGCCGAGCTTGGCCGCGGCCGCTACCGCCTCGTCGGCCTTGGCCTTGTGGTCGACCAGGGTGCCGCCCCGGTAGTAGCCGTCCATGGTCACCAGCACCCGGCTGCCCGAGTCGGCGATCCGGTCGCCGCACGCGGTGCCGGAGAACCCGCCGAACACCTCGGAGTGGATGGCACCCAGCCGGGCACAGGCCAGCATCGCGACCGGCAGCTCGACGACCATCGGCAGATGGAAGGTGACCCGGTCACCGGCCCTGACGCCCGCGAAGTCGTGCAGCAGGGCGGCGAATTCGTTCACCCGCCGGTACAGCTCCTGATAGGTGATCGCCTGCAGATCGGCTTCCTCCGGCTCCGGTACCCAGATGAAGGCGGCCTTGTTCCGGCTGCCCGCCAGGTGCCGGTCGACGCAGTTGTAGCAGGCATTGAGGTGGCCCCCGACGAACCACTTCCAAAAGGGCGGATCGCTCGTGTCCAGTGTCGTGTGCCAGGAGGAGTCCCAGCTGAGCAGGTCCGCGTACTCCTTGAAGCACTCGGGAAAGCGGTCCTCGCCGAACCGCTCCAGGATGGCGGGATCGGCCGCGTTCGCCTGCGCGACGAACGTGGCCGGAGGCCGGTAGTAGTCCTCCTCCCGCCAGTGGACTGCGATCTGCGCCTCCGAGACCTGGGGTTCCGGTTCGTGTGCCATCGACATGACCTCCTGAAATGTCCTTGGCGGCGCGGGACATCATGTGTCCGTCAGCAGCCGCGCGCAGACACAGAACTCGCGCAGGTCGGCGCCGCAGACGCACTGGCGGAGGAAGGCGGGGACGTCGCCCCGCCGCAGCGAGTCCCGGCACAACTCATCGGTCAGCTCCAGCGCCCGCAGCGCCACCGAGCCCAGCCGGCTGACCGGCCCCGTCTCCGCCTCGTGGCGCAGTCGTGCGAGTTCGCGCGCGACCACAGGATCGGTGCCGGACGACTCCAGCTGCGCCAGGAGCACGGACGCTTCCCCGACGAGGTACTGCTGCGTCATCCGACCACCGCCCAACCGGCGAGCAGAGCAACACGGCCATTCTCCGCCCCGGTACGCGCTCCGGCCAGCCCCCGCGGCAGTGGTGGCCCGGCTGCTTGTACCCGTCGCGTTCCGTGGAAGGACCCCCATTAGCCCGGACCGACAGCCAGCCGGGGGAAGGAGGCAGGTACGTTTTCGCTGGCCAGAGCTGCGTTACAGCGCCTTGACGGTGTCGTCCCTGTGAGTGATTTCGGCAGGCTGAACGGGCTCCGGCACACATTCGGTGAAGACGATCAGCGGGGCGAGCACGCAGGTGACGTTGGGTGCACCTTGGTCGATTCTTCGCGGAATGGGTGCCAGTGCCGGGGAAAGGGAGCCACCACTATCGAGTGATCTCTATCCGGGTCTGTTTGTGAGTGTTCGCGGCAGGTGCAGGCAGGGCCCGAGCCCGTGGGCTGCATCCGTGTAAGGCTCAGTGCGCCCCGCCGAACTCCAGCGCTGCCACCCCCGCCACGACGAGGACAATGACGGTTGGCTGCGGTCGCGGTGGTTGCTGTACTGCAGCCGGGGCCGTCTAGCTCGGTCACCAAGCGCCTGGGCTCACGGTGGATACGGCTCGCAAGCCACTCCGTCGCCGTCCCGGTCGAGATGTGGTGCGTAGCCGGGCTCTCCCTTATGCAGCGGTGCGGCACCTGCGGCTCGTGCCTCGTCGCAGTTCTTGTAGTAGGAGGAGGCTTCGCTGGGTTGCGGCTCCGGCTCTGTGACCTCGCGTAGGTCAGCCCCGACAATCGTGCCGCCGCGAACCGTGTAGGTGCCTTCGACGACCCGTAGTGAGCCGTCGGTCTGCGTAGCCTCCAACCTGACCGAGGCGGTGTCGCCGTCCACGCGGAGGATGTGGACTGTGTCGTGGGTGGTGGTGGCGAATCCATCCACGAAGGCCGCGTAGGAGCCGGAGAGGTTCTTGCCCCCGAGGTCCCATGCCCGTCGGTAGTCCCGAGCGTTGATGGCAGCGAAATACTCGTGGACAACGGACGACGTGTCGGTGGGTGTCGGAGGCGCCGTCGGTCGAGGGGGCGTAGGGGCTGGCGTCGTCGGCTCAACGGTAGCGGTGTTGGTCACTGTCGTCGCGTTCTGCGTGGGCGTTGAGTTGGCGCCCCCACAGCCGTTCACGCCCATCGCTCCCGCTATCAAGAGCAACGAGACTCCCGGACGGACGAGGCGGCTCATGGGCTTCACCTCACGAGTTGGGTGTCGCTCCCTTCAGACTGCGTCGCTAGCCACGGGACGGCAACGCGTGGATCATGGCACGTGAGGAGGACTCTGACCGCTCAGCTGGTAGCGGGCACCTGAGCTTGGGAATCACCGTGCGGAACTGGTCAAGTATGGCCTCTCACCTGCACATGTTTGTAAGCACTTCTTTGGGCACCACCGCACGGAGTTGAAGTGGCTCCGAGGTGTAAGAAGTTGATCTGGCTCCACTCGGCGAACACGTACTGCGACGTGCCCCCCTCGACGACGTGGGGACCGTTCTCCGAGACGCACAGGACCCGCAGTGCCCCGCTCGGATGCACGTCGTACTCATAAGGTGACAGTCACCGGCTTGTCTTCGTACTGCATGTCCAGTGACTCGCTGGACAGCTCCGCGGGGGACCGGCCTCTCTCGCAAGCTTGACGTAGACAGACATGCTTCCACGGTATTCCCGAACCACGTGTTCGCCGGCAGCCGACCGATGGGTCGACCGGCCCACCAAGAGGCCGCCTCCGCATCTCTGCGGAAACGGCCTGCGACCCGCGTGAACGCCGATCGGAACAGAAAGGGCCGACCCTGCTCTCCGCGGACCACATGAGGATTCTAGTGTTTTCCCGCTGAATAGCCGGGCGAGAATTTCGCGGTCACGAGGCGCAGGATCAGCAACCCTGTCTTGCCGAGTTGCATATGCACCTCCTCGCAGTCGCCCTGCCGGTAAGTCCTCCGGCACTTTCCAGCATACTCCGCACGCCCCGTATCCGTATCCATATCGGTATATGCATCGGACCAGCATGGATTGTGCTGCCAATGATTTCCGTTCGGGATTTTGATCGACACCCTGCCCCGAATGAGCCAAGAAATTCGTCGGCCGATCGCGGGAGCCGCCCGGCATCCCGCCCTCCTCGGGAATTTCGCAACCGTGATCTGATCATCACGCCGGAACCGACACTCTCCGCTGCACCCGGACCACCGCGCGCAGCCGACCACCTGTCACGCCGCTGACCTGGCCGGATGATCAATCGGCACCTACCCTGTCGGCGCAGGCGCTCGCGAACGAGAGCCGCTCCGTTCCTGTCTCGTCGGGATCCCCGCCCGCGCACGGTCGAGTGGTGCGCGCGTACGGGGCCGGAGAGGCAGGGGACATCGCGCGGGCGATGTGAGCGGAGGCGGGGTTGAGAATAGGGCAGACGGTGTCGGAGATCGCCGGCCCGTCCTGGTCCACCGCCCGCCACAGGTAGCGCACCTTCCCGTTGACCTTGATGAACACCTCGTCCAAGTGCCATTTGTCGCCGGGACGCGGCTGCCGGCGGCGCAGCTCCTTCGCCTAGGCGGGACCGAAGGTGGCACACCAGCCCGGACGCTCTCGTAAGACACGGTGACGCCGCGCTCGAAGAGGAGCCCCTCGACCTCCCGGTAGGACAAGGGGAATCGGTGGTACAACCACACAGCGTTTCCGATGGTCTCGGCCGGGAACCGGTACCCCTTGTACGACACCGACTCCTCGGACGCCACAACCAGCCCCTCCCCACGACAGCCCACAGCAAGAACATCTCACGCCGCCCACAACAACTTGAGAGAGCCCCGTGACGGCCTGAACCGCTCATTGGGATACGCGACTTGATCGCTGTGTAGGACAACGTCGGCGAGGCCGTCCGCAGGGCTGGCGGACAACAAGCTGGCGAGGTGGCCATGCCGAGCTGTGGGCCGGAGTCGACATCGGCAAGGAGCATCACCACTGTGTGGCGCTCGACGCAAACGGCAAGCGCATGCTCTCGCGGCGCGTTCGCAACGATGAAGCCGAGCTGCTGGAACTGATCCACGACGTGCTCGCCCTCACTGACGCACGAGGATTGACGCCGTTTGCCTACCTGGGTTTGTAGTCTGCGGCGGTCTCAATGCTCTGGAAAGCGCTGTTAATGTCCTTCACCCCTTGTGCCATCTCGCTGAGGGCAGCAACAAAGCCTTTACCACGCTCGGTGTTCTGCGCGGCTGACTCGCTGGGGGGTACTGTGGTGGCTTCCTGACAGGCCATCGCGCCATTGTGTATCCGGTTCAGGGCGTCGGCCCAAGGCTTCTGTAAAGCCGGGTCGGGGACTGTGAAATATGCCTGGGCCTCGTCGACACGGGCGAGCATCGCACCGCAGGCACGCTTGTACCCCTTCTCGTCGACGGTGACTGTGCCGTCCGGGTGTCGCGGAAGTGCCAGTAGCTTGTTGCGTTCGGCATCCAGATCGTTTGCGGCAGAATTGATCTTCGCTAGGTGCCGGACGCCGCCGGACCACCAGGACCAGAGTTTCCAGCCCCGAACCTTGGGGTCCTCAGGCCTTGTTGGAGAGGCGCCTGGCGTCGGCGGCGCAGGAGTGGAGCCGTTCCCGGGGTCCCTGGCGAGGTCCTGAACGGATCTGAGCGAGGCGGAGGCAGCAGGGTGGGGGCCCGGCATGGCGATCAGCAGCACGGTGGGAACGGCGAGCCCGAAGGCAGCAGCGACTTCGGGGAATCTCCATCGCCTGGCTCGTGAGTCGACCCGGCGCGGCACGCGGCCCTGTCCCACCGGAGTACGGCCCAGCCTGCGTACCACCCACGCCCCGCCAGCGCCGATCAGGGCACCGCACGCAGAGCTGAGGACCGCATTGACCAGGGTGAAAGCAATGACCCGTCTGCCGATCTCCACCCCGTTCACGGGGCGCCAGTGGCAGACATCGATTATCCCGTTGAACGGGCCGAGGCAGCCGTCGGCGGAATACAGGACAAACACGGCCCCGCAGGCGAGCAGCTGGGCTACCTGCGCAGCAATCAGCGCCTTCAACAGCACCTGGACGTACGGATCCGAGCTCGAAGCGGTCCGTGAGAAGAAGACGGGCAAGGTGCTGGTCGGCTGGCGGCCCACCGTCCTCCATCCGGACCTGGGTGGCGGCGACACCCTCAAGACCGGCAGGGCGGAGGCTCCGCCCATCAAGGCCGTGGACCGCAACGGCGCGGCGCTGACAGAGAAGGAACACCCAGCGCTGCGCAAGGTGCTCTCCAGCCTGCGCGAGCGGCACGGGGACAAGGCCGGTGGGACGGCGGGCGTGGAGCTGTGGATCGCGCGCGCCGACAAAACGGACGCCGATTCGGGCTCGGGTACGCAAGCAGACGGCAAGGACTCCGAGCGCCCTGACGAGACCCTCAAGGTGCTCTCCAAAGGCACGCCGGGCACTCTCCGTACGACGCTCGACGCAAAGCTCCAGAGGGTGACCGAGGAGGCGGTGGGCAAGCGCTCGAAAGCCGCGGCGGTCGTCCTCGACCCCGTCACGGGCGAGATCCTCGCTGCCGCCAACTCCCCTGCCGACGAATTCAACATGGCTTTCCAGGGCTCCTTCGCCCCCGGCTCCACAATGAAGGTCATCTCGTCGGCGCTGCTGATCGACAAGGGTCTCGCGGCCTACGGCGAGCCGCACCCCTGTCCCAAGTACGTGACATACGGCGGCTGGAAGTTCCAGATTGACGACAAGTTCGAGATCAAGAACGGCACTTTCGAGTAGAGCTTCGCCCGCTCCTGCAATACCGCCTTCATCAGCCAGGCCGAGAAGCTCAACAACGACGAGCTGACCAAGGAGGCGCGGGACGTCTTCGGGATCGGGCTGACCTGGGGGACCGGCGTGCCAAGTTTCGGCGGTGCGCTTCCGGTGCAGAACGGTGCCCCGAAGGCTGCCTCGCTGATCGGCCAGGGTGGAGTCCGGATGAACCCGCTCACCATGGCGTCGGTGGCGGCCACCGTCCGTTCGGGAGCCTTCCACCAGCCGTACGTCGTCGCCCCGTCGGTCGACAACCGGCAGCTCGCCAAGTCGTCCCGCCCGCTGTCCGCGGACACCGCGAAGCAGCTGCGCTCCCTGATGCGGCTGACCGCGACCTCGGGCACCGCGGCCGAAGCGATGGCGGGGCTCGACGGGAAGATCGGTGCGAAGACCGGGTCGGCGGAGGTCGACGGGCAGAAGAAGCCCAACGGCTGGTTCACGGCCTACCGGAACGACCTGGCCGCCGCAGCGGTCGTCCCCGCGGGCGGGCGCGGCGGATCGTCGGCGGGCCCGACCGTCGCGCAGATCCTGCGCTCGGCGGACTGAGCTGCGGTAGGCGGGCCAGGGAGCTATGGGTATGCGAGACGTCGCGGCAACGTCGACCTGCTCTGCGCACCCCGCGCCCGCGCCCGCGCCCATCCCACCCTTCAGGAGCCGCGGGCAACGACCAGCTGGGTATCGGCATCGACGACGACCTGACGGTTGGTGGAGTACCGATAGGTCAACAACCGTGAAACTGCACAGCACTCAACGAACCTGCGCAATTCCACGTCAGAATCGAACTGCGCAGATTCACTGACCGACGACACTCACCTCGACGAGTCGGTTGGTGGATATCAGCCAGGCCACACCGCGGTAGGGAACTGGGGTGCGCGCCGTCTACGGGCTTCGAGCACGAGGGACGTGATTCCCGAGACGAGCGTCGCGGTGAACGACAGCATCACGATGACCGGCCGCCAGATGTTGGAGGCTTCTACCACGACCAGCCACATCGCTGCCGAACCTGTCGCCAAGGCCAGCAGCAGTGGGACCCTGACCCTGCGTGACAGCCTGCCGCTCATCGCGACGAATGCGTATCCCAGGATCGCGCCTGGCGCTACAGCCGCGACCAGACCCAAAGCCATAAAGGCAAGGAAAGCGATGATCACGTTCTGACCTCCGGATTCATGGCAACCGGTCATAAGGGCAGGCGGACCCGCATTCCCCGCTGCTCCGGCAGGTTCACACGCCGACAATACGGCGGCGCCCGGCGGGTACGCCCAGAGGCCCCGGACCGTCTATTGGTCGGCACTCTCTACAGCGACGTCTTGGGCGAAGGTGTCACTGCCCGGGTTCCGTTCCGACTGCAATATGCCGAGCGCCCCTCTTCGCCCCGGGGCAGGGCGTCCGCGCCTGCTCCGCCCCCTCGGACGACCGGTTGGACGGCGTGGCGGCGGGTGCACGGGCAGACGAGGTTGTGGAACGCAATGAAACGCTTCTCGAATACCAGCACCGGCCGTGACGTTCTGGGGCGCGCCGGCTCGGCGGCCTCGCCGCTCCCGGGAAGAACCGCAAGTGGCGGGGGGGGGGGGGCGGCGCCGGCCCCCCCCGCCCCCCCCACGCGGGGGGGCGCGAGGAGCTCCGCGATAGGACCACGCCGCACGGGCGGGCGAGCGAGAGGGGGGCGG
>NZ_JBFAIP010000167.1:0-8152 GCF_040654775.1 Streptomyces sp. NPDC050636
GGGCGCAGCGGCCCCGCGCTGTCGGCGGTGATGCACACCGCGGGTGTTCTGGACGACGGCGTGGTGGACCGCCTCTCCGCGCCGCGTCTGGAGACCGTGCTGGCGGCCAAGGCCGCGAGCGCCGCCCACCTGGACGAGCTGACCGCGGACCTGGATCTGGATCTGGACGCGTTCGTACTGTTCTCCTCGGCCGCGTCGACGCTGGGGGCTGCGGGGCAGGGCAACTACGCCGCCGCAAACGCGTATCTGGACGCTCTGGCGGAGAACCGGCGGGCCCGTGGCCTGGCCGGTCTGACCGTGGCGTGGGGTGCATGGGCGGGTGGCGGTTTCGCCGAGTCCAGCGACGTGGTGCGGGCGCGGGCCAGGCGGGGTGCGATGCCGCCGATGGATCCGCAGCTTGCCGTACGCGCTCTGGGTGAGGCGCTGGACGGCCCGGACGCCGTCGTCACGGTGATGGACGTGGACTGGGCCCAGTTGGCGTCCGCGCCCGATGCGGCGGGGCTGTGGGAGGCGCCGCTGGTACGGGACCTGCCGGAGCTCCGCCAACTGGCCGCCGCGGGTACCGGCACCGATGACCTGGTGCGCGGTGAGGGTGAACTGGCGCGCCGCCTCGCCGGGTTGGGCCGGGCGGAGCAGGAGCGGGTGCTCACCGATGTGGTGCGGGCCGAGGCGGCTGTGGTGCTGGGGCACGACTCGGCAGAAGCGGTAGAGGCCCGGCGGGCGTTCAAGGATCTGGGCTTCGACTCGCTGACGGCGGTCGAGCTGCGCAACCGGCTGAACGCGATGACCGGGTTGCGGCTGCCCGCCACGTTGATCTTCGACTACCCCACGCCGGCTGCGATGGCCGACTTTCTGCGGGCGGAACTGACCGGCGAGCAGGCGGGAACCGGCACTCCGGTGGTCGTCATGGCGCCTTCGGACGAGCCGTTGGCGATCGTCGGTATGGCCTGTCGTTTCCCGGGTGGTGCGGGCAGTCCGGAGGAGTTCTGGGAGCTGCTGTCCTCGGGCGGCGACGCGGTGAGTGGGTTCCCGACCGACCGCGGTTGGGACCTGGACGGTGTCTACGACCCGGATGGCGAGCGTGACGGCACCTCGTACGTGGCGCAGGGTGCGTTCCTGCGGGACGCGGCGGAGTTCGATGCGGGGTTCTTCGGGATCAGTCCGCGTGAGGCGCTGGCGATGGACCCGCAGCAGCGGCTGCTGCTGGAGACGTCGTGGGAGGCGCTGGAGCGCGCCGGAATCGACCCGCAGTCACTGCACGGCAGCGCGACGGGCGTCTTCGCCGGCGGCTACGCGTCCGGCTACGGCTTCACCCTGGCGGGTCAGGGCGGGGCCGGTGTCGAGGGGCACCTGATGACCGGCAATGCGACGAGCGTGCTGTCGGGCCGGGTGTCGTACGTGCTGGGTCTTGAAGGCCCGGCGGTGACGGTGGACACGGCGTGCTCGTCGTCGCTGGTGGCGCTGCACCTGGCCGCCCAGGCGGTGCGATCGGGCGAGTGCTCGCTCGCCCTCGCCGGTGGCGTCACGGTCATGGCGACGCCGGGAACGTTCATCGACTTCTCGCGACAGCAGGGCCTGTCCATGGACGGACGATGCCGCGCGTTCTCCGAGGACGCCGACGGCACGGGCTGGGCCGAGGGCGCGGGCATGCTCGTGGTCGAGCGGCTTTCGGACGCCCGGCGCAACGGGCACCCGGTCCTGGCTGTGGTACGCGGCTCCGCGACCAACCAGGACGGCGCGTCCAACGGCTTGACCGCTCCCAACGGTCCCTCGCAGCAGAGGGTGATCCGCACCGCCCTGGCCAGCGCCCGACTGTCCGCCGTTGATGTGGACGTGGTGGAGGCGCATGGCACGGGCACCACGCTGGGTGACCCGATTGAGGCCCAGGCCCTCCTTGCGACCTACGGCCAGGAGCGCAGCGGGGGACAGCCGCTGTGGCTCGGCTCGGTGAAGTCCAACATCGGGCACACCCAAGCAGCCGCTGGTGTCGCGGGCGTCATCAAAATGGTCCTCGCCCTGCAGCACGAGCAGATTCCGCAGACGCTGCACGCGGACGAGCCGTCCTCGCACGTGGACTGGACGGCAGGCGACATCAAGCTGCTGAACGAGCAGGTGCCGTGGCCGTCCGACGGGAGGCCGCGCCGTGCCGGTGTGTCCTCGTTCGGGATGAGCGGCACCAACGCTCACGTCATCTTGGAGGAGGCGCCGACCGCTGAAGCCGGCGCGGCTGAGGACGATGTCGACCCGGCGGACGGTGCGGGTGCGGCCGAGGTGGTGTCGGCGGCTGGTGCGTGGCTGGTGTCGGGGCGGTCGGCAGCGGGACTGTCGGCTCAGGCGGACCGGTTGCGTGAATGGGCAGTGGCGCGGCCGGAGTTGGTGCCGGTGGACGTGGCCTGGTCGCTGGCGACGACACGCTCGGCGTTCGAGCATCGCGCCGTGGTCGTGGGCAGCGAGCGCGAGGAACTGCTGACCGGTCTGGAGAACCTGGCCGCCGGTGTGCCCGCCGGTTCGGTGGTGTCGGGTGTGGCCCGGCCGGGTGCCCGGACGGTGTTCGCCTTCGCGGGCCAGGGCTCGCAATGGATGGGCATGGGTCGCGAACTCTCCCGGTCCAGCCCGGTGTTCGCGGCACGTCTTGCGGAGTGCGAGGCAGCGCTGGCGCCGTACGTGCCGTGGTCGCTGTCCGAGGTACTCGCGGGTGCCGAGGGCGCTCCCGCACTGGAGGCTGCGGATGTGGTGCAGCCGGTGTTGTGGGCGGTGATGGTGTCGTTGGCTGCGGTGTGGGAGGCCGCTGGTGTGTCGCCGGGTGCGGTGGTGGGTCATTCGCAGGGTGAGATTGCTGCGGCGACGGTGGCGGGGATGCTCAGCGTCGAGGACGGCGCTCGTGTCGTGGGGCTGCGTTCGCAGTCGTTGAAGGCTCTGGCTGGTGCGGGCGGGATGCTGTCGGTGAGCCAGTCCGCGGAGGTAGTTGAGGAGCGCTTGCCGAAGTGGGGTGAGCGTCTGTCGTTGGCGGCGGTGAACGGGCCGTCTGCGGTGGTGGTTTCCGGTGAGCCGGGGGCACTGGAGGAGTTGCAGGCGGAGCTGGAGGCCGAGGGCGTACGTGCCCGCATGGTGGCCGTGGATTACGCGTCGCACTCCGCGCAGGTGGAGCGGCTGGAGCAGGAGATCACGTCCGTACTGGCTGATGTGGTGCCACGCCAGGGCCGGGTCCCGATGGTCTCCGCGATGACAGGCGAGGTGCTGTCCGGCCCCGAGCTGGACGCCGCGTACTGGTACGGGAGCCTGCGGGCGCCCGTCCACTTCGACCGTGCCGTGCGGACCCTGGCCGACCAGGGGCACCAGGTATTCATCGAAGTCACCCCGCATCCGGTGCTGATGGGGGCGATGAACGACACCCTGGAAGAGGTCGCGCAGGCCGCGGGTCCGGGCGTCGTGCCCGGTGCGGTCTGTGGGACGTTGCGGCGTGACGAAGGCGGCGCGACGCGGATGATCACCTCGCTCGCCGAGGCGTTCGTCCGCGGAGTCGAAGTGGACTGGAGCGTGGTGCTGCCCGCCGGCGAGCGGGTGGAGCTGCCGACGTACGCGTTCCTGCGTGAGCGGTTCTGGCCGCAGGGAATGCTCCCCCTGTCGTTGGCGGGTGCGGGCCAGGACGCGGTGTCGCTGGGGCTGGGTGCGGTGGACCACCCGCTGCTGGGTGCGGCGGTGGAACTCGCCGGCGGCGCGGGGCTGGTGTGCACGGGACGGCTGTCGGTGCGTACGCATCCGTGGCTGGCCGACCACACGGTGGGTGGCGTCGTACTGCTGCCGGGCACGGGCTTCGTGGAAATGGTCGTACGCGCCGGTGACCAGGTGGGCTGCGGTCTGCTGGAGGAACTGACGCTGCAGGCACCGCTGGTGGTACCCGCAGATGGCAGCGGGGTGCAGGTCCAGGTCGTGGTGGCCGTGGCCGACGGCGAGGGGCGGCGTGGGATCGAGGTGTTCTCGCGCCCCGACGAACCCGGCGAGCAGCAGGTATGGGTGCAGCACGCCAGCGGTGTGATGGCCCCGGTCCCGATGCGCGGGCCGACGCTGGAGGACCTGTCGGTCTGGCCGCCGCAGGGCGCGACCGCGCTCGACGTCGACGATGTGTACGCGGTGCGTCTGGCCGATGTGTACGGTCCGGCGTTCCAGGGGCTGCGGGCCGCCTGGCGCCGTGGCGAGGACATCTTCGCCGAGGTGGAGCTCCCGGAGTCGGTGGCTCAGGAGGCGGCTTCGTTCGGGCTGCATCCGGCCCTGCTCGACGCGGCCCTGCACGCCGCGGCCCTGGAAGACGCGACCCTGGAAGACGCGACCCTGGAAGACGCGTCCTTGGAAGATGCGGACGGTGAGCCGGGCCAGGTCCGTATGCCATTCGCATGGACCGGCGTGGAACTGCACGCGAGCGGGGCGTCGGTGCTGCGTGCCCGGCTGCGGCGGGACGCGCGGGGCGGCCTTGCGCTGACCGCAGTGGACACCACGGGCGCCCTGGTGGTGTCGGTGGAGTCGTTGGTCAGCCGCCCGATGTCGGCCGCCCAGCTCCAGACCGCCGACAGCGGGCTGACCGACGTGTTGTTCGTCGAGGAGTGGGCTCCGGTGGCCGAGGCGCCCGCCCCGGCCGGCGAATGGGCGCTGGTCGGCGCCGACCGATTCGGGGTGGTCGAGGGGCTGGCCGCGGCGGGTGTGCCGGTACGGACCTTCGCCGACCTGTCCGAGGCCGCCGCGGCAACAGAAGCGGGCGAGGCCACTCCGCAGGTCGTGATGGTCTGCGCAGGCACCCTGCCCTCCGATGCCGATGCCGATGCCGATGCCGATGCCGATGCGCCTGCCGATGCCGATGCCGATGCCGATGCCGATTTCGATGCGGTGCCGGAGGCGGCTCGGCGGATGACCGGCGAGATGCTGGGGCTGGCCCAGGAGTGGCTGGACGAACAGCGCCTGGAGTCGGCGCAGCTGATGGTCGTCACCCGTGGCGGCGTGGCCGCCACAGGTGACGAGGGCGTGGTGGACCTGGCGGCGGCCGCGGTCCGGGGCCTGCTGCGCTCGGCGCAGTCGGAGAACCCCGGCCGGCTGGTCCTCGTCGACCTCTCCGCCACCGAAACCGGTGAGCAGATCGCCGTACTGCCGACGGCACTCGCCGCCGGCGAACCGGAGCTGGCCCTCCGCGACAAGGGGGTGTTCGGGCGGCGGCTGGCCCGTCCGTCCGGCGCTCTGGCGGCGGTTGAACACCCTGCGAGCCCGCACGCCGATGCCCCGCGGTCGCTGTTGGTGACGGGCGGGACGGGCACATTGGGCGGGCTGGTGGCCCGCCACCTGGTGGCGACGGGCCGGGCCGACGGGGTGGTGCTGACCAGCCGTACGGGTCCCGCCGCCGCTGGCGTGGCGGTGCTGGCAGCGGAGTTGGCGGAGCTGGGTGCGTGGGTCCGGGTCGTGGCGTGTGATGTGGCGGACCGGGACGCGCTGGCGGCGCTGCTGGAGACCATTCCGGCCGAGTGCCCGTTGCGCTCCGTGTTCCACGCTGCCGGGATCATCGACGATGGCGTGATCGCCACTCTCACACCCGACCGTCTGGCGGCGGTCATGCGGCCGAAGGCCGACGCCGCGTGGCACCTGCACGAGCTCACCCAGGACCTGGACCTGGACCACTTCGTGCTGTTCTCCTCGGCGGCGGCGATCTTCGGTGCGCCCGGACAGGGCAACTACGTTGCTGCCAACGCCTTCCTCGACGCGTTGGCGGGCTACCGGCGGGCGGCGGGCCTCGCGGGCCTGTCGCTGGCGTGGGGCCCCTGGGTGCACGAAGCGGGCATCGGCCGGGATCTGGGCGAGCAGCTGCTGACGCGCATCAGCCGGTCGGGCGTCGAGGCGCTGGGCGCCGACGAGGGCCTGGTCGTGATGGACACGGCGTTGGCCCGCGACGAGGCCGTGCTCGTCCCGGCCCGGCTGGACGTGGCGGGACTGCGGGCGAGGGCCGCTCGCAGCACGGAAATCCCGCCGCTGTGGCGGGCGCTGGCCGGTGGCCGGGTCCGGCGGACGGCCGCCACTCATGTCGCAGCGTCCGGTGCGGACGCCGGGGAGGCGCTGCGGCAGCGGCTGGCCGAGGCGTCGGGGCCGGAGCGGGACCGGATGCTGCTGGACCTGGTACGGGCCCATGTCGCCGCTGTACTCGGGCACGCGTCGGCGGACTCGATCGAGGCGGGCCGGGCCTTCACCGATCTGGGTTTCGACTCGCTGACCGCCGTGGAGCTGCGCAACCGGCTGCGAACGGAGACGGGGCTGCGGCTGCCGGCCACGCTGGTCTTCGACCACCCCACCCCCACCGCGCTGGCCGTGTTGCTGCGGGGCGAGCTGGCGGGAGACCTGCCCGCCACGGCCGAGCCCGTCCGCCCGTCCGCCGCGGTGGCGGACGAGCCGATCGCGATCGTCGGCATGGCCTGCCGCTTCCCGGGTGGCGCGGCCGGCCCGGAGGAACTGTGGCAGCTGCTGGCCTCGGGCACGGACGCGATCGGTCCGTTCCCGCAGGACCGCGGCTGGGACATCGAGGCGCTGTACGACCCGGACTCCGAGCAGACGGGAACCTCCTACACCCAAGAGGGCGGGTTCGTCCGGGACGCGAGCGGCTTCGACGCGGGGTTCTTCGGAATCAGCCCGCGTGAGGCAATGGCCATGGACCCGCAGCAGCGACTGCTGCTCGAAACGTCCTGGGAGGCGTTCGAGCGTGCGGGCATCGACCCGGCCGCGTTGCGCGGCAGCCAGACCGGCGCGTTCGTCGGGGGTTACGGGTCGGGGTACGCCGCGCTCAGCCTCCAAGGCGAGGGAGAGTTCGAGGGCATCGAAGGGCACGTGATGACCGGCAACGCGACCAGCGTGCTGTCGGGCCGGTTGTCGTACGCCTTCGGCCTGGAAGGCCCTGCCGTGACGATGGACACGGCGTGCTCCTCGTCGCTGGTGGCACTCCACATGGCCACTCAGGCGCTGCGGTCAGGGGAGTGCTCGCTCGCACTCGCCGGCGGGGCCACGGTCATGGCGATTCCCGACGGGTTCGTGGCGTTCTCGCAGGCGCGCGGGCTCGCGGCGGACGGGCGGTCCAAGGCGTTCGCCGCGTCGGCCGACGGCATGGGCATGGCCGAGGGCGTCGGCATGCTCGTGGTGGAGCGGCTGTCGGACGCGCAGCGGCTGGGGCACCCGGTGCTCGCGGTGGTGCGTGGCAGCGCGATCAATCAGGACGGTGCGTCCAACGGTCTGACGGCGCCCAACGGGCCGTCCCAGCAGCGCGTGATTCGGGCTGCCCTGGCCAGCGCTCAGCTGTCCGCTGCCGATGTGGATGTGGTGGAGGCGCACGGTACGGGCACCAAGCTGGGCGACCCCATCGAGGCCCAGGCCCTCCTTGCGACCTACGGCCAGGACCGTCCCGAGGACCGTCCGGTGTGGCTGGGTTCGGTGAAGTCCAACATCGGGCACACCCAGGCGGCCGCCGGTGTGGCCGGTGTGATGAAGATGCTGCTGGCGCTCCAGCACCAGCAACTGCCGCGGACACTGCACGTGGATGAGCTCTCGCCGCACATCGACTGGTCGGCCGGGCACGTGCGGCTGCTCACCGAACCGGTCCCGTGGCCGGCGGACGGGCGTCCGCGCCGTGCGGGCGTGTCCTCGTTCGGCATCAGCGGCACCAACGCGCACATCATCCTCGAAGAGGCCCCGGCCGCCGGGACCGGCGCCTTCGGGGACGGTGAAACGGACGCCGCCGACAGCGACACCGCTGCCGTGGCACCGGTGGTGTCGGGACCCGGTGCGTGGGTGGTGTCGGGCCGGTCGGTCAAGGCGCTGTCGGCACAGGCGGGCAGGCTGCGTGAATGGGTGGCAGCACGCCCCGAGTCGGAGCCGACCGACGTGGCCTGGTCGCTGGCCGTGACCCGGTCCCTGTTCGAGCACCGGGCCGTCGTCGTGGGCGGCGACCGTGCGGAACTCGTGACGGGTCTGGAGAGTCTGGCAGCTGGCACGTCCACGGGTTCGGTGGTGTCGGGGGTTGCCCGGCCGGGTGCGCGGGTGGTGTTCGCCTTTGCGGGTCAGGGGTCGCAGTGGCTGGGCATGGGGCGGGAGTTGGCGGAGTCCAGCCCGGTGTTCGCAGCGCGCCTCGCGGAGT
>NZ_JBFAIP010000168.1:0-8128 GCF_040654775.1 Streptomyces sp. NPDC050636
GCCGGATCCGGTGCCGGAGGTCTCCGCCATCTCGCCGTCCACCTCGACGGCCGGAGTCCAGGCCGTCCAGGCCGCCTCCGGGATCTTCACCACCGAGGCCGATACCGGCAAGCTTCACCAGGAAGCAGTAGCCGACCGAAGCCCCGCGACCAGCGGCCTTGTCCCAACCTCACCGGAAACGAACATCACCTCACGAACCGCTCTCTAAGAGGGCATCTGATCTCGGTAGTTGGTGTTTTGGGATGCTCTTGTGACTGCTGGCGATGATGGTCGTTGCACGCCGTGTGAGTGATCGTCGTCCGTATCGCAGTGACGTGTCCGATGCCCGGTGGGCCTTGATCGAGCCTGTCTTCACCGAATGGCGCGCGCGGCGGACCGGGCCAGGCACGGCTGCTCGGGTGCACGACTTACGGGAGATCGTGAACGCGATCCTGTACGTCAACCGGACGGGCATCCCGTGGGAGTACCTGCCGCACGACTTCCCGCCGTACAAGACCGTCTACGACTACTACGCGAAGTGGGAGGCCGACGGGACTACACAGCGGGTTTACGACCTCCTGCGGGACCGGACCCGCCGGGCGCAAGGACGCACGGCGGCCCCGTCCGCAGCCGTGCTGGATGCCCAGAGCGTGAAGACCTCTTCCAACGTCGCCGAGTCCGACCAGGGCATCGACGCGGGAAAGAAGATCAAGGGACGCAAGCGCCACCTGGCGACCGACACCCTCGGTCTTCTTCTCGCGGTGATCGTGACAGCCGCATCAGTGCAGGACACAGCCGGCGGAAGGCACCTCCTCGACAACGTCGCCTCTTCGCATCCGCAGGTCGCGAAAGTCTGGGTGGACGGCGGCTACCAGAGTTCCGTGATCAATCACGGGGCCAGGCTGGGGATCGATGTCGAGGTGGTGAAACGACCCTCCATGGCTGGGTTTCAACCCCTTCCGAAACGGTGGGTCATTGAGCGGACGTTCGGCTGGCTGATGCAGCACCGCCGGCTAGCCCGTGACTACGAAGCCCTGCCTCAGCGTTCCCAGGCAATGATCCACTGGGCCATGGCTAACACAATGAGCCGAAACCTCACCGGAGAATCCGCACGAAGCTGGCGAACTGAAATGGGAGAAACGGTCATCACGGCCTGATCATTGATCAGATGCCCTCTAAGAACTCCTAACAAAAGTGGTGGACTTGACCTGGTCAGAGGTCGGTGTCGCGCACGAGGCCGCCGGGTATCGGGACGCAGTCAGCCGCGTAATCGCACGCGATAAACCCGGCGACATCGGCGATCATCCCCGGGATACTGGTCGCCCATGGATGAGGTCAAAGTCGTTGTCGCCCATTCCGAGCGCGCGACCCTGCGCGTCGGCGACGTGTTCCTGAAGGTGGACGCCGATCAGGCGCGCATCGACGTCGAGGTCGAGGCGATGTCCCTCGCGCCGGTCCCGACCCCGGAGGTCCTGTGGCGCAAGCCGCCCGTGCTCGCGATCGCCGCACTCCCGGGGACGACGCTTGGGCGCCTCGGCGGGCCGTCGACCGGATCGCCGGCGGCGTGGGCCGCGGCGGGCGCCGCCATCCGGAAGCTGCACGAAGCGCCCCTGCCGCCCCGGCCCGGCCGGGCCGGCCGGAGCATCGTCGCGCTGGCGACGGAACTCGACGACGAGTGCGAGTTGTTCGTGACGAACGGCGTCCTGCCCGCTGACCTGGTCACCCACAACCGCCAGGTCGCCGAGGCCGCGCTCCGGCCGTGGACTCCGACGTTCACGCACGGCGACCTGCAGATCGCGCACGTCTTCGTCGACGGCGACGAGGTCACGGGCATCATCGACTGGTCCGAGGCGGGCCAGGGTGATGCCCTGTACGACCTCGCCACCTTCACGCTCGGACACGAGGAGCACCTCGACGACGTCATCGCCGGCTATGGCACCGACATCGACCTCGACGTGATCCACGCGTGGTGGTCGTTGCGAAGCCTGCTGGCAGTTCGCTGGCTGATCGAGCACGGCTTCGACCCCTTCGCGCCGGGCTGTGAGGTCGACGTACTGAGATCTCGGATGTGAGGCTGCGCGGGCCCGACTGCTGCGTATGCGTTCTGACGGATCGAGCAGGCCATCCCCTGGGGCGATCGCCCGCCCTTACTCCCGACAAAGTGTGATGCGCAGTCGTCGCCAGCAGATGACGGCGCAGCCGAGGGTGACGAACGCGTGGTGGATGTCGTCGCGGATCTCCCAGCGGAGCACGAACAGGATCCCGCACAGCACCTTGCGACTATCCAGACGCTTACCTGGACGCCGCGGATTACGCGGGACGACCGGCAGCAGCGGCTCGATCCGCGCCCACATACGCCTGCTGGGGCTGGCGGATCTACAGTCGCATCCGGTCGCGCCTGGTCCCGAACACACAGAAGTCCTCTACGCCCCGCCGCCGTTGCTTCAGCGGATGGTCGAGGCGGGCTGCTTTTCGCGAGTTCGTCTCCGAGATGGCGAGCGAGTTGTGGTCGCGGCCTGACTGTCCGCGCCCTCGCGGCGCAGCGGCAGCGGCGCTCGCCGGACCGCCCGGCGCTCGTCATTGTCGGCAGCAGGTTCACGGCACACCGGCGCGCCGCCCCGCTGGCCGGCTTCGACGACGCCCTGTTCGTGGGCCCGGACGAGCTGGTCTCCGAAGGCGGCACCTGGAACGTTGGTTTCATCGATGCGAACGGCAGTGTGGTGTGGCCCAAGGCCGATGCCCTGCCCGGCGTCACCATGGCCCAGCTCCAGAAACTCCACGCTCACACCGTCGCGCCGGTCCCCGCCGACCACCTCCCTCAGATGCAGGCGGCATTCGCGACGAACACCACCATCGGCGTGCGGGCGATCAGCGCGATCGACGAAACCCAGCTCCCCACCGAACACGCCCTCCTCGTCGAGCTGCGCGAATCCTTCCTGGCCCTGCGCGGCGAGCAGGTGTAGGACGGCCTGCGTGGACCGACCGGGGGTAGCTCGCTGGACCGGCGCGAGGCCAAAGCCCTGCGCATGGCGATGCGCATGACCGTGCGCGGATTCGCTGCGGCGATCGGCGTCAGCGACCGCATGGTGTCCAAGTGGGAAAGGGTCGGGGAGAACATCACTCCCCGCCCCGGCAATCAGGCAGCGCTCGACATGCTGCTCGCCCGTTCGGGCTCGGAGGTGCAGGAGCGATTTGCGCAGCTGCTAACGGCCAAGGCCGCAGCGGGCTACGACGAGCGCACCGAAGCGCTCTTAACTCCCGTCGCACAGCACCATCGGCACCCCGTAGACGGGAAGTTGATGATCGCCGTCGAGGAAGGGATCTACCTCAGCGGAGCGGAGAACACCCCCAGCTGGATGTCGGCCTTCCCCATCGACATTTACCCGGTCACGAACGCCGACTACTTTCGCTTCACCCGTGCAACAGGCCGACCCACACCAAGGCACTGGGGACCGGACGGACGCTGCCCCGCATCTTCGACCACCCGGTGGTGTGGATCACTTGGCGCAATGCGAACGCCTACGCGGCTTGGGCGGGGAAGAGCCTGCCGACGAGCGAACCATGGGAGAAAGCCGCCCGTGGAGCCAAGGGCAGCGCCTACCCCTGGGGTGACGCGGCCACCGCCGCCAAGTGCAACGTCCAGGAGTCCGGAATAGGGCACACCACCCCCGTCTCCCGCTACCACTCCGGCGTCAGCGCCTTCGGCGTCTACGACCTGTGCGGCAACACATGGGAATGATGTGCGACCGAATCAAAACCCGGCCGCCGAGTCCTCAAAGGCAGCGCCTTCACCAGCCCCTTCGCCCACGCCGACCCAGCTGCCTTCAACGACGCCTTCGAGACGATGCGCGACAACGACACGGGATTCCCGCTGCATCACCGCCGCACTCGATCTGGGGTTCCACTGATCAGCACACACGCGCCCCATAAGAGTGAACCGGCTTTAACGTTCTTCGCCGAGGAAAGCCTTACCGCGCACCGACGACAACCGGAGGGTGTTCGACCATGGCCGACCGCACCACCGTATCGGTCCCCTGTCCGGGGAACCTGGAGAACTTCGTCCGGCTCACCAACGAGGTCACGACCCCCTTCGGTATCGGCCATCCGGCCAATACCGGTGATTGCAAACTCAGCCTCGGCGCGCTCGACCGAGCGGGGCAGCGGATGTTCACGGGGGTGGTGGACCTTCCGCCCGGGCAATCGGTCGACTGGTACCACGCGCCCGCGGGAGGAGTGGTGATTTTCGTGGAGTGCTCCGTTTCCTGTGAGGGCCGCGGGCAATTGACGTACGACACGCCCAACTCCTAGGCATTTTCGCCACATGATCTGGCAAGTGGATCACGGGCGCCTCCGCCTGAGGGCTGGGCTGCGGGAGTTCATCGCCGCGAACGCCAACTGGCTCCAGTAGCGGTGAACGGCCGCCGAAGCCGCCCCTGCGTCCACGAGCTGGAGCACACTCGGCATGCGCACCGCTTCACTCTGCGCTGCTCCTCCCACCCGACCAGGTGGACAAAAGACGTCACCGCCGCCGAAGCCACCGAACTCCTACGGTCCTTCATTGCACTGGCCGGCCCCCGGTAGCCGGGGCCGGCCATCCAGCCCCGGCACGGTCTTCCCACCGGCAGCCTGCCGACGGGTTCGTGATCTCATATTCAGTCCCGCGGACTGAGGTCGGCGGGCTCAGCTTGTTCTTTAACCTTCGTCCGGTTCCTGGCAGGGTGGCCGGCGGGCCTGGAGTGAGCGGTCGAATCGGGATGCGCTGGTCTGCGGGCCAGATGCATACTCACCGGATGGCCTTGTTCTCTCGTCGGTTCCGGGATCCGCGCAGTACCGAGAACGACTTCATCAGCTGGATCATTGTGCGATGCCCCGGTTGTGCGAAGGCCGCTCGTGTCGTTCCAGCGCCCGAAGACTCCGATCCCAGGGGGCGGATGCTGTTCAGGCCGCGGCGTCTGGTCTGCCGTGGCTGCGGACTGTCACGGGTGCGGAGCGGCCGTCTTGTCACGCTCTCCCATGGCACAGCTCAACCCGCGACGGATCCGTACTTCGGTATGCCGCTGTGGCTCCAGGTTGAGACCCGGCATGGGTGGTTGTGGGCGTACAACCTCGAACATCTCGACTTGATCCGCCGTTTCGTCCAAGCGTCGCTGCGAGAACGAGCGCCCTGGAACGACACCGGACAGAAGATGACTTTGGTGGCCCGCCTTCCGGCATGGATCAAGCGAGCGAAGAACCGAGACGAGGTCCTGCGTGCCGTCAGTCGGATCCACGCCTCGCTGGTCGCTACCTGAGCTACTCAAAAGACGTCCGAACGCTGCTCGAACTTGATCTCTGGTTGTGCTGTTCAGCTGACGTGCGCGTGGCCTCCGCCTGATCATGTGCTCCGACCAAGGTGCACGTGACCGCGACGAAGGCCGCGAGGGTGAGTCTGCTGCCTGATGCTATCCGGGGAGGTGTTCGCAAAAGCGTCACGCTTCCGCGGCGATTTCTATGCGTGTTTGACCGCCCGGAGTGATGATCTGTTCGAGCCGGCAGATGCCGTGCTGTGCAGGGATGGGGCGGTGAAGTCGGCAGTGGACCTGACTCTGTTGCCGGAGAACTGCCGTGGAAACGGCGCGATGTACGACGCGCTCAATCACGGCCGGGTCGAGGCCGATCGGCTGCGGATGGTACTGGCCAGCCTGCCGCTTCCGCGGTTCCCCGACAGCCGGTTGATCCTGGCCGTGAAGAAGCACACCTTGGACCGAGAAGCACTTGAGTGACCGAGCACCCAGTCGTCCAACAGCCCATCGTCGTCGGTGGAGAAGCCGCCCCCAAGGAGAGCCAGACGACGCACGGGAACGAGAGTCACGGGATTTCCTCCACAGGAGACGGCACGCAGGAGCGGAAGGGTGCACCGAACGTTTCCGGACCATCGACGGGCTCCGCAAACGAATAGTCCCCCTTACGTGCCCCCTCCTGTCAGCTCAAGAGCCGCCAGGCCACCCGGTACTGACGCCATCTCGTATCAAACTGTCGTGAGTAGGCTGTGTTTGCGGTGTGTTCCCGTGCAGCTGTCAATTGCTGGTGAGATCCACCCATACCCACGGCTCGTGGTGCCATGAGCGCACTTCGCCGACGATGAGTTCGACGGTTGTTCCCACTGGCGGGAGGTCCTGCGCCAGAAGCCTCACGCTTGGCTCGTTGCCGCGGCGGATGGTGTCGAGTGATGCGCCGACGGGCTCGTATTCGTTGAGCTTCGCCGTGATGCCCCATGGCTGGTGGCCAGTGATGGTCGCTTGGACGGGATCGCCCGGGTGAAGCTCGCTGAGGGGCCGCTTCGGCTTGTCTGACATGGCAGCATCATCTCGCTCTGTCACCAGCAGGGCACCGGTGGAGGACGTAGTTCGCCCAGGGCATGCCGGATTCCTTGGCACGCCGCTCAGGGCACTGGGCGGCGTAGCCGATCGCGTGGATGTGCTGACCGGGACAGCGGCCGGGGAAGAGCCATGGACTGCTGTGATTGACGGCGATGTTGTGGGGCCCCTGTTCTCCGCGTGCTCTCGCAAGACCTGCCCGAAGGGCTCTGGAACGGGTACCGAGCCGTGCTCGCCGAAGGTGACCTGCACCTCGGTTCCGTTGACGTCGAGATCGTCCATGGCCAGGGTGGCGACGCGGGTGAGGGGCTGTGCGCTCCAATTAGGGCGGTACCGAACTGTCCGGAGGGCAGTGGTAGGGGATCGTGGTCGCCCGCGCCTTCTACCGCGATGCCGCCGTGCTCATGCTCGACGAGCCGACCAGCGCGATGGACTCCCGCGCCGAGCACCCGGTCATCAGCCGGTTCAAGGAGCTCGCCGCGGGCAAGACCGCCGTGTTCGTGACCCACAACCTGGAGAACGCCCGCATCGCGGACCGCATCGTCGTCCTCGACGGCGGTCAGGTGCGCGAAGAAGGTGATTGGCAGGCGCTTACGGATCTTGGCGGGCTCTTCGCGGAGCTCTACAAACTCGCCCAGGACCGGTGACCTGCACGGCGACCGCGTTCCTCCACGTCCCAGGCCCGGCTGCTGCACGGCGAAAACGGGAGCTGCGGGCGCAGACCCAACCTCGGGAAGCCGCGGGGCGTCTGACCGGGTATGAACAGGATGAGCGACGAGGAGATTGTCCGGGCTGTGCGGCGGCTGGCGGCGATGGAAGGCGAGCGAGACCGGCTGGCCGAGCGGGTGGGTGACCTCCGGACGGCGGTGACGGCGGAGGAACTGGCAGAGCGTGACCGGCGGGGCAACGCCATGGCGGACATGGACGCCAGCATCCTGCTGCAGTCGATCGAAGTGCTGGACCGGATGGGCATGAGGAACGCCGCGATGGCGGTGCAGCACGTGGCCGAGGTGGAAGGACTGCTGCCGCGGCTATGAGCACCCGGGGCCGGGCCGACCATGTGATCCGGCGTCCGCCACCGCCGCCCAGCTCACCTACGACCTCGCGTGCCGCCGCTACGCCGCCACGGGCGCCCCCGGCCCGCTGAACGCCTACCCCTCCGGAGCCGACGTCCCTCCGGAGAACCCGCTGCCCACCGATCAGGTCGGCGAAGGGCGGCGCCTGGCCCACCGTCTACACATGCTGCGCTGGGAGGCCGGCCAGCACACCCAGGAACTGGCTCCGGCCCACATGGCCGACCGGGTCGACGCCGGAGCTGAGCCAGAAGGAGATTGGCGGAGGTCATAGGGGCGCCGTGCGGGCGGTGGGGCGGCTTCTTACGGGCCTGCTGGCGTACGGCGGCAAGCAGTCAGCGGACCTGGCGGGGATCCCGGGCATCACTCCTGGCGTGCTGCTCGCCGAGCTGGCCAGCGGCCAGGGTGAGCGTCCAGAGCAAGAACATCCCGGCAGCGAAGGGTGGCACAGCTGTGTCCCGCAAGCCTCTTGGGGGACGATCCCCGTCCGTCTGACATGCCTCACCGAGAAGCAGGCCGATGGCGATGAGGAGAGGGCCGACCCAGCGATACGACAGAACCAGCTGCCATCTCCACCACAGGACGAGCAGGGTCAGGCCAGCCGCCACGACAACCATGCACGAGTTCGTTAGGGCTCGCAGAGAATCAACGTGTTGCTTCACGTGATTCGGCTCGTTGGTCTGGTATGGGCGTCTCCGATGAAGTTCGTGGTCAACTCGC
>NZ_JBFAIP010000169.1:0-8078 GCF_040654775.1 Streptomyces sp. NPDC050636
CGGCCCACACCCTGACATCAGCAAGGTCCCCACCCATACTCAGACCAACGACCCGCCTGCCCAACCGTCACAGCAAACACCGTTGCAGTACTAGGTTCGCTGAGACAGAAGCCTGAACGACTCGGTTCGTTGAGAAACGACTCGGTTGAGTGAGACGGGACAGTCGCCTGGCTTCGGTCACGAGAATGGGCTCTGGCTCAACTTCTGTGGAGCTGTGCTGTGCGCGTTCGTGGCCGCGTCGGTTCAACGCTCTGACCTGCCCGTTCACCGCGTCCGCTGCCCCGATCTACCGTGCGTCCGGGCATCACCACAGAAGTTGAGCCAGAACCCGAGAATGGACAGCACTTTGACACCGGTTCGGGAGGCACGAGGCCCTGAGAACGGGGCGGGCTGTTCACGAGTTTCACAGCACCCTGCCTTCCTCACAGGCCGACTGGGTGGTTCGGCTGAGGTACGTTCGGCCCATGACGCACTTCACGGAATCCCCGGTGGCCCAGTGAGCGGCTGGTGGACATACCTGGAGGATCAGACCCGCCGGGAAGTCGACGCGAACGTGCTGTGCGACCGCCGGCTCATGGCGGTCAAGACCGTGTGGGAGGCACTGCGCCCGCTGGGGCTGGGCCTGCGCGAAGCGGAGCAGGTAGTCCACGCGCGCTACGAGGTCTTCACCGAGCGCGTGCGGCACACGCAGCCCGATCCGCTCGACGTCTCCTCACTCGCAGCCCGTGCTGCCGCCCACCCTGGCCGGGTGGCCGCGGTCGAGGCTCTCTGGGACGGCGACACCGTCCATGACTGGTTCGTGCTCCTGGTCGCGGTCCTCGTCAACCCATCCGGGGAAGGCCACCTGGCGACCGTCCACCACCGCCCTGACGGGCCCCCGCCGGGCGCCGCTGCCGCCGAGGCAGGACAGATCTTGGCCCACTACCTCGGGGTGCCGTTCCACTTCGCTTCTCCGGACGTCCCCGACGAAAACTCGTGAACATAGCCAGTCGCCGCATCAGCGGTATGAGGTAGCCGCTGAGAGCCGTTGCTGGAGGCTTGCCGACATCTACGGGCGCTGACGATTCGCCGTTCCGTCGTCCCGCGGGTGTGGCCGCGCGGGAGGAAGGTCCGCAGCGGGTCCGGATGAGACTGGCCTCGGTCGGGTGAACCAGCCGCGTCGGACGAACTCGCGGGCTACATCAGGACGTCGTCCAGGGCATGAGGCCGATTCATGAAGCGCTCGTGGCGGAACCTGGGCTGGTCGTGGTGGAGATCGCTGCCGCGGACGATGAGACCGCGTTCGCCTTCCACGAGGTGATCGCCTCGCGGTGGGCGACCGCGGCCGCTGATCGGACGCCCCGGGACCCGGGGCAACCCGGCGTGCGGCTGCGGGCCTACGTGGATCTGCGCCAGGCCCTGGGCATTTCTGCCGAGGGCGACGCGGTCCGCTGACAGACAGGATTCGAAGTCTCCGTCCCCCGCCGCCGACCGCAGCCCGGCCTGTGGGCCTGCCGGGGCGCGGTCGGCGGGGGTGCACGGCCGCGCGCCACGCCCCGGGGCCGGCCTTGAAGGGTGTTACCGCCGGGCGAGGTTGACCGCGATGGTGACGAGTGCTGCGTAGACGGTGACCCCGCCCAGGGCGACCTGCAGCGGGGTGGCAAGTGCCGGATACCGCGCGGAGACGAAGAGCAGGCCGGCAGCGAGCATCACTCCCACGACGCCGAGCACGAAGATCAGCAACGGCCATACGGCGCGGTCCTGACCAGAGGGCTGCTGGGCGGCGGGGGTGGTCGGAGTGGTAGCAGACATAGGAGTTCCTTCGGTTCGGGATGCCGTCGAGGCACCTGTCGGATGGAGCGGACCGACCTTGGACCAGCGAAGGGTTAGCCCCGCAACTCCAGGTCGTTGTGTCCGGTGGCGCCCCGGACACGGAGAAGACTGCGCCGCGATGGCCGCCGCTTCGAGTTCTCGCGAATCTGACGGACTGGCCGCGGTACGTGACGAGCATGCCGCGCTTCTGACGCCCCTTCACGGCTTCTGACCTGCGACTTTGCGAGCGCAGGGAGTTGAATGGTGTGCGAAGGCTGCTACGGGCTCCAGTTTCGCGGGAACTTGAAATCTGCCCCGCAACGCTGCTAGCCGCCGGCTAGTCGCAAGCCCATGCACCAGGGCAAGAGCCCTTGTCCGCGCACGCACCTACATGCCGGGGAGATAGCGGCGCAACATCCATGACCAGCGAGATTCCCAGCAGCTGTCAGGACAGCTGCGCCTCCAGCGCCATCATCCGGTCGCCATCGCGGTTGAAGACCATCCCGCCTGCCCTCAATTGCCAGCGGTTCGCGACGTCGAGCTTGGTGTAGCGCAACCCACCGGCAGCACTTCCTCCAGTAACGCCGCGCCTTGGCCGACAGGCGCAGAGCTGCTTTGAACATGTGTTCCACCGTTTTCGTTTGCAAGGACGCCAGCCCGGAATCGGGCTGTGTGGAACACCCTGAACGGGATGCGTGGTGTCGAGGAAGTGCGACAGGATGCCATGGTTCGCAGCACCTCTCTGGTAACGGCAGGTACCACAGGTGACATCTGAGCAGGACAACCACCCATTGCCCGACGCACGAGACAGCCGTCGGCCAAGCAAGCAGGAAATCAGAGAGGAATTCGGCACAAGTGTGGTGCGCCGACTGCTTGACCTGGCAGGAACGAGCCTGAGGGGCTTTGAAGAGCGGTACGGCATCGACCACTCAAGGGTGTCGTATTACAAGAACGGCCAGCGCATGCCCCCGCTGGAGTTCATGGAAGCCCTTGTGCGCGATGCCCGGACCCACGGCGGGCTCAGCGCCGAGGCCGCACGAGAGGCCTTCTGCGCCTACCGGACCGCTCTGGTCCAGCTCGGCACCCCCGGAGGCAGTGACCAGAATTCTTTGCTGCTGCGCGTCTACGACCTCACACAGGAGCTGAGCGCGCTGGCCGGCAGGCTGGAGGCGGTCCGGGCCAGTGAAGCCCAGGCGCGGTCGGAACGGGAGAAACTCCAGCAGTCCGCCGGCGAGCAAAACGCGGTCGAAACCGGGCGACAGCGCGAGCTCCAGGAGCGCGGCGAGCAACTGGCGCAACTGCGCACCGGGCTGGTAGAACAGCGCGCCACGTTGACCGTGGAACTGAAGGAGTGCCAGTCCCGCAGCCTGGAGTTACGACGACGGCAAGATGTCGAGGACTGTTCCCCAGGAGTCCGGGCACCTCAGGTCCCAGGTGGTGTTGACCCGTACCACCCCGCAAAAAGATCGCGGGCCGTGCACCTGGTCATGGTTGCGGCTGTCACCGGAGCACTGGCGGCCGCCGGCATCGTCCTCATCGTCCTCATGGTCCGGCCCTCCATCCTCAAAGACGGCTCCGAGGACAAGCCCACACCGAGCGTTAGCCATCCGGCCACACCCACCCCGGCCCCCTCGTCCCCGAAGGCATCACCATCGAAAACAGACAAGCCCACACCTTCGACATCCAAGACGCGGAAGCCGAGCACGCGACCCAGTAGCCCAAGTCCGAGCAGTGCGCGTCTCCCGCCGGACGTCATCGGCGGCGGCACAAGCAGCGCAGGCGCAGACGGCAGCACCAGCACGGGAAACGTCGGCGGCGGACAGGACAACGACGATGGCATCTTCGGCGGTACCTCGTCCGACCCCAGTCCCAGCACGAGCCCCAGCCCCGGCGATAGCGGCGGCTTCTTCGGCGGACCGAGCTCCTGAACATCCGTTGGAACACTTCCGCTCGGCCTGGTCGCGTCGCTAGCAGTCCGTCTTCCCTCAGGAGTCCGCTCACCGGCTGGCCTGAGCCTCGTACCGGGCGGGCAAGGCTGCGGCAGGGACGACGAAGCCTTCGGGGCCAACACAACTTGACAGAACATCTGAATTGCCGTCAAGAGCTAAGAAAAATGGGCAAGTTTGGCCTATGTGCTTAGGACTGCGCCTGCGTACGCAAGGAAATGCCACCCGTCCGGGCGTCGATGCTGTCGGTGCCGGGGAGCGCCCCAGGCGGTGTCACCGGCCGTCGGTAGCGTGAGCGCCGTGATGGTGGGCACCGAAGACACGAGGCTGGTCGTGCTGCGTGGCAACAGTGCTTCGGGCAAGTCGTCCGTCGCGGCCGGCGTGCGCGACCGCTTCGGTCGCGGCCTGGCCCTGGTCGGTCAGGACAACCTGCGCCGGATCGTGCTGCGTGAACGCGACCGGCCCGGCGCGGCGAATATCGGCCTGATCGACCTGACGGCCCGCTACGCCTTGGACGCCGGGTACCACGTGGTGGTCGAAGGGATCCTGTACGCCGACCACTACGGCGACATGCTCGCCCAGCTGCGTGCCGACCACCGCGGCCCGACGCGCCTACTACCTGCACGTGCCGTTCGAGCAGACTCTCGCCCGCCACGCCACCAAGCCGATCGCGAACGAGTTCGGCGAGGAGGCGCTGCGGAGCTGGTACCGGGAGCTCGATCTGCTGCCCGGCGGCATCGAGATCGTCATAGGCGCGGACAGCACCCTGAACGAAACGGTCGACCGCATGATGCTCGACACTGGCCTGGCCGGCCTTCCCGCCCTGGAACGCTGACAGCACCAGATCCCGGGAGATGTACCCGGGGCCTTGCCGCACTTCGCTTGACCGGCTGGTTCAACGACCGGCCGGAAGCGGCGTCACGCCCATTCCACGCCCAGCTCGGCGAGCGCGGCACGCTGCGGCTGGGTGAGCTTGTCCCGGCGGCTCTTGGTGTTACTGGTAAACACCCCCAGTCGAACGGTCACTGGCGCGCTCTCACCTTCGACCGTGATCTCCTCTGTGTGAGCCCTCGGTACGCGGTAGTGCCCCTCGCGGGCGATGTACTGGGCGAAGGCTGCAACACCCCGCTGAAACCCTGCCGGCAGCTTTCCTGCCGCCTTCTCGGTGTCCTTGGTGGCCGTTCCTGGAGAGGGCTGCTCCGTGGGTGTCACGCCCAGCGCGGACAGCCGCTGCTGCTGCTCTTCCGACAGCTCTGCCCAGTTGCGGGCTTGCCGCTCAGCCCACTTGCCCAGGTCGTCGCCTTCGAACATGACTCCGGGGTGCAATTCTCGGATGATGTCTGGGCCGTCGGCGTCGACGAGGTCGGCAAGTACCCGGTAGTGGCGCTGCCAGTCCAGTGGCCAGGGGCAGTTCCAGTCGGGGTCGATCTCGGTGAGCTGCACGGAGCGCTGCGCAGCGCGTTCAGGGTCTTTGCCCAGACCGTTCTTCCGGCGGTGGTTGGCCATGTGCTGTCCGACCGGCTGCTGGTCTTGCTCGGTCTGGCCCCAGACGGCGTCCTGGCGTGGCGCGAGATGCCCGTGGACGCGGCGGTATCCGCGCAGGGCGGCGAGCTTGGTCTCCCACGCCTCGTCCCCGGGCTCCCAGACCATTCCCTCATCTTCGAGCTGCCGGCGTCGGTGGTCTTCCAGTTCCCCGGCCCGGTAGGCGCGCCGCTGCTGGTGCACCCAGCGGCCCAACGGAAAGCGGGTGACTCCGAGCTCGATCTCCGTGTCGTATGGCACCGCGTACAGCCCGGTGATCTCGTTCTCGTCCCGCCAGCGTCGCAGCGCCTGGAACCCTTCGAGCCAGACGAGGGAGTCGGGCCGGTAGACGCGGGTGCGCAGGAAAGCGGCGATGGTGGCTGCGTCGCGCGGGCTGGAGAAGTGCAGCAACGCCGACTCCAACGCTGCCTCGCCCGCCTGCTCCTGGTCCTCCTCGCCCGTGGCTTCGCCGGCCTCGACGATCCGTCCGTCGGCGTCCCGTTTCACATGGATGCGTCGCTCCTTGTGGCCGCGGGACAGAGCCCGGGAGGCGAGCTGCTCGACCAGGCGTTCCGAGTAGCTGCGCAGGCCCTGCAGGAGGTCGACGAGGGGCTTGTAGGAGGCGGAGGCGATCATGTCTGTGGGGTCTTCACCGGGCTGGAGGAAGACCGGCACGACGATCCGCGCGACCTTGGTGGTGCCGTCCGGGTTGGGCCGCAGGGCACGGCCGATGTTTTGGACGATTTCGACCTGGGAGCCGCGGGTGTCGGCGAAGCAGATCGCCTCCACGCCTCGCTCGCCCACGATGTCGACGCCCTCACCGAGGACGCGTACGGAGCACAGGAACGCCCGGTGCACCCGGCGCCCGTTCGCGTCGATGCCGTTGGCGAACTGCCCGATCACCTCGCGTCGTTCGGCGACGAGGTGGTCTCCGCACAGCCAGTCGGCCCAGACTCGGTCTGCGGGCACGTGCCGGTAGGGCTCCAGCTCGTACGGTTCGGCCCCGATGGTGGACGGCGGCAGCGCGGAGGCGTCTTCGCGGAATTTCTCGGACGCCTCGGTCGCATACAGTTCGGCTGCGGTCTCGGGGAGCTTGGCCGCGAACGCGCGGGCTTCTTCGACCCGCTGGTGGAACGTCATCATGGTGCGGATGTTGTGCTTGGCGGTGTGCTCCAGCAGGGCGGTCTGCAGCAGCGCCAGGCGCCGGCCCCGCTGCGCTTCTTCGGACAGGCCCGGGATCGCCTCTGGGTCGCGGATCTCCAGCACGTCGATCTCGAACCCGGCGAGGATGCTGCGCTCGATCGCCTCGGACAGTCCGAGGTCGACGATGCGTGTCCCGTAGGTGGCGGAGTCATCGGTCATCGAGGCCACCGCCAACTCCTGGCCGTCCTTGCCCCGCTGCGGGCGGGCTGCGGCAAGGATCCGCGGCGTGGCGGTCAGATAGAGCCGGTAGTCGGCCGGGATCCGGTTGTTGTCGTGGATGGCTGCCCAGGGCCGGCCGAGGTCCCCGGCGGTCCCGTGCGCCTCGTCCACGACCGCCAAGTCGAACGGCTCCAGGCTCTGCCCGTACAGCAGCTCCCCGCCCGCCAGAGCTGCCTCCAGCGGCCCGCGAACCTTGGCTCGGCCCGTGACATCACGGGGGTCGTCACGATCCACGAGAGAGGCGTACGTGGCCAGCACCACCACCGGTCCCGACCCTGCCCACAACGCCAGCTGAACCGGGTTGGTGGTGCACTGCACGCCGAGCTGCTCCAGCACCTCGTCCTTCTCCAGCGAGCACACCCCCACCATCGGGCCCTGATGACCGATCCTGCGCCACGCCTGGGCGGTCTGCACGAGCAGATCGAGCGTGGGCACCGTGACGAGGATCCGGCCACCACGGAAGCACTCCAGCGCAGCCGCGGCGACCGTGTACGTCTTCCCGGACCCGGTCGCTGACACGACCATGGCACGGGCACCATCCGGCGGCACAGATGATCTTGCAGGGAATCCTACCCATTTACGGATACGGAAATTCGCGTCCACCTGGTGTTCTCGGAGCTGAATTGCAGACACTCGGAAGCCTCCCCAAATCTGCTTTTCCTGGTCAGGCGAACTGATGCAGGTCGGATGCCTCACTAGAGAATCCCTCGGCTGCGGCCGGCCTCCGACCGTACCCCTCTGCGGCCGCCGATTCAGCCGCCACCCGTTCCAGGCGCTGCCGCTCCCACTGCGCCACCTTTGGGTCCTTCTCCGGGGCGTAGATGTCCATAGCCTCCTCGGCCATCACGTAGCCGATCTGGCGCCACTCCGCCAGCCGCAGCGAGTGCAAGCGGCCCGGTTCATCCAGCACACGCCCCTTCTGACGCTCCAACATGCGTGCCGTGTCAGTTCCTTCACGCACCTGATCCCGAGTCATTCCCGTGGCCTTCTTCTGCACGTTCTTGCGGGTGATCTCACGCGCTGTGTACTTCTGAACAGGCATCAGGGGTTTCCTCTCGGGTTGCGGTGCCGTCCGTGCAGTCTTGGGGTGTGCTGTATTTTCCCCAACGCTACATGGTGCATCAACCTGATGCACCCGCTACACTCGAACCCAACACGAACGAACGACCCCCACCCCTCGTAGCCAGCAGGGCCTGCGTAGCGGGCCTTGTGGTCCTGGAGGCGAAGCCGGAAGGACCTAGGGGTGAGGGAGCGAAGCGGACGCACCCCGGTTGGAAGGCGCGAAGCGCCCTCCAACCCCCACGCCAACCACCGAATTGGCGCACCATCAACTCTCACAGCAGCATGCCCCGCGCAGCGGGGCCACCGGGCCGCAACGCGGCCCGTGACACTCCATCA
>NZ_JBFAIP010000170.1:0-7847 GCF_040654775.1 Streptomyces sp. NPDC050636
CGTGGGGGCAGTTTGCGTCTCCGTATGAGGAGTCGGCGCCGGTGCCGGGTCCGACGCAGCCGTGGACGCAGTACCACCTCAGCTCCTGACACACAGACGCGCGTCTCGTAGGCCAACGAGTCGCGCTCGTCGCCCATGGGCCCGCCGCGGATGGGGTAGCTCCCGGCGGGCTTCCCCATCGGCCCGGAGAACTACAGAACGGCACAAGCGGCATCCTGACCGGCTGGTGGTCCAGGGCACCCTGATCGTGCTGCACACCCTGTGCGTGCTGCACACGGGATCTCCTGGGAACACCCCCCGCAGAAACTCGACTTCGGGTCGGGCATGACCTGCTGGCGCCGCCTGGCCGAGTGGACCGAGGCCGCCGGGGTGTGGCCCCGGCTGCACGAGGTCCTCCTCACCAGGCTCCGCGCCGCAAAAGCCCTGGACTTCTCCCATGCGCCGGTCGATGGTTCCCACATCCGGGCGTTGGAGGGGACCCAAGACCGGACGAAGCCCCGTCGGCCGGGGCAGGACGGGCGGCAGGCATCAGCTGATCACCGATGCCACCGGCATTCCGTTCGCCGTCACCTTGACCGGCGGCAGCCGCGACAACATCACCCAGCGCCAAGTAGCCCGTTGAGCGGCAGGCCCACGCCGAGGGCCGGACCGTACCGCGCGGATCCGGCCCTCGGCTGCCCCACCAGCGCATTCATTGCTGTGTCAGCGCAATTTCAACGGCTGTGGCTAGCGTCAACGCCGTTCGATGCAGGCACGTCTCAACCCAAGGGGGAGACCCAGGCAATGGCAAAAATGAGCAGGCTGACACGGGCGGTGGGGACCGCCGCCATGACGGCGGCGATGGTGGCCGGCACCGCCGTCATCGCACCCACCGTCGCGCAGGCCGACGACGTCAACCACTACTACCTCGAGGTGGGCGGCACGGGCGCCGCGGCGGACGAGTCCGAAGGATGCACCACGTCCTACGGATTCGCGAACCGGTCCCTGGTCGAGGGCGAGAAGATCGTTCCGGTCTGCTACCCGGCGAGCGCCGGTCCGTGGGTGGGCAGCAAGCAGTTCAGCCCGGACCCGAGCGCACCGAGCTACGACGCCAGCGTGGAAGTGGGGTACAAGAATCTGCTGGCCGCCGCCGAGGACACCCACCGCCGCGACCCGAACGCACGCCTCACGATCGTCGGCTACTCCCAAGGCGCGCAGGTCGCGGACGTGGTGCTCCAGAAGATCGCCAACAACGAGACCGCCGTCCCGCGCGAACAGGTCAACGGCATGCTCTACGCCGACCCGATGCAGCCCGGCACCGGCGCAGCGGCCCGCGTGCCGAAGGGCGTGAGCGCACTCGGGTTCACCTCGCCCGGTGCCGGGCCGGAGGAGTTCCCGGGCGTTCCGGTCGAGCGGTTCTGCATCCGCGGCGACGGGGTGTGCGACGCCACCTCGCTCGAGTCCATCGCCGGCTACTTCACCAAGCACGGGAACTACCCCGTGGAAGGCAACGTCATGACCCGGACCATCGCCAACGACGGCGGCAACGGGATCACCTGGCTGGACGCCTGACCTGACGGCGTCCGCTGCCGTGGCCCGCGGGGGAGGCGGCGGAACCATTGGCCCGGCCGGTGAGCTACGGCCGGGCCAATGGGCGTGGCGCTCGCGGTGCGTTGTCCCGTCGCCTGTGTCGTGGCGCTAGAAATCGCCGACGCCCGGCTTTCGCCGACGCCCGGCTTTCGCCGACGCCCGGCTTTCGCCGACGGCGCGGGAGAGTTCTGTGGGGTTGGCGTCGGTATCGGAGAGGGTGATGGCCCGCTCGAACTGGTCGCATACCTGGGTGAGGTGTTCCTGCGGGGCATTGCACCAGACCAGCCGATTGCGGATCCTGATCTCCGATTCGGTGCCGGTCTGGCCGCTGAACACGGCCAGTGCCCGACGGCGGAGTTCGGCCTCCTTCTCGTGATTGCCCGAGCACTCTTCGACGGTGCCCAGCCTGCCGAGGACAGCCGCATACAGGGGGACATCCCCGAGGCGCTTGGCGAATTCCTCGGCCGGGCGGAGCAGGTCGGACGCGTCGGCGGGCCGACCGATATCGAGCTGGAGACTTCCGAGACGGAGCAGCGTCTTGCCCGTCAGCCGGGGACTGCCGATCTTCCGGGCGAGGTCGAGCACCTCCGCGTAGCAGTCCTGCGCCTTGTCGTCCTCTCCGAGCTGGTGGTGGATGGCGCCGACGTTGGACAGGCACATGGCCATGAGCCAGTCGTCGTCCAACTGCTCGGCCAGGTCTGTCGCTTCGGCGAGGTGGGCCATGGACTCGACCGCCCGCCCCTCCACATTGGCGAAGATCCCGAGGGAACCCACGGCCCGAGTCTGCTCACGCAGGTCACCGGCCTTGCGGCTGACCTCCAAGGCGTCTCCCAGCCAGGTGCGGGCCTGCCGGTCGGGAAGGCGGAGGGGCCCCAGTTGAGGGTCCGGACTTCCCCGGGGCGCCGGGGCGAATTTCCGTGACGACGGTATCCCTGGCGGAGCGCACAATAGCCCCGGTGGCATCACGCTTCGGCCGAGCCGAGCCGAGCCGACCCGCACCCCCCGGATCGTCCGTCCCGGAGTGATCCAACCACCTCGAAGATCATTCCGTTAGGGGTTTCTCAGCTAGGAGTTCTCAGCGCTTCCGTACACCATCGACCGGGCGCTCGCATACGCCTCGCGGATGCGGAGCCCGGTGGCATGGTCGGCGGAGCCGGGGCAGTGCCGGGCTGCCGAAGCGACCGGCCACCGGGGCGGTTCCGGGGTTCCGGCCAGCGCCCAGGCGGCCTGCCGGGCCGCACCGAGGGCGACGTACTCGTCCGGTTCCGGCACGGTCACCGGGGTGCCGAAGATCTCGGCGGCGATCTCGCCGACCACCGGAGCCTTGGCGGCGCCTCCGATGATCAGGACGCGGCGGGTGCTGATGCCCTGCGCACGCAGCTCGTCGAGCGCGTCGGCCATATTGCACAGCATCCCTTCGACCGCTGCCCGGGCGAGCTGCGGCGGATGCATATTGGACTTGCGCATCCCCATCAAACTGCCCGCGGCTTCGGGGAGATTGGGAGTCCGCTCGCCGCCCAGATACGGCAGGAAGACCAGACCGCCGGCGCCGGGCTCGGCCTCGCGGGCGAGAAGGTCGATATCGGCGAGTCCGGTGCCGAGCATGCGTGCGGTGGAGCTGAGGACGCGAGCGGCGTTCAGGGTGCACACCAGCGGCAGGAAGCGGCCGGTCGCGTCGGCGAATCCGGCTACCGCCCCGGTGGGGTCGCCCACCGGGTGCTCGGAGAGCGCGAAGGCCGTGCCGCTGGTGCCCAGGGAGATCACCACATCGCCCGGCTGGATGCCGAGCCCGAGCGCCGCGCCCATGTTGTCACCGGTCCCGGCGGCCACGAGGGCGCCGTGCGGTGTGCGGCCCGCGGCCTCGTACGGGCCCAGGACGCGCGGCAGTTCAGGGGTACGGCCGCCGAAGGCGAGGCTGACCAGGTCATGGCGGTAGGCGCCGTCGGCCGGTGACCAGTAGCCCGTACCGGACGCATCTCCCCGGTCGGTGACCGGTTCGGCGCCGGTACCCGGACCACCGCACAACCGCCAGGTCAGCCAGTCGTGCGGCAGCAGCACCCGGTCGGTGCGGTCCGCGAGACCGGGCTCGTGCTCGGCCAGCCAGCGCAGCTTGGTCACGGTGATGGCCGCGACCGGGACGGTGCCGACGGCCTGGGCCCATTTCTCCGGGCCGCCGAGTTCGCCGACGAGGTCGGCGGCGGCCTGTGCCGAGCGGGTGTCGTTCCACAACAGTGCATCGCGCAACGGCTGTCCGGCCGCGTCGAGTGCCACCAGGCCGTGCTGCTGACCGGCGACCGCGATCGCGTCCACCTGCTCCAGCAGACCGTCGCCCGCTTCGAGGAGCGCGCGCCACCAGGCCTCGGGGTCGACCTCGGTGCCATCGGGGTGGGCTGCCCGGCCCTGGTGCAGGACTTTCCCGGTGGTGGCGTCACAGACGACGATCTTGCAGGACTGGGTCGAGGAGTCCACTCCGGCAACTGTCGGCATGAGGGTTTTCGCTTCCGTACGAGGGACGAGGGAGGGGGAGGGAGATGGTAGATGGGGGAAGGGCGGCCTCAGGCAGTCGGGCGGATCTGGATCTTGCGGCCGGAGCCGTCGCGGAACGCCTGCAGCGCGGCGGGGAATTCCTCCAGCCCGAAGCTGTGCGTGATCATGGTGTCGGCGTCGATGACGCCCTTGGCCATCAGGTCCACCGCCCGGCCGAAGCTGTGCAGGACGGCCATGGACCCGACGATGGTGATCTCGTCGTTGTAGACACTGAACGGCGAGAAGGATGCCTTGGCGGCGGAGGGGGCGACGCCGAACTGCTGGAACGTACCGCCACGGCGCACCCGGGTCAGACCGTCCTCGATGACCGGGATGACGCCGGTGCAGTCGATCACGGTCTCCCAGCCCTGCGGCCGGTCCAGGGCATCGGCGTCCGCACCGGTGGCGTCCGCGCCGAGCCGCTCGGCGATCCGCAGCCGGTCCTTGTTGATGTCCACGACGGACAGGGACGCGGCGCCCGCGGCCTTGGCGAGCTGGAGCATCATCAGGCCCATGGTGCCCGCGCCGTAGATGAGGTAGTGGTCGCCGAGGCGGCGCGGCAGCACATCGAAGCCGCGTACGGCGCAGGACAGCGGCTCGATCAGCGTGCCCTGGACGACGTCCACACTTTCCGGCAGCCGGTAGCAGTTGGCGGCGGGCACCTTCACGTACTCGGCCATCGCACCGTCCACGGTGTCGCCGATCGCTCCCCACTTCTCGCACAGGTTGCCGTGCCCGATGGAGCAGTAGTGGCAGGCGCCGCAGAACAGCGACGGGTCGACCGCGACCTGCTCCCCGGCCTGCAGGCCGCTGACTCCCGCACCGAGTGCGACGATCTCGCCGGTGAACTCATGACCGGGAATGATCGGGTACGGCGTGGGTGCGAACTCGCCCTGGACGATGTGCACATCGGTACCGCAGATCCCTACGGCCGCGGGGGCGATGATGACCTCGCCGGGACCCGGGGTGGGGTCGGGGACGGTGGTGACCCCGTAGTGCTCGGGGGTTTCGATGACGAGGGCACGCATGAGGTGGGGCCTTTCAAGGGGAAGCCAGGGGCGTCTGGACGGGGCGGGAATCGGGGCGAGAGCTGAGGCGAGAGTTGAGGTGAAAGCTGAGGCGAGTTGAGGTGCGAGCTGCGGTGGTGTCTCAGCTCTCGGCTTCGACGGTGCGGATGTCCACACCGAGGTCGCGGACGGACCGGAGTTCCTCTTCGGGTGTCCCGGCATCCGTGACCAGCAGGTCGTAGCCGCTGACATCGCCGTACGCGTAGGTGGCCGTACGGCCGAACTTGCTGTGGTCGACGGCGAGTACGGCACGGTCGGCCGCCTGCAGATACGCCTCCTTGTTGTCCGCGTACTCGCGCACCGGGTGGAAGAGCCGGCCGGCGCTGACCGATGTGGCGGTGACAAAGGCGACGTTGGCGCGGACGTGCTGGAGCTGGCGCCGGGTCTGCGGCCCCGCGCACGACTCGAAGTCCTCGTAGAACCGGTCGCCCAGCAGGGTGACCTCGGTGGGTGACCCGGACAGGAGGTAGGTGATGCGGAGCGAGTTGGTGATCACGCGGATCCCGTCCATCCCGGCTATCCGGCGGGCGAGCGGGAAGAAGGTGGAACCGCAGTCGAGCAGCACCGTGCTGCCCGGGGTGATCTCGTCGACGAGCGCGTCCGCGATGGCGGTCTTGGCCGCCATCTGGGCGTGCTCGCGGAAGCGCAGCGCGCTCTCCATCGTGACGTTGGAGAAGGACGTCGCCACCCCGCGGCCCTTGCGGACCAGCTGCCGCTCATCGAGATTGTCCAGGTCACGGTGCATGGTCATCACGCTGACCTGCAGTCGCTCGGCGAGGTCGGCGATACGGATCTCGCCCTCTTCGGCGACATGACGCAGCACCGCCTGGCGGCGCTCCTCCACCTCGGCCTCGGAACCACGGCTCGGTCTCATCGCTGGGCGCCCCGATCATTTCCTCGTTTGCTCACCGGCTGCGTCGATTGCTCGCGGTTGCCGCTGTTTCTGAAACGTCACTGCGACCGTCGCTCTGCACGTCGCTCTGAGAACGTCGCTCTGAACGTCGCTCCGGCCGTCTCTCTTCACGATAGAACATCACACACTTTCTGTGAAGCCATTGAAATTCTCTGAGAAGGTGTTCAAGGTGGTGACCGCCCTGGGCATCCGCCCGGCCTGTCAGGAGGTTCCCGTCGTGCCACCGTCCCCGTCCCCCGCCATCTGCGCCGGAATACCCCGAGCCCTTCTCTGGGGCTACGTCGGCGTACTGCTGTTCATGATCGGCGACGGTGTGGAGACCAGCTATCTCCCCACGTACTTCAAGACCGACCTCGGCTTCGCCGAAGCGAGCGTCGGCATCATCTTCACGCTCTACGGCATCACCGCCGCCATCGGCGCCTTCCTGGCCGGCGGGCTGTCCGACCTGTGGGGACCGCGCAAGGTGATGATGGCCGGTGCCGCCTGCTGGGTGGTCTGTCACGCGCTCATGCTCGCGGTCGCCATTCCGGCCCACTCGTACCCGCTGATCCTGCTCTCCTACGGCATGCGGGGCTTCGGCTATCCGCTGTTCGCCTACGGGTTCATGGTCTGGATCATGGCGGGCGCCCCGGAGCGGCAACTCGGCAAGGCCCTGGGCTGGTTCTGGTTCTGCTTCACCGTGGGCTACCCCGTCCTCGGCTCGGCCCTGGTCTCGCTCCTCAAGCCTGCGATCGGCTTCTACGGGACGTTGTGGATCTCGCTCGCCATGATCGTCGCGGGTGCCCTGGTCGTCCTGGTCCTGCTGCGCGAACGCTCAGGCTTCCAGGGCCTGTCCAAGGGGTCGGAGCGCGACAGCCTCACCCGCACACTCACCGGCTGCTTCACCGTCATGTTCGCCAAGCCGAGAGTCGGCATGGGGGCCATCGTCCGGCTCATCAACACCACCTCGCAGTTCGGCGTATGGGTCTTCATCCCGCTGTACCTCGTCGACCAGGTCGGCTTCTCTGCGCAAGAGTGGGCCGCACTGCTCATCGTGATGATGGTGAGCAATCTCGCCTGTGTCGTGCTCTTCGGAGCTCTCGGCGACAAGTGGAGCCGACGCAAGACCGTCGCCTGGCTCGGCGGAGTCGTCTCCGCCATGGCCTGCCTGGCCCTCTACTACGTTCCTGCGACCGCAGGCCACGACTATCTGCTCGTCGCGATCGCTGCGGGCGCGCTGGGCATCGGCATGGCCGGATACGTGCCCCTGCCCCCGCTCATGACCACCCAGGCCCCGGAACGCAAGGGCCAGGTCATGTCCGCGTACACCTTGGGCGCCGGTGCCAGCATGGCCTTCGGCCCCCTCATCGGCACGGTCTTCATCGGCCCGCTCGGCATCCAGGGAGTCATGTGGATCTACGCCGCGCTGCACCTGCTCAGCACCGTCCTCGTACTGTTCATGAAGGTACCGACGGCGATGTGTTTGGAGTCGGAGACGGAGACGGGGCCGAGCGTCCACACAGGTGACTGCGTCGTGGCACGGAAGGGTCACGAGGATCACCGGGGTCACGAGGATCACCAGGCTCACCAGAGTCAGGAGGAACCGGACGCGCCGGCGATGTCCGAGGTGGGCAGTTGATACGGGGGTACTGACGAATCGTCAACTGCCAGCTCCCCGTGCGTCGATGCCCCGGAGGTGCCGTCCGGGCTCCCGTACCGTCGCCCGGCCCGGCTGGGGGGGGTTGGTCATGAAATATTAAGAACCGTTGGTAAACCAGGGTCGGGTGCGTGGT
>NZ_JBFAIP010000171.1:0-7814 GCF_040654775.1 Streptomyces sp. NPDC050636
CGCCGATCCGGCTGACACCTCCGCCACCGTCCAGCGCCATCAGCAGCCACAGGTCCGAGCGTCCCGCCTTGACCCCGGCCGCCGCTGTGCTGTCTGCACGCCGGTTCGCCCCGTTCTTGGCGGAAGGGGAGCGCGGGGCGCACCCCCACGAGAGGATTGTCAGTGGGGCCCGGTAGCGTTTCGGTAGAAACGAGGAGTGGGCGGGCATCGGCGGCAAAGGGGCCATGGTGGTCAGCCGCCGCGGCGCGTGCCGCAGGAAGTGCCGCGTCCGCCGTGGGCCACGGCGAGGCGGCATGGAGCGTTGGAGACAAGGAAGGACGGCGAACTGCCGTGTATCGCTGGGAGATCACCCGGGCCGCACTGGCGCAGCGCGTTTTCGCCATCGTCCGCAGCAAGACCTATGACGAGGCGAGCGCCACGGCCGACACGCTGCTCTCGGCGGGTGTCACCAGCCTGGAGATATCCCTGACCACGCCGTTCGCGCTGGAGGCGGTCACCACCCTCACCCGCGAGCTCGGCGATGACGCGGTCATCGGCGCGGGCACGGTCCTTGACGCGATGTCGGCCCGGATGGCGGTGGACGCCGGCGCCCGCTTCCTGGTCTCACCGAGTCTGGACGCCGAGGTCATCCGCACCGGCCACCGCTACGGAGTCCCGGTCTTCCCCGGGGTGTCGACGCCGACCGAGATGGTCCGTGCCCTGGAGCTCGGCGCCGACGCGCTCAAGCTGTTCCCCGCCTCCGGGTACGGCCCGTCCTGGCTGAAGGACGTACGTGCCGCGCTGCCGCAGGCGCCGCTGCTGCCGACGGGCGGGGTGACGGTCGAGAGCGCGCCGGAGTGGATAGCCGCCGGCGCGGTCGCGGTGGGCATGGGCTCGGCCCTCTCAGAGGGCGACCGCGACACCGTCGCCAAGCGCGCCGCCGAACTCCTCACCCGCCTGGCCGACATCACCCCCGACAGCCCCGTGGGCGAGGGCGCGGCGGGCCGGTACGCCGACTGAGGCCTGCGGGCGCGTGCGGCCGGACGTGTCGGACGCGAGGGGCGCGGGCGGGTACGACGGACGGCGACCGACGCGACGGGATGCCCAACTCCCTTACCGGGGACCCCGATCGGCCGTCCCACTGGCCGGTCAGGGGGTTCACCTGGGCCATGGGCTCTGCCAACCTGAGCGCTTCGATCACGTGATCACGGACCGCCGGCAGGCGGCGGGCGAGCGCGTGATCGAGCCGACCATGGACCGCGCCCCGCCGCGTCCAGCCGTCCCGTCGCGTACAGGAGCCACCCACCATGAAGCGCGCCGCCACGCTCTCCGCCCTCGCCTGTCTGCTCGCCGTAACCGCCGCCGCCCCGGCGACCCCGCAAGGCCGCCAGGACACCCCCGCCCCGACACCGGGGGCCGCACCCGCAGCCGCCAACGGGCCGACGTCGACCGCCTCCACGGCGACCACCAGGCGCGCCCAGCACACCCGCTCACTCCTCGACACCATCCCGCGGCGCGGTGTGCTGCGCGTCTGCACCACCGGCGACTACCGCCCCTTCACCCACCTCGACCCCAAGACCGGTGCTTACAGCGGTGTGGACATCGAGATGGCCGAAAACCTCGCCAAGAGCCTGGACGTCAAGCCCCGTTACGTCCCCACGACCTGGGCCGAGCTCGTCGGCGACCTGGCGGCCGACCGCTGCGACATCGCCATGGGCGGCGTCTCGATCACCCTCGCGCGCGCCCGTTCCGCCTACTTCAGCGAACCCACGCGCACGGACGGCAAGACGCCCATCGTGCGCTGCGCGGACAAGGACAAGTACCGGACGCTGGCGCAGATCGACCGGCCCGGGACGGACGTCATCGTGAACCCCGGCGGCACGAACGAGGAATTCGCCCGCGCGCACATCAAGCGCGCGACCCTCAAGCTCCACCCGGACAACACCACGATCTTCGACGAGATCATCGCGGGCCGGGCGGATGTCATGATGACCGACGCCGGCGAGACCCGCTACCAGGCCAAGATCCACCCCGAACTGTGCTCGGTCCACCCGGACAAGCCGTTCTCCTTCTCCGAGAAGTCCTACGCACTCCCGCGCGGCGACGATGAGTTCAAGGCGTATGTGGACCAGTGGGTGCACCTCGCCACCCATGACGGGACGTACCGGAAGTACGAGGATGCGTGGATGAAGTAGCGGGGTGGGGCTTGCCGGCCGGGTAGCCGAGCCCGGAGCGTAGGCTCCGAGGGTGGGCGAAGGTACTCCTGGGGGACGCGACCAGATGGCCATGTGGGGCGCGGACACAAGCCACCCCACCCACCTTGTCCGGACAATGTGACCTCTGGACTTCCCGTCATCTGTCCGGGCGGTTACGCTCGCGAGCGTGGGGAAACGCGATACAGATGCCTCGGGCGCCGAGAGCCCTGTCCAGTTCAGCGTGGACCGGAGTAGTCCGGTCCCGTTGTATTTCCAGCTGTCCCAGCAGCTGGAGGCCGCGATCGAGAACGGCAAGCTGGCTCCCGGCAGTCTGCTCGGCAATGAGATCGAGCTGGCCGGCCGGCTCGGCCTGTCCCGGCCGACGGTGCGGCAGGCTATCCAGTCGCTGGTCGACAAGGGACTGCTGGTCCGCCGACGGGGCATCGGCACCCAGGTCGTACACAGCCAGGTCAAGCGCCCCCTGGAGCTGAGCAGCCTTTACGACGACCTGGAGGCGGCCGGGCAGAAGCCCGCCACCCGTGTGCTGCTCAACACCACCACTGAGGCCGACGCCGAGGTCGCCGCCGCGCTGGGCATCGCCGAGGGCGCGGAGGTCGCGCTCGTCGAGCGGCTGCGCCTCACACACGGCGAGCCCGTCGCGCATCTGCGCAACCACCTCCCCGCCGGGCTGCTGAGGCTGGAGACCGCCGAACTGGAGGAGACCGGCCTGTACCGCCTGATGCGGACGGCCGGCATCACCCTGCACAGCGCCCGCCAGGCTGTCGGCGCGCGCGCCGCGACGGCGGAGGAGGGCGAGCGGCTCGACGAGCCCGAGGGCGCCCCGCTGCTCACGATGCAGCGCACCACGTTCGACGACACCGGGCGCGCGGTCGAGTTCGGCTCGCATGTCTACCGTGCGTCCCGTTACGCCTTCGAATTCCAGCTGCTGGTCCGCCCTTGAGCGCCGAAGCGCGCTGGCACTGAGCCTGCCGAGTATCTGGGCTTCCTGAGGACCTGAGCTTCCCGAATACCTGTCCTTGCAGACTTGTCCATGCAGACCTGTCTTTGCGCGCTCCGGGCCGGGCATTTCCCCTGCCGTGTGCGCGCCCGGCCGGGTCATTTCGCATGCCCATTTCCCGCCCCGAGCCTGTCCGGACGGCTCGTATGCCCTGCTATGCCCCGATATGCCGCAGCTCCGCGTCAGAATGTTCGGACAAAGTATTGACGTGGCTCCGTGGGCCGCCTTAGAACTCTTCCAGCCGCATTCAGGCGGCCGGGAGAAAGGCGGTCCCACGATGATCGGCGTGCGAAACGTACGTATGGCTCGACCCGTCAACGTCCTCAGCGCGGCGGCCCTGGCGGCGGCCCTCGCGCTGGTCGCCGGGTGCAGCGGCTCCGGAGGCAAGGGTTCCGAAGGCAAGCCCGGTGCGTCCGGAAGCGGCAAGGGCGTCAGCACGCCCCGGATGACCATCGGGATGGTCAGCCACTCCGGTGAGGGCGACACCTTCTGGGACATCGTCCAGAACGGCGCCGAAGCGGCCGCCGCCAAGGACAACGTGAAGTTCCTCTACGCCAACGACAAAGAGGGCTCCAAGCAAGCGGAGCTGGTGCAGTCCTACATCGACTCGAAGGTCGACGGGCTGATCGTCACCCTTGCCAAGCCGGAGGCCGTCAAGGCCGCGGTCCGCAAGGCCGTCGCGGCGGGCATCCCGGTCATCACCATCAACTCCGGCGGCGAGTTCTCGAAGGCGTACGGGGCGCTGACGCATATCGGCCAGGACGAGTCGGTGGCGGGCCAGGCCGTCGGCGACGAGCTGGACGACCGGCACGCCAAGAAGGTCCTGTGCGTCATCCACGAGCAGGGCAATGTGTCGCTGGAGGACCGCTGCGCCGGCGTCCGCAAGGGCTTCCACGGGTCGGTCGAGAACCTCAACGTCGACGGGACCAACGCCCCGTCCTCGCAGTCCTCGATCGAGGCCAAGCTGCAGTCCGACGAGTCCATCGACGCGATCGTCACGCTCGGTGCGCCGATGGCGGCGATCTCCGTCAAGGCGAAGGAGCAGGCGGGCAGCGCCGCGCAGATCGCGACGTTCGATCTGAACCCCGCCGTCGTCAAGCTCCTCAAGGCCAAGGACGTCACCTTCGCCGTCGACCAGCAGCCCTACCTCCAGGGCTACGAGGCGGTGGACCTGCTCTGGCTGCACAAGACCAATGCCGATGTGCTCGGCGGCGGTAAGCCGGTGCTCACCGGACCCGCCCTGGTCAGCGGGAAGGACGTACCGAAGTTGGAGGAGTACACCGGGCGCGGGACCCGGTGAAGCCCTACGGAAGGCGGGACCCGATGAACCGGTACAGATCACCGGTAACGGATACTTGGGCGGTTGGAGCCGGCCGCCCGGTGCCGGTGTGCGAAACCGTGGACAACCAGGCGAGACAGCCAAGACGGTCGGCGCAACCACCACGGCCCATGCAGCCAACACGGCTCAGACAGCCGACACGGTCAATACAGCCAACACGGTCAATACAGCCAACACAGCGTGGCATCAGCGGGAAGGGCGAGTCCTCGTGGCAAGGGTTCGGAGAAGGGGACGCGTCGTGAGCGCCGTGCTGGCAGCAGCGCTTGGCGCCTCCCTGGCGGGATGCAGCAGCACCGGAGGCAAGCGCGCGGAGGAAGAACGCGCAGCCCAGACCGCCGGTGGCAAGGCCGCGGTGAACACCCCCCGGTGGACGTTCGCAATGGTCACCCACTCGGGAGACGGCGACACCTTCTGGGACATCGTGCAGAACGGCGCAGAGCAGGCCGCCGCCAAGGACAACATCAAGTTCGTCTACGGGCACGACAAGGAAGCCAGTCGGCAGAGCCAGCTCGTGCAGTCCTACATCGACCAGAAGGTCGACGGGCTGATCGTCTCGCTCGCGAAGCCGAACGCCATGAAGGACGTGGTCGCCAAGGCCCGGAAGGCCGGCATACCGGTGATCACGGTGAATTCCGGGGCCGACGAGTCCAAGGCATTCGGCGCGCTCAGCCACATCGGCCAGGACGAGACGGTGGCCGGCGAGGCCGTCGGCGAGGAACTGAACGAGCGCGGCAGGAAGAAGGCCCTCTGCGTCCTGCACGAGCAGGGCAATGTCGGACACGAGCAGCGCTGCGACGGCGCCGAGAAGACCTTCAAGGGCGATCTGCAGAAGCTCTACGTCGAGGGCACGAACATGCCCGATGTGCAGTCCTCGATCGAGTCCAAGCTCCAGTCGGACCGCGGCATCGATTCCGTCGTCACCCTCGGTGCACCGTTCGCCGCCACCGCCGTCAAGGCCAAGGACCAGGCCGGCAGCAAGGCCGAGATCGCCACCTTCGACCTGAACGCGCAGGTCGCGGAGGGTCTCAAGGACGGCTCGCTCGGCTTCGCCGTCGACCAGCAGCCCTACCTCCAGGGCTACGAGGCGGTGGACCTGCTCTGGCTCTACAAGTACAACTCCGACGTCCTCGGCGGCGGCAAGCCGGTGCTCACCGGACCCCAGGTGATCACCAAGAAGGACGCTGCCGCGCTGCAGGAATACACGAAGCGGGGAACACGATGAGCACCACCGACGCACCACCTCTGCAGCCCGCGGGCCCGCCCGCCAAGAGCTCCGACGAACGCCTGCTGCACCGCTCCCTGGCGCGCCGCCTGATGGGTCGCCCCGAGCTCGGCTCGGTCGTCGGCGCCATCGCCGTCTTCATCTTCTTCTCGATCGCCGCTGAACCCTTCCTGCAGGCGTCCAGCCTCTCCACCGTGCTGTACGCGTCCTCGACGATCGGCATCATGGCCGTGCCGGTGGCGCTGCTGATGATCGGCGGCGAATTCGATCTGTCGGCCGGTGTCATGGTCGTCAGCTCGGCGCTGATCTCGTCGATGTTCAGCTACCAGATGACCGCCAACACCTGGGTCGGCGTCGGAGTGTCGCTGCTGGTCACCCTCGCCATCGGAGTCTTCAACGGATTCCTGCTGACCCGTACGAAACTCCCGAGCTTCATCATCACGCTCGGCACGTTCTTCATGCTGACGGGCCTCAACCTCGGCTTCACCAAGCTGATCAGCGGCACCGTCTCCACGAAGACCATCGCCGACATGGAGGGCTTCGAGTCGGCCCGTGCGCTCTTCGCGTCCCACCTCACCGTTGGCGACGTCGACATCCAGATCACCATCCTGTGGTGGATCGCACTGGTCGCGGTGGCCACCTGGATCCTGCTGCGCACCCGCGTCGGCAACTGGATCTTCGCGGTGGGCGGCAACGCCGACGCGGCGCGGGCGGTCGGTGTCCCGGTCACCAAGACCAAGATCGGCCTCTATATGGGCGTCGCGTTCGCCGCCTGGGTCTCCGGCCAGCATCTGCTGTTCTCGTACGACGCGATCCAGTCCGGCGACGGCGTCGGCAACGAGTTCCTCTACATCATCGCGGCGGCGGTCGGCGGCTGTCTGATGACCGGCGGCTTCGGCTCGGCGATCGGTGCCGCGGTCGGTGCCTTCATCTTCGGTATGACCAGCAAGGGCATCGTCTACGCGCAGTGGAATCCGGACTGGTACAAGTTCTTCCTCGGCGCGATGCTGCTGCTCGCCACGCTCCTGAACGCATGGGTCCGCAAGCGGGCGGAGGAGAAAGCATGACTGCCCTCGACAAGAAGACGGCGCCGGACGAGAAGCCGGCCCTGGTCGAGCTGACCGACGTCAGCAAGTTCTACGGCAACATCAAGGCGCTGGAAGGCGTGTCCCTGGAAGTGCACGCCGGGGAGATCTCCTGCGTGCTGGGCGACAACGGCGCCGGCAAGTCCACTCTCATCAAGATCATCGCGGGGCTGCACCAGCACGACGCGGGCACCTTCACCATCGAGGGGGAGGAGACCCGGCTCTCCTCCCCGCGTGAGGCCCTGGACCGTGGCATCGCGACCGTCTACCAGGACCTCGCCGTGGTCCCGCTGATGCCGGTGTGGCGGAACTTCTTCCTCGGCTCCGAGCCGACCACGGGGGTGGGCCCCTTCAAGCGGCTCGACGTCCGCACCATGCGCGAGACCACCCGCAGCGAGCTGCTGCGGATGGGTATCGACCTGCGCGATGTCGACCAGCCCATCGGCACCCTTTCGGGCGGCGAGCGGCAGTGCGTCGCGATCGCCCGCGCCGTCTACTTCGGCGCCAAGGTCCTCGTCCTGGACGAGCCGACGGCGGCGCTCGGCGTCAAGCAGTCCGGCGTCGTCCTGAAGTACGTGGCGGCCGCCCGGGACGCCGGACTCGGCGTGGTGTTGATCACCCACAATCCGCACCACGCGTACCTGGTCGGCGACCGCTTCGTGCTCCTCAAGCGCGGTGCGATGGCCGGAAGTCACGCCAAGTCGGAGATCGCCCTGGACGAGCTGACCCGCCAAATGGCGGGCGGCAGCGAGCTGGAACAGCTCAGCCACGAGCTGGCCCGCACGGCGACCCCGGAGTTCCCCGGCGGCCACCGGCCCGAATAAGACAGGTCCCGACCCCCGACGCGCCCCGCCGGCCCCCCCCCGCCCCCGGGGGCGTTTACCCCCGGCGCGGGGGGCCGGACCGCGCGAGTGTTTGACAAAAGCAACCAAAAGAATCAAGCCAACGGCATTGATTAAGCACGCCCGGGCCCCCG
>NZ_JBFAIP010000172.1:0-7786 GCF_040654775.1 Streptomyces sp. NPDC050636
AGCGGATTGGCTTCCAGGACGTGAGGGTCCAGTTCCAGCCACTGCCCGTGCGCATCTCGCAGGACGAGGTGTGTGGCGACGACGCCGTATCGCCGCACCGCAACCAGCGCGTCGGTGTGCACACGGCGCTCGCCCATAAGGCCCCGTACCGCCAGCCACCCTTCGCCTGCGGTCACGCGCGACGGGAGGAAGACGGCGAGGACCAGGGCCCCGAACAAGACCCAGAGCCCGGCGCGGGGCAGCGTGATAGTGCCCGATCCCCAGTCGAGCAGCATGATCAGACCGACGAACGCCAGGGAGTAGTGCAGGGCGCGCCGCACCTCCGCACGCCAGCGGCGGTCGACGGCTGTGCCCGGCCGCCCGGCGCGCGTCGCCGCGGCAGGAGCGGTTCGCCGTCCCATTTGGCTGACACTAGGCAGCTTGTGACTGGGTGTCGGCTCTCCTGACCTCTCCCTGATGTCGTGTCGCACATCTTTGTCGGGCTCTTGACGGGGAGTGGCTGTGTGCGCGTTCAGCCGACGTGGACGCGGGGGCGGCGCTCGCGGTCGGGTTCGGCTTCGCGGAGGACCTCGCGGGTGACCGGGGCGACTTCGCCCTGTCCGAAGAGGAAGAAGCGGAGGAACTGGGCGAGGGGGTTGCCTTCGGTCCACTCGAAGTAGATGTGCGGCCGGGCTCCTGTGGTGTCCCGTACGTGCAGCAGCAGCGCGGCCAGTGCGTTGGAGACGGTGGAGCTCTCCAGGCGGAGCACGCGGTAGCGGCCGTGCATCACTTCGCCCCGCACCCGCAGCTCGCTCTCGAATTCCGAGGGGTCGCCGAGCGTGACCTCGACGAAGATGAAGTCCTCGGACTCCGGAAGGTCATTGTCCGTACGGATCTGCCGGAGCTTGTCGCGGTATTCGGCAACGTCGCGCGCGTCGGGTTCGTTGGCGATGAAGCGGACTTTGCGATGGGCGATGTCACGGATGAACCGCTCGGCCATCTCGTCGAGCACGACGCTGGTGACGCGCAGTTCGAAGGCGCGGACGAGGCGGGAGAGGAACGACAGCAGGATGATGCCGGCGATGAAGCAGGCACCGATCTTCACTCCGTCCGGCCGCTCGATCACGTTCGTCACGGTCGTGTAGAGGAACACCACGGAGATCACCGCGAAGCCGATCATCCAGCCGCGCTCTTCGGCCCGCCGCGCGGCGATGGTCACGGCGATCGCGGCGGAGCTGATCAGCACCAGGACACCGGTGGCGTAGGCGCCGCTCTGGGCGTCCACATCGGCATGGAAGATCCAGGTCACCAGGAAGGCGACAAGGGTGAAGACGAGCACCATCGGGCGCACCGCCCGCGCCCACCGGGGTGCCATGCCGTAGCGCGGCAGGTACTGCGGCATCAGATTGAGCAGACCGGCCATGGCGGACGCGCCGGCGAACCACAGGATGGCGATGGTGGCGATGTCGTAGACCGTGCCGAAGGCCGAGCCGAGGTACTCGTGGGCCAGGTAGGCCAGGGCCCGCCCGTTGGCCTCGCCGCCCGCCTTGAACGCGTCCTCCGGGATGAGCAGTGTCGTCACAAAGCTGGTGAGGATCAGGAAGACACTCATGATCACTGCAGCGGTGGTGAGTAGCTTCTTCGTGCCCCGGATCCGCCCCGTGGGACGCTCTTCGGTGTCGCCGGGGTCGCCCTCGACATGCGGCATCACCGCGACACCCGTCTCGAACCCGGAAAGTCCGAGTGCCAGTTTGGGGAAGACGAGCAGCGCGACCCCGACCATCGCCAGCGCATTGCCGTGCTCGGTGGTCAGCGCCTGGGACCAGTCGGTGACGACATGCGGCGCGGTGGCCACGTGCCACAGTCCGACGACGACCACGGCAACGTTGAGCCCGAGATAGAGGGCCACCAGGGCGACCGCTACCCCGATCGCCTCCAGGAAGCCCTTGAGGAAGACCGCGCCGAGCAGGGCGACCAGGATCAGGGTGATCAGCATCTGTTGGTCGTGCAGGGCGCTGCTGACGTGTGGGTTTTCCACGAGGTGGGTGGAGGCGTCGGCTGCCGAGAGGGTGATCGTGATGAGGAAGTCCGTGGCGGCGAAGCCGAGCAGGGTCAGGACGAACAGTTTGCCTTGCCAGAAGGCCAGCAGCCGCTCCAGCATCGCGATCGACCCCTGGCCGTGCGGGCTCTCCTTTGCCACCCGCCGGTACACCGGCAGCGCGCCGGCGAGCGTCACGATGACCAGGATGATGGTGGCGACCGGCGACAGCAGGCCCGCGGCGAGGGCGGCGATGCCTGGCTGATATCCGAGGGTGGAGAAGTAGTCCACACCGGTCAGGCACATCACCCGCCACCAGCGCTGCCCCTGATGGGCGCTCTGGGGCCCGGCGTGCGGACCGGGGTGGCGCTTGGCCATGTCGGTCAGCCCCTCCAGCATCCACGCCCGCAAGCGATGCCTTACGGCTGCCCCGGACGAGGAACCGGCAGGGGCGGAGGCGGCCATCGTTGTGCTCCTGTCGTACCGCGAAAAGATCCAGCCATCTACGCGATGGCCACGCTACGTAGGCACGGCGTATTCGCCTTGGTGCTCGTCATAACGTTCGTCAATATGGCGGCCTCGTGTCCCCTGAACGGTGGCCAGTGGGCCATGGGCACGACGGAGCGGAGAAGCACGGCGGTATGGGCCGGTCCTGTGCAGGGCGTGGCCTCAGGGCTTGGCGGCCGAGGTACGCAACATCAGATGACACGGGTGCTCCTCGCCGCCCCGGAGGAAGGTGAGCCGTATACGGATCTCACATGCCTTCGCCGCCAGGGCGGGCTGTGCGGAGATGCTGCCGCTGGTGTGCGTGCCGTCGCCGGCGGCTCCGTACGCTCCGCCCCAGTGGAAGTACTCGTTGCCGACGTCGTCCATGGCCTCAAGGGCCAGGAGCACGGGGCTGTCGTCGGCCGCGTCCGGCAGGGCCGGCGTGATCGTGTAGTGGAGGGTGAAGGAGCCGTCCCGCCGTTTCAGGTCGTGGGCGCTGTTGAGGATCTTCACCGAGGCGAGGGGGGTGCGGTGCGGCTTCATGGTGGCTCCTCGTTGTCGGGTGGTGTTCAGGCGGTGAGCTCGGCGATGCGGCGCGCGGGTTGTCCGGTGAGGTAGTGGACGTACTCGTGTTCCAGGCGGAAGCCGGCGTGCCAGGCGAGGAGCCGGCTGGGGCGGTTGTCGCGGGAGCAGGTCCAGCTCGGCGTGTGGCCGCGGGCGGCGATGTCCTGGCACAGGGCGGTGACGCAGGCCAGGGCGAGGTGCTGGCGGCGGTGTTCGGGGACGGTCATGCAGGCGACGTCCTCGTATGTGCTGCCGCGGAAGTACGTGCAGGCTATGCCGAGGATGCGGTCCTTTGCGAAGGCCGCCCATCCGTGTCCGGAGGCGGCGAGACCTGCCGGGCCGCCCCAACTGGCGTGAATCCACGCCGCGTCAGCGCCCAGCGCAGCGACTGCCGGAGCGTCCTCGGGAGCCAGCCGACGCACCGTCACACCACGGGGCGGGCGCGGAGGCGATACGGGGACGTGGTGGACGTACGCCATGCGCTCCCATGGCACGAGCAGATCGAAGGCGCTGCCCAGCAGCGGCAGAAAGCGTGCCGGGGCCTGCACATAGTGCGAAGTGAAAGGGGCGAGCGCGATCGGGGCCAGGGCGGTTGGTTCGCCGCGGAGCAGCAGGTGGTCGGCGCAGGCTACGGCGATGGTGCGGGGATCGACGGCGCGGTCGGCCCACCAGCGACCGACTCCCGGGACCAGCGCGTGTTCGGCCAGCGCTTTCGCCCCAGGGGGCCCGGCAGCGAACCAGTGGGAGAGGGCGGGGACTTGGTCGGGGGAGAGTTCGATCACGGAGACTCCTTGTAGCGGTCGCGGGGGGCGCCGAGCGGGGCGGCCCGGGTGGGGCCGCCCCGCTCGGTGGTTCAGCTCTGTCCGGCCTTGCTGCCGTGGTTGGCCTTCTTCTTGCGGCGGGCTCTCTTCTTGCGGGCGCGCTTGGACATAGGCGCATGGGCCTTTCGTTGTCGGGAGGCCGCCTTGCCGTTCTTCAGGCGGTGGTGTTCTTCAGGCGTTGTGGCCGACGAGCTGGTCGGCAAGCTTGTTGAGGCGCTTGACGGTGCGGTCCTCGGTGGCGGCGGGCGCGGGGTCGACGCGCTCGTCGCGGTCGTAGTAGGCGCCGTTGACGATCTCGGTGGCCGGGTCGCAGAGGCCTACGACATGGGCGGCGCCTTCTGCCGCGGACGCACCGCTGTTCGCGTAGAGCGAGAGCAGTTCCGTCTCGCAGATGCCCGGGTGGACGGAGACCGCCGTCACGCGGGGGTCGGCGGCGAAGACGGTGAGCGCGAGCTGCGACTGGGCGTAGGCCGCGAGCCGGGAGTAGCGCCGGGCGCGCTGCGGGTCGCTCCACTGGATGGAGGCGGTGCGGTGCAGCGACGACGACACATTGACGACCCGGCCACCCGGCTCGCTGGTGAGCGCGGGCTCCAGGAGGCAGGTCAGCAGGTAGTGGGCGAGGAAGTTGACCTGGAAGGCGATCTCGTTGCCGTCGGCCGTGACGGTGTGTCGCTCGGGGGCCGCCATGCCGGCGTTGTTGACCAGGACGTCCAGGTGGGGGTGTTCGGCGACGACGCGTCGCGCCATCGTCTCGACCTCCTCCAGGTGCGTGAAGTCCGCGGCGAATCCGCAGAGTTGGGCGGCTTCGATGCCCGCGGTGGCGACGAGCTTGTCGGCCGCGGCCTGCGCGTCCTCGGAGGTGCGGCCGTGTACGAGGACGGTGGCGCCGCGTTCGGCGAGCTGCCGGGCGGTCTCATAGCCGATGCCGGAGGTGGCGCCGGTGACCAGGACGATACGGGAGGAAAGGTCGAAGACGGACATGATCCAATCCGGGTTGGGAGAAAGGGAACGGGCACGCCAAGCGGGCCTGTATCCGGGCCTGGGGCATGCTGAGGTACACAAAGAGGGCGCCGCGTCAGGTCACGGCGCCCTCTTGGGATGCAGGAGACGTCTCAGCGCGAGGCGGAGGTCTCCGGGCAGCGCGGCGCACGACACGGAGCCACCGGATGAGGCGGACGGTCGAGCAGAAGCCAGTCGCTGTTCACATCACCCATCAAATGCCGTGCCGCACCCGGCTTCAAGAGAGCTTCCCAGCTCTTGACGCACCCCTGATGAGCTGGGCTTCGATCGGTGATGAGTGCAGATCGGCCGACGTGATGGTCAGGGAGTGGGGAGTCCTTGCTCATCGGCTCGCCACCGCGACAGCGAGCACAATCACGGGGGCGAGCAGCACGACGACGGCGCCCCCGGCGATGAACGCGCGCTCCAGCCCCGGGCGTTCCAGGCCGAGGACAACGACAGTGCGTGGATCGGCCGGATCGTAAAGGACGAACACGCGGTCGCCGTCGTTCAGCCGGCGTCGGTGGGTCGGGGCCACGGGACAGACAACGGTCTACTGGCAGCGGATGACCCGCCGACCTGCGGAGATCTTCGTCAACTAGCGCTATGACCTGCACTGTTGTGCGGAATCGAGAGCCCTTCGCGTCCTGGTCCGTCCCGCGCTGAAACTCCCTGAAAGCTCCCTGGTTTCGTGCGCGAGCTCCCTGGAATCTCCCTGGGGTGAGGGTTCGACCGGGGAGTTTCGGGGCCCTGACTTGGCCGTATGGCGACCACGCTCTGTAACTGTTGAGGGAAGCATGGTGCCGACCTGACCGGATTGCTCACGAGCTCAGCGGTCGCGATTCCTGTTGCGCCCTGATTCGGAAGCGATGGAGAGTTGCCTTTACGACGGGCCGTCACGTCGGTCGCCGGAGCCTTGTTGGGAAGTCATGACCGACGACGCCCTGTCGCAGTCGCTCGTACGCGACGCGACCACTCTTACGACCTGCCCGGCAAGCGGCGAGGTGGCGGTGGTCTCCCTCGCGGCCGAACAGCGACTCTCGATCACCGACGCCGAGACCCCGTGAACGGTGGTGGGGTGGGTGAACCCTCCACGCGGCCCACCTCGGTTCTTCTACAGTCCGTGTCACGGGATGGTGACTTCTTGGAGGTGCGGTTTGAATCCGGTGGTTGCGGCGGCGGGGACTGCGTTGGTGCCGGCGATGGCGACGGACGCCGGGCAGCAGGCCCGCGTCGCGGTGGTTCGGTTATGGCGGCGAGCCCGTCCGGAGCAGGCCGGGACGGTTGCAGGAGAGTTGGAGGAGGTCCGACTCGAGGTGATGGCTGCCAGTGAGGCTGGGGACAGCGATACCGAGCAGGCGTTCGCCGGGCAGTGGCGGCTGCGGTTCCAACAGCTGTTACACGAGGACCCGCACCTGGCCGAGGAACTGCGGCGGCTGTTGGACGAGGAGCTCACTCCTACTTGGCTTGTCGGTAGCCGCGCACAAGCTGCGCTCCCGTCCCACCTGGACGCTCGCTTTTTACGCCGCTCGACTCCGGAGCGAGCACGGCCGCCTCCGGGAACTGTCCGTTGGCGACCGAGCCGTGGCTGCAGCGCTCGCGCTCTCGTACGCGCCCCTTCCCGAACCGCATCGACGTCTCTTCCGCCTCTTGGCATCGCATCCCGGGGACACGTACACGCCGCATTCCGCAGCCGCTCTGCTTGACGCCTCCCCGCAGGAGACCGAGGAGGTCCTCGAGGACCTGCTCGATCAGTACATGGTCCAACAGCGCGAGCACGGCCGCTATCACATGCACGACCTCTTGAGGGCCTTCGCCCGCACGTGCGCCGACACCGAAGATGCTCCCGAAGCCACGTGCGCAGCAGTAGAGCGGCTGGCCTGCTGGTACCTCGTCACGGCGGATACGGCTCGCCGGCTCCTCTTCCCAACCGATCCGGAACGGACATTCGAGGCGGTGGCCGAACCGCGTCACCCGCTTCCAATGACAGATCATGCGCAAGCACTGAGCTGGTGTGAGGCCGAACGGAAAGCGCTGACCGCTCTCGTGCGAGCCACGGCCAAAGCCGGGCTGGACAACCTCACCTGGCAGATACCTTGGATACTGTTCTCCTTCTTCCGACTCCGCGGTCACTACGGCGATTGGGTCTCCACTCACCTGCTCGCCTTGGAGGCGGCAGAGCGCCTGGATCACCCGGCGGCCCGCGCGAACACGCTCAACAACCTCGGGCTGGCGTACTGGCGACTTCGTCGCTTGGATGACGCGATCGCCTGCTACGAGCGGGCTCTGCCCCTGCACCGTGCAGTCGGTAACCAAGTAAATGAGGCGAATTCTCTTACCAACCTCGGCCTTGTCTACTGGCAACTGCAGCGTTATGACGAGGCGATCTCGTGCCACCGGCGAGCGCTCCACCTGCGCTGGGAGACCGGCGACCGCCAGGGTGAAGGCGCCACGTTGAATAACCTAGGGCTTGTCTATGTTGAGATGGGGCTGTGTGACGAGGGCCTGGTTTACTACCAGCAGGCACTGCTGCTTCGCCAGCAGACTGGTGACCGGCGAGGCCAAGGCATCACGCTGGACAACATGGGCATCGCTTACCGCGACACTGGGCTACTCGCCGAGGCTCTCACCTACCTACTCCAGGCGCTGGATATTCGCCGGGACGTAGGTGACCGCGATGGTGTCGCCAGCACGCTGAAGAGCCTCGGTGAGACCTACCTGCGGGCCGGAGACACGGCGAGGGCGAGAGCTTGCTGGATCGAGGCCGCAGCTCTCTATGACGTCTTGGGTGCCCCAGAGGCTGCTGAGGTCCACAGTCGGCTTTCCGCCATTGATACGACTTGATGGGGCGGCCATCGTCCTGGAGCGGGTACTCGAAGCACCGGTCTCCTAGATACGC
>NZ_JBFAIP010000173.1:0-7489 GCF_040654775.1 Streptomyces sp. NPDC050636
GACCACGTCGTGGCCGTCATCGGTGATGGGGCCCTGACCGGCGGTATGGCCTGGGAGGCGCTCAACAACATCGCGGCCGCCAAGGACCGCCCGCTCGTCATCGTCGTCAACGACAACGAGCGCTCCTACGCCCCGACCATCGGCGGCCTCGCCAACCACCTCGCCACGCTCCGTACCACCGACGGCTATGAGCGTTTCCTGGCCCGCGGCAAGGACATCCTGGAGCGCACGCCCGTCGTCGGGAAGCCGCTCTACGAGACCCTGCACGGCGCCAAGAAGGGTCTCAAGGACTTCATCGCGCCGCAGGGCATGTTCGAGGACCTGGGTCTGAAGTACGTCGGCCCGATCGACGGCCACGACATCGAGGCGCTGGAGTCCGCGCTGGCTCGCGCCAAGCGCTTCGGCGGCCCCGTCATCGTGCACTGCCTCACCGAGAAGGGCCGCGGCTATAAGCCCGCCGAGCAGGACGAGGCCGACCGTTTCCACGGCATCGGCCCGATCCACCCGGACACCGGCCTGCCGGTCAAGACCGCGGCCGCCAGCTGGACCTCCGTCTTCGGCGACGAGATGGTCAAGCTCGGCCGGGAGCGCGAGGACATCGTCGCGATCACCGCGGCCATGCTCCAGCCGGTCGGCCTGAAGAAGTTCGCGGACGCGTTCCCGGACCGTATCTACGACGTCGGCATCGCCGAGCAGCACGCGGCCACGTCCGCCGCGGGCCTCGCCACCGGCGGGGTGCACCCGGTCTTCGCCGTGTACGCGACGTTCCTCAACCGGGCCTTCGACCAGGTCCTGATGGATGTCGCCCTGCACAAGTGCGGAGTGACGTTCGTCCTCGACCGGGCCGGCGTCACCGGCGACGACGGCGCCTCGCACAACGGCATGTGGGACATGTCCATGCTCCAGGTCGTGCCCACGCTGCGGATCGCCGCCCCGCGCGACGCCGCGCAGCTGCGCGCCCAGCTGCGTGAGGCCGTCAAGGTCGAGGACGCCCCGACCGTGCTGCGGTACTCCAAGGGCGTCGTCGGCCCGGCCGTCCCCGCGGTCGGCCGGATCGGCGGCATGGACGTACTGCGCGAGTCCCCGGCCGCCAACCCGGATGTGCTGGTGGTCTCCGTGGGCGCGCTCGCGCCGATGTGCCTGGAGGTCGCCGACCTGCTCGACAAGCAGGGCATCTCCACCACCGTCGTCGACCCGCGCTGGGTCAAGCCGGTCGACGCGGCGCTGCCGGGTCTCGCCGCCAAGCACCGGGTGGTCGTCACCGTCGAGGACAACATCCGTACCGGCGGCGTCGGTTCGGCCGTCGCGCAGTCGCTGCGGGACGCCGGCGTGGACCTTCCGCTGCGTGACTTCGGCATCCCCGAGCGGTTCCTCGACCACGCCTCCCGCAAGGAGGTCATGGCAGAGATCGGGCTCACCGCGCCGGACATCGCCCGGCAGGTGACGGGGCTCGTCGCCAGGATCGACAACCGCGACGGAGACACCGCGGAGGTCGAGGACGCCACGGGCGGCGCGGCCGCCACGGGTGAGGCGCGGCCCGCCGAGGTCGCCCGCGACTGACCCCGCACACCGCAGAGATGGGCCGGCCGGTCACCCGTACGGGTGCTCCGCCCGGCCCATCGGCATATCCGCCACCGCGCCCCATCGGGTGAATACCTGCCCTGTGAGGGCCCGCCGCACCTGTCTGTTTCCTGCCATTGCGGAGACTCGGTCAGTTCAGGAGAGTTGCGAGGGTCGTCCAGGCGGAGGTTCGCCCATGAGCACAGAGCACGGCACAGAGCATGATTCACGCCGCAGTCGCGGCATGTTCCGGACGAAGACTGTCGAGCAGTCGATCCTGGACACGGAGGAGCCGGAGCACGCGCTACGGAAGTCCCTGTCCGCATGGGATCTGACGGTCTTCGGAGTCGGCGTCATCATCGGCACCGGCATCTTCGTACTCACCGGGAAGGTGGCCAAGGAGACCGCGGGACCGGCCACCGCGCTGGCGTTCGTCGCTGCGGGCATCGTCTGCGCGCTGGCCGCGCTCTGCTACGCCGAGTTCGCCTCCACGGTCCCCGTGGCCGGATCGGCGTACACGTTCGCGTACGCCTCGCTCGGTGAGCTGCCCGCCTGGATCATCGGCTGGGACCTGGTCCTGGAGTTCGCACTGGGCACGGCCGTCGTCGCCGTCGGCTGGTCCGGCTATGTGCGCTCGCTGATGGACAACGCGGGCTGGCATCTGCCGGCCACACTGCAAGGGCCCGATGTCGCGGGAGGCAGCTTCGACATCCTGGCCTTCGTGCTGGTCCTGGTGCTGACCGTGATCCTCGTGCTCGGCATGAAGCTGTCCGCCAACATCACGTCGGTCGTCGTCGCCATCAAGGTGACCGTGGTCATGATCGTGATCATCGCGGGACTGTTCTTCATCGTGGGGGACAACTACTCGCCGTTCATCCCCGACCCGGTTTCCTCACCGGCCGGATCCGGCTGGGACGCCCCGCTGGTCCAGACGATCTTCGGCTACGAACCGACCAGCTTCGGCGTCATGGGCATCTTCACCGCCGCGTCCGTCGTCTTCTTCGCCTTCATCGGATTCGACGTGGTGGCCACCGCAGCCGAGGAGACCAAGCTTCCACAGCGCGATATGCCGCGCGGCATCCTCGGCTCGCTCCTCATCTGCACCGTTCTCTACGTCGCGGTCTCCCTCGTGGTGACCGGCATGCAGCATTACTCCAAACTGTCCGTCAGCGCCCCGCTGGCCGACGCCTTCAAGGCGACCGGCCATCCCTTCTACGGCGGTGTGATCAGTTTCGGCGCGGCCGTCGGACTCATCACCGTGTGCCTGATCCTGCTTCTCGGCCAGACCCGGGTGTTCTTCGCGATGAGCCGTGACGGACTCCTGCCGCGGTTCTTCTCCGTCACGCACCCCCGCTTCGGCACCCCGTACCGCCCGACCATCCTGCTCGGTGTGTTCATCGCCGTCGTCGCGGGCTTCACCAGCATCAACGAACTCGCGACCCTGGTGAACATCGGCACGCTCTTCGCGTTCGTGGTCGTCGCGCTCGGCGTGATCATCCTGCGCCGCACCCGCCCCGACCTGCACCGCGCGTTCCGCACCCCGTGGGTTCCGCTCGTCCCGGTCCTCTCGGTCGCCGCCTCGGTGTGGCTGATGCTCAACCTGCCGGGCGAGACCTGGTTCCGCTTCGCCGTCTGGATGGTGATCGGCATCGTCGTGTACGTCCTCTACGGCCGCTCGCACAGCCGCCTCGGTATCCGGAGCCGGGGAAGCCGCAAGGGCTGAAACCAGCCGTTCGCCCGGACTGGACGAGTAGGCCCGAAGTCCCTTCGCCCCGCTGCCCGTGCGGCCCCTCCGGCCGTACGGGCAGCGTCAGCCCTGAGTGCCTGTCCGCCGGCCCCGGCCCCACACCGCCCGCGGCCCCGTCACCCGGGCCCCCAGCGCCTCGACGCGCTCCCGCAGCCCGCGGTCCGCGGTGACCACGAGGCACTCCCGGCCGCTGCCCTCGTCCGCCACCAGCTGCACGATCCGGTCATCGCCGCTGCCGCCCGCGGACACCACCCGTACGCCCTCGACCGAGGTCACCCCGCGCGCCGCGCCCTCCACCACGAGGACCATCTCCAGGGGTGGTCCGACCAGCCCCGGCAGCCCGGTGGCGGCGTACCCGGGCAGTGCGTCCCGCAGCCGCTCCGCCGCGCCGTGCCGGTCCCGCCACCAGCCGTCGGGCACCGAGCCGACGACGTTCGCGGCATCGACGATCACCAAGGAGTCCATGCGGTCACCCTCCCATGACCGTCCGCGCTCCCGAACGCACGGATGCGCGGGCCGGCTCCGCCGAGCCGGCCCGCGCATCTCCTACGACTGACGAGCGCTTACGCGGGAACGCTCGCGACGCCCGGTGCCAGGAACTTCTTGCCCGTCGCCCGCTCGGAGACACCCTCGCGGTCCAGGTACGGCGTGATGCCGCCCAGGTGGAAGGGCCAGCCGGCGCCGGTGATCAGGCACAGGTCGATGTCCTGCGCCTCGGCGACGACACCCTCGTCCAGCATCAGGCCGATCTCCTGCGCGACGGCGTCCAGGACGCGGTCCCGCACCTGCTGCTCGGTCAGGACGACATCGCCCTGCTTGAGGAGCGCGGCGACCTCCGGGTCCAGCTCCGGCTTGCCGGAGTCGTAGACGTAGAAGCCGCGCTTGCCGGCCTTGACGACGGCGGCGAGGTTCGGCGAGACCTTGAAGCGGTCCGGGAAGGCGCCGTTGAGCGTCTCCGAGACATGCAGGCCGATCGCCGGGCCGACCAGCTCCAGCAGCACCAGCGGCGACATCGGCAGACCGAGCGGCTCGACGGCCTTCTCGGCGACGTCGACCGGGGTGCCCTCGTCGATGACGTTCTGGATCTCGCCCATGAAGCGGGTCAGGATGCGGTTGACGACGAAGGCCGGGGCGTCCTTGCACAGGACGGCGGTCTTCTTCAGCGACTTGGCGACCGAGAAGGCGGTGGCCAGCGACGCGTCGTCGGTCTTCTCGCCGCGGACGATCTCCAGCAGCGGCAGGATCGCCACCGGGTTGAAGAAGTGGAAGCCCACGACCCGCTCGGGGTGCTTGAGCTTCGACGCCATCTCGGTGACCGACAGGGACGAGGTGTTGGTCGCCAGGATCGCGTGCTCCGGGACGACCGCCTCGACCTCGGCGAACACCTGCTGCTTGACGCCCATCTCCTCGAAGACGGCCTCGATGACGAAGTCCGCGTCGCCGAAGGCGGTGGCCTTGTCGAGGTGACCGGAGACCAGGGCCTTGAGGCGGTTCGCCTTGTCCTGGTTGACCCGGCCCTTGAGCAGCAGCTTGTCGATCTCGCCGTGGACGTACTCCACGCCCTTGTCGATCCGGGCCTGGTCGATGTCCGTGAGGACGACCGGGACCTCAAGGCGGCGCGCGAACAGCAGCGCCAGCTGAGAGGCCATCAGACCGGCGCCGACGACACCGACCTTGGTGACCGGACGGGCCAGCTTCTTGTCCGGCGCACCGGCCGGACGCTTGGCGCGCTTCTGCACCAGGTTGAACGAGTAGATGCCGGAGCGCAGCTCGCCGCCCATGATCAGGTCCGCGAGGGCCTGGTCCTCGGCGTCGAAGCCCTGCTGGCGGTCGCCGTCCTTGGCGGCGGCGATGATCTCCAGGGCGCGGTAGGCGGCCGGGGCCGCACCGTGCACCTTGCCGTCGGCGATGGCCTTGCCGCGCGCCACGGCCTCGTCCCAGGCCGCACCGCGGTCGATCTCGGCCCGTACGACCTCGGTGCTGCCCTTGAGCACCGAAGCGGTCCAGATCAGCGACTGCTCCAGGAAGTCCGCGCCCTCGAAGATCGCGTCCGCGATCCCGAGGTCGAAGACCTGCTGGCCCTTGAGCTGCTTGTTCTGGTTGAGCGAGTTCTCGATGACGACCGAGACGGCCTTGTCCGGGCCGATCAGGTTCGGCAGCAGGACGCAGCCGCCCCAGCCCGGCACCAGACCGAGGAAGACCTCGGGCAGCGAGAACGCCGGCAGCGCCTTGGAGACGGTGCGGTAGGTGCAGTGCAGACCGACCTCGACGCCACCGCCCATCGCCGCGCCGTTGTAGTACGCGAAGGTCGGCACGGCCAGGCCGGACAGCCGCTTGAAGACGTCGTGGCCGCCCTTGCCGATGGCGAGGGCATCCTCGTGCCTCTTCAGCAGCTCGACGCCCTTGAGGTCGGCGCCGACGGCGAAGATGAACGGCTTGCCGGTGAGGCCGACGCCGGTGATCGTGCCGTCCGCGGCCTCCTGCTCCACCTGGTCGATGGCGGCGTTGAGGTTCGCCAGCGACTGGGGGCCGAAGGTCGTCGGCTTGGTGTGGTCCAGGCCGTTGTCCAGCGTGATGAGCGCGAACTTGCCCGCGCCCTGGGGCAGGTCGAGGTGGCGCACATGCGCCTGCGTCACGACCTCGTCGGGGAACAGCTCGGCCGCACCCTTCAACAGCTCAGCGGTAGTAGTCACTTGTTCCCCTCGAAGTGCGGGTTCTCCCAGATAACCGTTCCACCCATGCCGAAGCCGACACACATGGAGGTGATGCCGTAGCGGACGTCCGGCTGCTCCTCGAACTGCCGGGCCAGCTGCGTCATCAGACGCACGCCGGACGACGCCAGCGGGTGGCCGAAGGCGATCGCGCCGCCGTACTGGTTGACGCGCGGGTCGTCGTCCGCGATGCCGTAGTGGTCCAGGAGCGAGAGCACCTGCACCGCGAAGGCCTCGTTGATCTCGAACAGACCGATGTCATCGATCGTCAGACCGGCCTTGGCCAGCGCCTTCTCGGTCGCCGGAACCGGGCCGATGCCCATGACCTCGGGCTCCACACCGGCGAACGCGAAGTCCACCAGGCGCATCTTGACCGGCAGGCCCAGCTCGCGCGCCACGTCCTCGGCGGCGATCAGCGAGGCGGTCGCGCCGTCGTTGAGACCGGCGGCGTTGCCCGCGGTCACCCGGCCGTGCGGACGGAACGGGGTCTTGAGACCCGCGAGGTTCTCCAGGGTCGTGCCCGGACGCATCGGCTCGTCGGCGGTGGCCAGGCCCCAGCCGGTCTCGCCGGCCTCGGCGTTGGTGCGGCGGACGGAGATCGGCACCAGGTCCTGCTGGATCTTGCCGTTGGCGTACGCCTTGGCGGCCTTCTCCTGCGAGCGCACGGCGTACTCGTCGGCGCGCTGCTTGGTGAGGTGCGGGAGGCGGTCGTGCAGGTTCTCCGCCGTCATGCCCATGAAGAGGGCGGACTGGTCGACCAGCTTCTCCGACACGAAGCGCGGGTTGGGGTCCACACCCTCGCCCATGGGGTGGCGGCCCATGTGCTCGACACCACCGGCGATGGCGATGTCGTACGCGCCGAAGGACACGCCACCGGCCATGCTCGTCACGGCGGTCATCGCGCCGGCGCACATGCGGTCGATGGAGAAGCCGGGCACGGACTGCGGGAGGCCCGCCAGGATGCCGGCGGTACGGCCCAGGGTCAGGCCCTGGTCGCCGATCTGGGTGGTCGCGGCGAGGGCGACCTCGTCGATCTTGGCCGGGTCCAGGTCCGGGTTGCGGCGCAGCAGCTCCCGGATGCACTTGACGACCAGGTCGTCGGCGCGGGTCTCGTGGTAGATGCCCTTCGGGCCCGCCTTGCCGAACGGGGTGCGGACGCCGTCGACGAAGACGACGTCCCTAGCGGTACGAGGCACGTTGGCTCTCCTCCAGGTGCGGGATGGCACTGCTGCGGGGCGCCCCCGGGGGACGCTTCACACCCACATGCTACTTACGGGTAACCAAGCTGCACACCCCCATCGGCCGGAGCGGCGAACGTCACAGTCCGCTGCGCCTCCGCTGCGCTTGGCCTGGGCCGCTTTTTGGCTGTCCCGCCGTTGTGCGTGCGGTGGGCTGTTTTTCCGCTGCGCGGGGCTGTTCGGCCGCGGTGGGGGGGGCCCCCCCCCCCCCCGGCCCGAGCGCCGCCCCCCCC
>NZ_JBFAIP010000174.1:0-7445 GCF_040654775.1 Streptomyces sp. NPDC050636
GCACGCTCGGCGATCCCCACTTTCCTCACTTCATCCGCTCTTGAACCAAGTGGGGAATCGGAGCGCACTTGGGGAAAAATGCGGATCCTCATCACTTTGGGGACCTTTCCTGATCTGCGCGCTGCGGCTACGCGGATCGGCCATTTCTCGTTCTCTCGACCGGTGGCCTCGCGCTTGACGATCCGCCCGCCAGCTTCGGCGAGCTCGTCCAGGAGCTGTTCCGTAACAGTCTTGGCTGTTTTCCGTGGAACGGAGTCGGCTCTCTGCGGAACTACTACGTGCGAGGTTTCCTGCGTCCCAGAGACGTGACTTTCGGTGCGGGCGGATTGCTTAGCTCCGGCCTTCCGACTAGATGTTCGGCCTTTGCTGCGAGGCTGATCAGGCGGGTAGGTTCCGTGTTCCAGGTAATGCTGGCCAGCGTTGGTAAGGGTGGCAGACCACTTCCCCTGCCTCCTGGATACTGTGACCAGCCCCCGGTTTTGCAGTGCTTGGCAGCTGAGTTTGTGCGTGGAGCCCTCCCACACGCCGTCAGGGCAACCTTGGCCGACCCAACGCAGGACCTGCCGTTGACGTTCGTTCAGCTGTTGTGGCATGTGAAGCCCCTTGCGTCGGAAGCGCCCGATTGCCCGGTGAACGGGGCTATCCAGCCTGGTCGGGGACTCGTCAGGGGCGCTGGAGGATGAAGTAGAAGGCTTGACCATCGTCGGAGGGCTCGTTGTCACCGATCATGATGCCCATGAGGGTGTCGTGATCGGCCTTCTTGAAGTAGTCGACGACGGGCCTGGCGTCGTAGACGAGCGCGGTGGTCACGTCGTTGCGGAAGGGGAGCATCACCAGCCTCCCGCCGCCTCCGGACGCCTCGGTCTCGGAGTACAGATGGCCGTGCTCGTCGCGGCAGATCAGTGGCTGGACGTCAACGGGCGAGTTAAACCTCTTGCCGTACCAGCGCAGATTCCGCAGGCGGCGTTCGGCAGAGTGGCCGGTGTTGAGGGGAGAGCCGCGCCAGGCTCCGAGGATCTGGTCCGGGCGGACGGGGTCCAAGGCTTCCCACAGGGCGTCGAGTTCCGTGGGGTCGGTGAGTGCGTGGCTTTCCCCGAGGTGGGTGAGCCGATCGCGGGACTGCACGGTGCTCTTCGCGATGGGCCTTTGGGCCGATGCCGTTGGGAGGATGGTCCCGGCGGATGCTGTGACTGTGGGCATGCTGAGGCCTCTGATCAGGTCGGCGGCCTTCTCGGCGACCATGATGGCCGCGGCGTTGGTGTTGCCGCGGGGTACGAAGGGCAGGACCGAGGCGTCCGCCACCCGCAGGTTCTCGATGCCGAGGATGTGCAGCCGTGTGTCGACAACGCTGCCGATGGCGCAGGTCGAGGTGGGGTGGTAGGTGCTGCATCCGGTGCTTCGGATGAAGGTCTCGATGGCGCTGTCGGTGTCGGAATCCGGAACGAGGTGGGGGCGGCCGCCGCGGGTGCGGAGAGCGGGCCGGTGGGCGATGTCGAGTGCGAGCCGGACGCCCTGCACGGCGGTTCTCATCTCGCCTGCGCTGCTGAGGAAGTTGTTCAGGATGCGTGGCTTGTGGTCGGGAGCGGCCGAGCGGAGGGTCACGCGGCCTCGGCTTGCCGGGTTGATGGAGGAGGTGAGGACGGTGTAGGCGTCTGAGTGGACGCCGCCGAGTCCTTCCTGGTGGAACAGCGAGTGCGACAGGTGGAGCTGGATGTCCGGGGCCGGCAGGTCGGCGGCGCTGCGGAAGAAGCCGCCGGATTCGCTGCCGTTGGAGGTCATGGGGCCCCGGCCCTCGTTCCAGGCCATTGCCATGGTGGCAGGGGTGGACTGGGAGTGAAGGGTCTGCTCGTGACTGAGCCAGGTCAGGGGTACCGCGAGGTGGTCCTGGAGTCCGTGGCCGACAGGCAGGTCCTGATGTGGGGGGATGCCGTGGGCCGCGAGGTCCGCTGCGGGGCCGATGCCGGAGAGCAGCAGCAGGTGAGGCGAGTTATAGGTGCCGGCGCAGACGACGATCTCCTGCGCGGCTGCGACGGTGAGTTCCTGTCCGCCGCGCTTGATCCGGACGCCGGTCGCCCGGCCTCGCTCAACGAGAATGCGCAGCACGAGTGACTCGGTGAGCACGGTCAGGTTGGGCCGCGCCAGTGCCGGTCGGAGGAAGGCGACGGTGGCGCTGCAGCGACGTCCGTCACGTTGGGTGAGCTGATAGCGCCCGGCTCCGTCCTGGCAGGGGCCGTTGAAGTCGGGGTTGCCGGGGTGTCCGGCCTGTGCGCAGGCGTCGAGGAACGCGTCGGCCAGCGGGTGCCGTGACCGGCCGTCGGAGACGCCGAGCGGGCCGTCCGTCCCGTGGTAGGCGTCCTTGCCGCGTTCGTTGTCCTCCGAGCGGCGGAAGTAGGGCAGGACGTCGTCGTAGGACCAGCCCTCGGCTCCGTCGGCGGCGTAGCTGTCGTAGTCATGGCGATTGCCGCGGATGTAGATCATGGCGTTCTGGGAACTGCACCCGCCCAGGACCAGTCCTCGGGTCAGCGGCAGGCGGCGGCCGTTCAGGGCAGGCTCGGGTTCGCTCCACAGGTTCCAGTCGTACTGGCTCTGGAACAGCCGGCCGTATGCGGCGGGGACGTGGATTTCCCTGGCGTCATCTGGCCCTCCCGCCTCGATGAGTGCGACGTTGACGCTCGGGTCCTCGCTCAGCCGGGCCGCCAGGACGCAGCCGGCCGAACCCCCGCCCACGACGACGTAGTCGTACCAGGTCATCGGCTACTCACCCTCCCATGCGCGGAACAACGCGTCGTGGCTGCCGTCGGCGGGGCGGAACGCGCGCAGCGCGCTCATGCCGAACACGTCGAAGGCCCCATCGGGTCCATGTGCGGACCGCGCGGCGGGCGGGAGAGGAGGGGGGACAGCAGGTGTGCAGCCGGGCAAACGCCCCAGTCGCCTGAGGTCTCCGAGCGCTGTGAGGACGTACAGGTCAGCCATCCCGGGGAAGTTGTAGGGGATGGGGCGGGGGGCGACCTGGTCGGGGACGGAAGTGAAGCCCCCGTCCGGTCGCTGCTGCCTCAGCAGGTAAGTCAACCCCCGGCCACACCAATCGGGGGTGCCCAGGACGGCGGCCGCGCTGAGCGTGTGCGCGCTGCTGATCGGATCGCTGTCGTCGCCGGCGCGTTGGCCCCAGCCACCGTCAGGATTCTGGCTCTGCTCCAGGTAGGCACCAGCACGGTCGTACGCCTGGGCGATGCCGCGTGCGAAGCGCGGCCGGGCCAGCTCGGGGACTCGGTGCAGGGCGTGCAGGACGCGCCGGATGGCATGCGCCTCGCTCAGGCTCCAGCTGCGCTCGTAGGTGCCATCTGGCTTCTGGGCATCGAGGAGGAAGGCTACCGCGGGTTCCAGGGCGTGTGCATAGGTGCTCCACGCCGGGGCGAGCGCAGTGACCGCGTTGGCGGTCATGACGACCTCGGAGGGATGCCCTTGCAGATAGGTGGGGAATCCGCCGTCGCCGTTCGGCATGGCGACGAGATAGTCGGCTCCGTGCGCCAAGGCGGCCTTGTAGCGGTCGGGATCCACGGCTCGCAGGGCCTCGATGACGGCGCCCGCCCCTTCGACGTCGGTCTGACAGACCCGTTCGGTGAACGGCCAGCTGCCGTTGTCGCTCTGCTGGCCGGTGAGGTAGTCGCCGATGCGGCGCAGCAGCAGCGGATCGGCGTCCACCGTGGCCAGCGCAAGACCGGCCAGTGCGCCGAAGAAGACGGTGTAGTCCGGGATGAACGGCAGGCCGCCGTCCGGATTGCGCACCGCCAGGATGGCCTCGATGCCGTCCCGGATCGGTTGACTGCCCGGCGCGAACTCATGGATGGCCAGCAGCGCCATCAGATGTGCGGACACGTTCGCCTCCCAGATGTCCCGTCGGCCTTCGCTGAGGCGACGGACGAGGAATGCGCGGTCTTCTTCGCGGACCAGGTCCGGCCGCCCCTGCCCATGGGCGTTGAGGATCTTCATTGCGCACAGAGTGAGCTCCACCCAGGTGGCGTGGCCGTGGTAGTTGATGGCTGTGACGTCCACGTCCGGGTAGGGCTCGGCGCCGAGCACGGCCAGATAGGTCCTGAGCATTAGCTGCTTGCGGCCCGCGGTGAAGTGGTCGAAGCCGCCGAGCAGCTCTTTCGCGCGGTCCTGTCCTGAGGCCGTGCCGAGGCTGATGTCGGCCAGGTGACGTTCCACGGGATGGAGCAGGGTATCTCGGCGGCGCTCGGCGAGGAATCGTACGAGAGCGTGCTGGACGGCTGGGAGGCGGTCCTCGCGGCGCAGCAGTGCCAGCATCATCGTGGATTCGACGACCCTGCTGTCGCACGCTTCCCGGAAGGCCCCACGGTCGTCGAACGATTGGGCCACGCGTGCGGCGAGCCGGGCGGTGCGCTCGCGGATCGTGAGTTCGCCGAAGTCGTCGTCGGCTGACCCGTCCTGTGTACGGGACAGCGCGGCTCGCACGTGTTGTACCTGAGGCGAGGAGCGCAGGCCGGGGAGCCGGTCGAGCACGCACGACGACCAGGCTCGGCGAAACGCCTCGGTGGACTCGGCCACCAGTGGTGTCCGTCCCGCGACCATCTCGGCGATCCTGCGCTGCAGGTCGTCGGCCAGGACAAGAAGAGAGGAATGGAGGCCGTTGTGCCATTCCTCAGCCGTGACGGACCGGCTTCGCGACCACAGTTCGGCCAGCCCACGCTCCATCGGGTTGACCGGCCTGAGATCGGGCAGGTCTCCCTCCCGGGGCATGAACCGCGACAGGCGGGTCAGGAAGGCGGTCGCGCCGGCCACATCACGGCTGTCCGCGTACCGGGTCGCCACGTAGGCGTCGGCGAACCGCGACCACACGTACCACGCCGCGGCGAGATCCCACTCCGATGCGGCAGTGGTCTCTTGTCCGTTGGTTGCCGATGACAGCAGTGACCTCCACGGCGCGAGGTCGAGGCCGGACAGGTCCTCCTCCCCCCAGACGCCGAACAGCGGGTCGGCCATGCCGACCCCACGAGCCCATGTCAGCGCGCGATGCGCCGCCACCCCGAGACGGAGGCGCTGCTGAGCTTCGCCCACCGCACCGGCCACCAGGGAAGGGTCTGGGGACGATGTCGGAGCCCCACTGCTGGCGCACTCGCTGGTCCCCTTGGCGGACCGATCGGGCATCCACCGCGCAAGCGATGTGCCGAGCCCGGTGGGTCCGCCGAGAACATGGAACGGTGACGGGGCACCCGTCCGGTCAGGTGCGGCGTGCCGTCCCGACTGCCTGTTCCACTGCAGGATTCCGGCAACGAACTCCCTCAGCCCCTGCACATAGCTGAGCACGTCCGCCTGGGCGGACGGCCCAAGGGCCTGATCGGTGACGAGCACCGGCAGCTCGGTGGCGACGATCTCCTCGAACCTGCGCGTTCGAGCGTCCAGGAGGTCCCGGACGATGCCCGATGCCTCCGCCGGTCCGCACCCGAGGAAGCGTTCCACCACGAGGACCAGGTTGTTGACCTCCCCTTCCTCTTCCACCTCCCGCCGGTAGGAGATGAGGTCGTTGTCCAGGCGCACCACGTCGCCGAAGGCATCGTTCAGCGCCCGCACCGGCCCGCTGTCGGAGATCTCTGCCGGAAGCGGCGCTTGGAGCGCCAGCTCCATCAACTCGGCCGCCCACGGACCCCCGTGCCCCTGACGGCGCATGTCGAGATAGCTGACGGGATCGGGCGCCTGACTCTGCCCGTAGTGCACGAGCTCACGCATGTGCTCGTCGAGAACGCCCTGATTACTCTCCCTGAATCGCCGTCGCCAGTCACCGGGCGCCCCAGGAGCCGTACGCGACCACAGATCAGCGAGCCCCCGCTCTGCAGGATCGTCGGAAAGCAGGGCAGCCCCCTGCCCGTCCGCCATCACAGCGGACAACCGCCCGAGAAATGCCTTCCCTCCCACCACGTCACTGCGACGTATATACGACGCGTCGAAGTAGTCATCGAGGAAAAACAGCCACACGTACCAGTCCGTGACCAGGGGAAGCCGATCCGCAGCGGCGTCCGGGTGACACGAGGCGGTCAGCAGGGCATAGTCCGCCGAGTCGAAGGACTCCTCGCTCCAGACGCCCCCGGGCTCCAACATGCCCATGTCGCAAGCCCAGTTCTTGGCGTGATCGCGCGCCACGGCCAGATGAGGACTGATACGAACCAGCGGGGACGCCGGTGCCACGGGGCGCATGATGGATGCTTCCCTTCCTCGGACTCGCTCTCACGGCTTCCGAACCGCCTGCACGGCCTCACAGCCGCGGCAGAGCTCCTCGGCACAGTGCAGTGACCGCAGACCCTCGGTGCCAGACTGATTGACTAACATGCCGATGATCTCTGCGGTGTTGGTGCCAGCGACTTCCCCGGAGCCGTTAACCACTCGAATGAGTGGACATCCCTGCACGCGGGAGGCGGGAGGCGGGAGGCGGGCTGGCCCGCCGACGGGCCCCTTGAGCTGACGGTGGATCAGCTGAGCTGACGGTGGATCAGCGCGCTCAGGAGGGGCTGCCCTGGTGAGTGACCAGGGCAGGATTAGGGCAGAGTGTGCCGGCGCGCCACCGGCAGTACCCGCCCCCACAGCTGCACGCCATCGACCTCGACAGCGTGCGTGCAGCCGGCGCCGCCACGGCAGCGCGCCAGACCGTCGGCCGACTCACCGGCTGCGACAGTGCCGGGTACTGGGTCCACCTCGACGTCGACGCCCTGGACGACGCGATCACGTCCGCCGTCGACTACCGCCTCCCGGAGGGCTGTCCTGGCCGGAGCTGGAAAGCGGGCGTTATCAAGTTGTTTGTGGTCCGTGTGATGGTCTTGGTGTGGGTCGTCGTGGGGTGGGGCTGCCGGTGGGGTCCGAGGTGTCGGTGTCGTGCAAGGGGTACCGGTTCCTGGTGGAGGTGATCGGTCACGCGGTGTGGCTGTATCACCGTTTCCCGCTCTCGTACCGCGAGGTCGAGGAACTCCTCTTCGAACGTGGCATCACCGTCACCTACGAGACGGTTCGCGCCTGGTGCGCGACCTTCGGTCCCGCCTACGCCAAACAGTTGCGCCGGCGACAGCCCCGGCCGGGCGACAAGTGGCCCCTGGACGAGGTGTTCCTCAAGGTCAACGGGCGGATGCGATACCTGTGGCGGGCGGTGGACCAGGGCGGCAACGTCCTTGACATCCTCGTGCAGGACAAGGGGATGCGGCCGCGGCGAAGCGGTTCTTCCGCAAGCTCCTCAAGGACCTCCCGTACGTGCCCCGCGTGATCGTCACGGACAAGCTCCGCAGTTACGGGGCGGCCCATCGGCAGGTGCTGCCCTCGGTCGAGTACCGCACCTCGAAGTACCTGAACAACCGGGCCGAGAACTCCCATCAGCCGACAAGACAACGCGAACGCGCCATGAAGGGCTTCCGATCACGCGGTACGGCGCAGAGATTCCTCGC
>NZ_JBFAIP010000175.1:0-7317 GCF_040654775.1 Streptomyces sp. NPDC050636
GCTGCACTGGTACAACTACCACCGACCCCACACCGGCATCCACGGCCTCACGCCAGCCAGCCGCGTCACCAACCTGTCCGGACAACACACCTAGTCCCTCGCCAGCCATCTGCGGGTCCGCTGTCCCACCCGTTCGTCGGTGGCCACGGACGCTGCCCCGGCGGTGACTGTTTCGTAGACGGCGAGGATGTCGGCGCCCACGGTCGACCAGTCGAAGCGGCGTACGTGTTTGCTGCCGCGTTCGCGGAGTTCCGTCAGCCGCTGGGGGTTGCCGAGGAGGCTCACCGCGGCGGTGGCCAGCGCGGGTGCGTCCTCGTTGGTGAAGAGTTCGCCGGCCTCGCCCTGGTCCAGGACCTGGGCGAACGCGTCCAGGTCGCTGGCCAGGACGGGCGCGCCGGCCGACATGGCCTCGACGAGGATGATGCCGAAGGACTCGCCGCCGGTGTTGGGGGCGACGTACAGATCGACGCTGCGGAGCAGGCTGGCCTTGTCCTCGTCGGTGACCATGCCGAGGAATTCGACGCGGGAGCGCATGTCGGCGGGGAGGGCGGCGACCGCCTCGTCCTCGTCGCCGCGGCCGGCGACCAGGAGGCGGGCGTCGGGGACCTCGGCGAGGATCGCGGGGAGCGCCTTCATCAGGACGGGCAGGCCCTTGCGGGGCTCGTCGATGCGGCCGATGAAGCCGATCGTCTTGCCCTGCCATTCGGGTTTGGGCGCCGCGCGGGCGAAGAAGTCGACGTCGACCCCGTTGGGGATCACGACGGCGTCGCCGCCGAGGTGTTCGACGAGGGTGCGCCGGGCGTATTCGCTGACCGCGATGCGCGCGCTGATCTTCTCCAGCGCGGGCTGCAGGATCGGGTATGCGGCGATCATCGCCCGGGAGCGGGGGTTGGAGGTGTGGAAGGTCGCCACGATCGGGCCCTGGGCCGCCCAGCAGGAGAGCAGGCCGAGGGAGGGCGAGGCCGGTTCGTGGATGTGGATGACGTCGAAGGCGCCGTTCTGCAGCCAGCGGCGTACCCGGGCCGCGGAGAGGAAGCCGAAGTTGAGGCGGGCGACGGAGCCGTTGTAGGGGACGGGAACGGCTCGGCCGGCGGAGACGACGTAGGGGGGCAGCGGGGTTTCGTCGTCGGCCGGAGCCAGGACGGAGACCTCGTGGCCGAGGCGGATGAGGTGCTCGGCCAGATCGCGGATGTGGAACTGGACGCCGCCGGGGACGTCCCATGCGTACGGGCAGACGATGCCGATTCTCACGCCGTCGCCTCCGTTCCGCCGGCCTCGTCGCGCGGCTCCAGGTCGGCGAGCCACAGGCGCTGCAGCATGTGCCAGTCCTCGGGGTGGTCGGCGATGCCGGAGGCGAAGGCATCGGCCAGTTCCTGGGTCATCGCGGCGGCCTTCTCGTTGCGGGTACCGGTCTCCGGTACTTCGATCTCCGGGTGGACCCGGCCCCGCATGATCGGGCCGTCGTCGTACCAGAGGGTGACGGGCAGCAGCATGGCCCCGGTCTGGAGGGCGAGGATCGCGGGACCGGCCGGCATCTTGGCCGCCTCGCCGAAGAACTTGACCTCGATCCCCGACGCGGACAGGTCGCGGTCGGCGACCAGGCAGACCAGGCCGCCTGCCCGCAGCCGCCGGGCCAGGGTGCCGAAGGCGGCGCCGCCGGTGTGTGGCAGCACCTCCATGCCCAGTCCCTCGCGGTAGGCGACGAACCGGTCGTAGAGGGTTTCCGGCTTCAGGCGCTCGGCGACGGTGGTGAAGGGGGTGTTGAGCTTGGTGGTGACCCAGACGCCGGCGAGGTCGTAGTTGCCCATGTGGGGCAGGGCGAGGATGACGCCGCGGTCGCTTGCCAGGCCGTCGGTCAGGTGGTGTACGTCCTCGATGGCGAAGCCGTTCCTTATGCGGTCCTTGCTCCAGGCCGGCAGCCGGAAGGACTCCATCCAGTAGCGCATGTACGAGCGCATACCGGCCCGGGACAGCTCGGCCAGGCGCTGCGGCGAAGCGTCCGGCACGACCCGGGCGAGGTTCGACTCCAGGCGGCGTACGCCCTTGCCGCGGCGCTTCCAGACCGTGTCGGCGATCCGCCGGCCGAGCCGTACCGCGACGCCTTCGGGCAGCTTCTTGACGGTGGCCCAGCCGAGGCCGTAAAGCCCGTCGGTGAGCTTGTCGGTGTCGATCAGGCTCTTCTTCCGTGGACTGCGGCTCACGCCGAAACCTCGCTTCGCTCGGCCTCGCATTCGCGCGGCGCGCACCTCTCGATAATTCGCTCACTACGCTCACTCATGCGCCGTTCCCCCCTTGAGCGATGGCGTCGGCCTCGGCGGACTCGCGGCGCACCGTCACCACGCGCTGGCCGAGGGTGACGGTGCTGCCGATGGCGACGGCCCACAGGGCGATCGGCAGCAGGACGTGGACGCCGGATACGCCGAACGTGGCCAGTCCCGAGACGCCGCAGGCGACCAGCGTGATGACCAGCCGCTCGGCGCGCTCCACCAGACCGTTGACGTCCACCGGCAGCCCGATGGCCTCGCCGCGCGCCTTGGTGTACGAGACCACCTGGCCGCTGGCGAGGCAGAAGATCGCGATCGCGCAGAGTGACAGGCTGTCGCCGCGGCCCGCGTACCAGAGGGCCAGTCCGCCGAAGATCGCCGAGTCGGCGACCCGGTCCAGGGTGGAGTCGAGGAAGGCGCCCCAGCGGCTGGAGCGGCCGAGCTGCCGCGCCATGTTGCCGTCGACCAGGTCGGAGAAGACGAACAGGGTGATGACGACCGTGCCCCAGAAGAACTCGCCCAGCGGGTAGAAGATCAGCGCACCGGCCACCACGCCGCCGGTCCCGACGATGGTGACCGCGTCGGGGCTGACACCGATTCGAATGAGCAGGGCGGCGAACGGCGTGAGAACACGCGTGAAGAACGCACGCGCGTACTTGTTCAGCATGGCCTTCCCGAAGGGTCGATATGGGCCGTGCGGTCAAGGGGCCACCGGCTGGCCCATCGTAGCCAGGCAGCCACGGGGCACCGCGAAGGCATCGCGGCGCGAGGTACATCCCGGCGGCTCGGGGAAATCGTCCCGCGCCCCCAGTCGCTCCCATGGCCCTCGGGAGCGCCCGCTCGGGGGCCGGACGGGGCAAGATCGCCACTAAGACCACCGATCGCCCCTTGTGCCATGTATGGACGCATCATGACCACGGTGGAAAGCTCGAATCACCGCAAAGTGTCGACCTGGAGGCGAGACACATGAGCGACAAGACGAGTACACACCCGGGAGCCGCCGGAAGGGCGTCGACGGCCGGCCAGCCCACCGCCTTGCGGAATGTGGTGCTGGTCGGCCACAGCGGATCGGGAAAGACCACTCTGGTCGAGGCGCTCGCGCTGGCGTCCGGCGCGGTCAACCGGGCGGGCCGGGTCGAGGACGGCGGCTGTCTGTCCGACTACGACGAGATCGAGCACCGCCAGCAGCGTTCCGTACAGCTCTCCCTGGTCCCGGTCGACTGGGGCGGCATCAAAATCAATTTGCTGGATACCCCCGGATACGCCGATTTCGTCGGGGAGTTGAGGGCCGGTCTGCGTGCTGCGGACGCGGCCCTCTTCGTCGTTTCGGCGTCGGACGGGGTGGCGGGCGCGACCCGTATGGTCTGGGACGAATGCGCGGCCGTCGGTATGCCGCGCGCCCTGGTCGTCACCCACCTGGAGGCGTCCCGCGCCGACTTCGACGAGATCACCGAGCTGAGCCGCGGCAGCTTCGGCGGCGAGAATCCGGACGCCGTCCTCCCCCTCTATCTCCCCCTGTACGGCACGCCGGGCGCCGACGGCCACGCCCCCGTGCACGGCCTGATCGGCCTGCTCTCCCAGCGGGTCTTCGACTACTCCTCCGGCGAACGCACCGAACGCGCGCCGACGGCGGACGAGCTCCCGATGATCGAGGAGGCCCGTAACCGCCTCATCGAGGGGATCATCGCCGAGAGCGAGGACGAGTCCTTGATGGACCGCTACCTCGGCGGCGAGGACATCGATATCAAGACCCTCGTCGGGGACCTGGAGAAGGCGGTCGCCCGGGGCACCTTCCACCCCGTGCTGGCCGCCGCCCCGGCCGTCGACGGTGCCAAGCAGGGGCTGGGCACCGTCGAGCTGCTGGAACTGATCACCGGCGGCTTCCCGACCCCGGCGGAGCGCGAGGCACCCGCCGTGACCAGCACCGACGGCGCCCCCCGGGAGCCGCTGCGGTGCGACCCGGACGGCCCGCTCGCGGCCGAGGTGGTCAAGACCTCCTCGGACCCGTACGTCGGCCGGATCTCGCTGGTCCGGGTCTTCTCCGGCACCCTGCACCCGGACGACATGGTGCATGTTTCCGGCCACGGGCTGGAGGACCGCGGCCATGAGGACCATGACGTCGACGAGCGGGTCGGCGCGCTGTCCGCTCCCTTCGGCAAACAGCAGCGCCCGCTGCCCCGGGCGATCGCCGGCGATCTGGCGTGTGTGGCGAAGCTGTCCCGCGCGGAGACCGGCGACACGCTGTCGGCCAAGGACGCTCCGCTGCTGATGGAGCCCTGGACGATGCCGGACCCGCTGCTTCCGGTCGCCATCCGGGCGCACAGCAAGGCCGACGAGGACAAGCTCTCGCAGGGCCTGTCCCGCCTGGTGGCCGAGGACCCGACGATGCGCCTCGAACACAATCAGGACACCCGCCAGGTGGTCCTGTGGTGCCTGGGCGAGGCGCATGTCGATGTGGCGCTGGAGCGGCTGCGGACCCGTTACGGCGTCCAGGTGGACACCGTCGCGCACAAGGTGCCGCTGCGGGAGACCTTCGGTGACCCTGCCTCGGGACGCGGGCGCCATGTCAAACAGTCCGGCGGCCACGGCCAGTTCGCGATCTGCGAGATCGAGATCGAACCGCTGCCGGGCGGCTCCGGTATCGAGTTCGTGGACAAGGTCGTGGGCGGCGCGGTACCCCGGCAGTTCATCCCGTCCGTGGAGAAGGGCGTACGCGCCCAGGCCGCGCGCGGGGTCGCCGTCGGGCATCCGCTCGTCGACATCCGGGTGACTCTGTTGGACGGCAAGGCGCACTCGGTCGACTCCTCGGACGCCGCGTTCCAGATGGCGGGCGCGCTGGCGCTGCGCGAAGCCGCCGCAGGTGCCCGGATCGATCTCCTCGAACCGGTCGCCGAGGTGAGTGTGCTGGTTCCGGACGACTTCGTCGGCCCGGTGATGAGCGATCTGTCGGGCCGCCGCGGCCGGGTGGTGGGCACCGAGCAGTCGGGGGCCGGTCGCACACTCGTACGCGCCGAGGTACCGGAGATCGAAATCGGACGGTACGCCGTCGATCTGCGTTCCCTCTCGCACGGCACCGGCCGCTTCCAGCGCGTCTATGTGCGGCATGAGCCGATGCCGCCGCAGCTCGCCGCCAAGCACCGGGAAGAAGCGGAAAGCGGCTCATAGTTAACGGTGGGTCAGCCGTCGTCCTGCTCAACTCCCTTGGGATGGACGGCGGCTGTACGCTGAGTGAGGCCACAGGCTCAGCGAGTGTGCCATGGGCGGTAGTCGGGAAAGAGCCGCATCATCGGATGCGTGCGGTGATGGGGGCGGTAGTGGCAGACGGCTTTGACTTCAGCCCGGGGGCGCAGGTGCCGCTCTCGGGGGGCGCGGGAGAGACCGCGGCGACCCAGGCACTGGCCTCGGCCGCCTACCGGGACGGGCCGCTCGCCGATATCTCGAAGGCCGACTCCGACTCCGGCAAGTCCGGCATCAAGAAACCGAAGCTGTCGCTGTTCGAGCCCAACCTCGGCGAGGCGTTCTCCCGCGCCGTGCAGGTGCGGATGCTCGGCGGCGGGCGCGCGGCGCTCATCCAGTCCTTCGGGACAGAGCCGCAGACCGTCGTCGAGCACTGTCTGTCCGCCAGCCGCGTCCGCAAGCAGCGGGACACCAAGCTGACGCTCGTGATGGTGCTGTTCGGCCTGCTGTTCCTGCCCGGCGTGCTGCTGTGGCTGGGCGCCTTCCAGCTCAGGAAGATGCTCTCCAAGGACGGCGAGGGCAAGGGCATCTCCCTGCTCGGCGGGGCGCTGCTGACCGTGCTCGCCGGTGTCGCCCTGTTCTTCATGATCAAGCTGCCGCTCACCGGCTTCTGGCCGATGTACGCCCGCGGCATGGTCATCGCCCCGGTGATCGGCTGGTGGTGGGCCAAGCAGGTCTGCGAGCTGGCCGCCGTGACCATGCGGGAGGCGTGGAAGGGCCTGCTGGAAGGCGGCGGTGTGGCCGCGAAGATCCCCGAGGCGGTGCCGCAGGACCCGAACCAGGTCGCCGCCGAGACCCTCCGCCAGAATCTCGCCAAAGTCTCCGCCGAGCAGCGCAGCAACGTCGTCTTCTACGCCGGCCCCAAGGGAATACTCGGCATGGGCACGCGCTGGGGCAGCTGGCAGCTCGCCGAGGAGCTCAGGCCCGCGCAGGAGGGCACCGAGATCCACCCCTTCCGCAGCTGGGACGTGATCAGGGTGATCCACGACCGGCTGCGCCTGCTGGAGCGCTCCCCGCTGCACACCGGCGGCTTCCCGCAGCCGTCGGTCCGCCACTGGATCGTCTCGCCGGTCGGCGAGAAGGCCGGCGCGGTCTCCCGCCCGGACGGCACGGACAGCGACGCGTACCAGATCCGCGGGCATGAGATAGAGCGCATCTGCAACGAGCAGCAGTTCGGCGCCGGCAACCGCCACTATCTGGGCGTCCAGTTCGTCCTCTGGGACGGCCAGCTGGTGATCACCCTGATGATCACCGTCACGGTGCTGCACGAGACGCTGCGCATCGAGGTGACCGGCCACGCGCTCGGCCCGGTGCACTCCTTCTTCACGAGCAAGCCGGAGCCCAAGACCAAGGAGGTCGCCAAGACCGTCAGGTTCTGGGAGACGAAGAAGGTGACGCTCCCGCTCATCGAGCCCTTGGAGGTCGTCCGGCTCGCCGCGCGCGCGCCGCTGACGTGGTTCCCGCCGGTCCTGGACTTCCTCGGCGGCAAGCTCACCCTCCCCGAGCCCTTCGGCCTGCGCCATGTCTGGGCCGACAAGCCCTGGCGGCACCGCTTCATGGCCGACGACGCGCTGCGCGCCGCGACCCCGGTCCTGCGTACGGTCCATGCCGCCGCCCTGAGCGTCCTCAGGGAGAACGGTGTGGACACCGAGCGCTTCGACAACCGCTCGCTGGTGCTCAGCGGCATGATCCAGGGCGTGGAGCCGCACAAGGTGGACGAGTACAACGCGTAGCGGCCGCCGCGCGGGGTAGCCATCGGCCTGGGGCGCTGTGGGCCCGTACGGGACATCCCGTACGGGATGTCCCGTACGGGCCC
>NZ_JBFAIP010000176.1:0-7146 GCF_040654775.1 Streptomyces sp. NPDC050636
GAAGGTCGTCGGTGGGCGCCGGTCGGCCGGCGGCTGGGTGGCGTGCGTGCGGAGCCGTCCGTCGGGCGGCTCCGCGTATGGGGCGTCGGGTTCAGTCGGTGATGTACCAATTGTTTTTGAGGTACTGCAGGGTGTAGCTGCCGAGGTCGCTCTCGGAGAAGGTGGCGGAGGCTCTGACCGCTTCGACCGGCATCTCGATCTTGTCGGGTGTGTGCACGGCGATGCGTTGTGGGTCGACCGTCGCGGTTTTGAGGGCCTTCTTCTGTGCGGGCGAGATCATCTGAAACACGGTGGTGTACGTCGAGGTGCACGGGCCGAGCCCTTGGTCCTGTGCCTTCTTCGCGGCGGGCCCGGCCACTTCGCAGACCGTGTCGATGTCCTGACGGCCCAGGGCGTGGAGGTACTGCTCGTAGCGCTGGATCGCGCCCTTTTTCGTCCTGGGCGCAGGCTGGTTGCCGGTCGGGGTGGCCGACGGCTTCTCGGTCCGAGCGGGCACGGACGGCGTGGGCGACGGCTCTTGGGCCCGCGTGGACGCGGACGGCTGCGAAGGCTTCGCGTCCGTGTCCTCCTTCGCCTTGTCCGGACCGCACGCGCACGCCACCGCCGCCACACAGGCCGATACCGCCACGCTCATCATCGTCCGCGCTTTCATTCGGTCCCCTCACCACCAGCCGACAACACCTTAAAAGGTCACGCAGGATCCGGGGCAATGGTTCCCGAGCCGGCCCAGGCGGACGCCGGCCGGTTCACGGGAGGGCCCCGAGTCCGCGTGTGCCGCTACGCGAGGCCGGGGGCGCCGCCGCGGCGAAGGAACGTGATGGCAGAGGACGAGCCAGGGCACTGGGCGGGGCATCGGGCAGAGCCGGTTCCCGCCGCCGAGTGGGAACGCCCTCGCAGAGCATCCCGTCACAGTTGCTCTGAGCTAGAGCACCTCGTCACAGTTGCTCTGAGCTAAAGCACCTTGTCACAGCTTCTCTGAGCTGCGGTGATGTCCCACAAGCCAGAGCCGATGCCAGTCGACCGGCCTGGTTCGCGACCCGGAATCGCGGTTGCGACCAGATCACTCCGTTACGGGCAGGCACTCGGCGAGAAGGCCGACGACGTCGCGCCAGGCTCGCTGCGCGTGCTGTGGGTGGTAGCCGACGCCGGGGAGCACGGTCTGGTCGACCGGCGGGTGGTGGAAGGCGTGCAAGGCGCCGCTGTAGACCACGAGGCGCCAGTCGACACCCGCGGCCTGCATCTCGGCGGTGAACGCGTCCCGTTGAGCGGGCGGCATGATCGGGTCTTCCGATCCGACGCCGGCCCATACCGGGCAGCGAATGCGCGCCGCCTCGCCCGGTCGGCCCGTGGTCAGTGCGTTGACTGTCCCGATCGCGCGCAGGTTGACGCCGTCGCGCCCGAGTTCCAGCACGATTGCGCCCCCGGTGCCGTAGCCGACGGCGGCGATCCGGTCGGGGTCGGTCCGCGGTTCGGCGCGCAGCACGTCGAGCGCCGCGTGGCCGATGCCCCGCATCCGGTCGGGGTCGGCGAGCAGGGGGGTCGTGTGCGCCAGCATCTCCTCGGGGTCGGTGAACCAGCGCCCGCCGTTGATGTCGAAGGCCAGTGCCACGTACCCCAGCTCGGCGAGGGCGTCGGCCCGGCGGCGCTGGAAGTCGTTCAGCCCCGGCCCCTCGGGTCCGACCAGGACCGCGGGCCGGCGGTCGACACCGGCCGCGAGGGCGAGGTGCCCGATCATCGTTAGGCCGTCGGCCGGGTACTCGACCGTGCGTGTGGTAACCGTCGTCATGAGACTGGACTGTAGGGATCGTCGAGCCCGGTCGGGCCAGTGTTCACCGCTGGCAGAACAGCGCGGGTGTGCCTCTGAAATGCGGCGACGGCTCACAAGATCCGTCACAAACCCCGTTCCCGCGCCAGTACTTCTGCCCAGACGGCATCACCACGGGGAACGCCCGTATCAGTAGCTCCTGCTCCGAGTCGTACAACAACCCGCCGCAGAGCCACACCCCCCGAGAACGAGTTCAAGGGCTCTACGAACCTCCATCACCCCACCTCACACCACACCCAGCCCACCCCCAGAGAAAAGGGGTTCCCGCAGGCTCCGTACCTCTGACAGCTCTGGTGGTACCGCGCGCACCGACCGACGTCTTTGGGTGCACGGTTCAGTGGCACAGCGCTCGGTGCACTCGATGTGGGTGTGGTCATGGTGGACCCTTCTCTCTAACCTCATGGCAATCCGCCGGGGCGCGATGGCATTCCTCAGTCGACCTGGAGCTCACGATCGGGCCGGCACGGGTCACATGGATGGACGCCGGCGGCCAGGTCCGCCGCCTCGAAGCCCACCTCAACGAGGTCCTGGGCGAGGTCGCAGCTCGCGCAGCCAACCGCGAGCTCATGGCCGCCCAGCTCAACCCTGACCCGGCTCGACGAGAGGAGTGAAGTCAGGAAACATTCCCCACCGTTTCGTCCCACCGTTTCGGTGTCTCATGAGACACCGTGAGGTCTGCCTGACATGCGAGATGCCGTGTTCCTCGGGGCGAACACGGATCTCTTGTCTGGCGGTAGTGCTGAGACAGAGGCTTGGCGTCACAGCGGTGCCAGGATCATCAGGACTTCGTCGCGATCGTCCCCGGGGGCGAGGCGAAGAGCGCCCGGCCAACGGCCGATCTCCTTCCAACCGAGGCGGACGTAGAAGTCCTCCAGCCCCACGCCGCCGCGTGCAGCCAAGTGGAGTTGTTCCAGCCCCATCCCGTCGCGGGCGATGTCACGAACGTGATTGATGAGAGCAGCCCCGATGCCGCGGCCCCGCAGGCTCGTCCGTGTCTGGACATGGTGGAGCGTGCCCCAGTGGGCGATGAGCTCAAAGGGATCACGCCGAACATTCAGCCACCCGACGAGGTTGCCGTTGATCGATGCGACCACGAGGCGGCTCGTCTCAGGGGCGAGGCCCGCGACGAGGGAGTCAACCGCAAGGGCGACCTTGCTCGCATCGATGGGCGGGAAGGGAAACCCTGCTGCCCCGCCGGCGTTGGTGACCTCAATCCAGCATTCGATGAGTGCTTGCCTGAGCTCCGGCGTGACGTCACCTGGGGCTGTGACCTGTCGCAGGTCGAGGGGTCCGCTGTTCATGCAGGAGATCCTTGCACCCGGCACTGTGCGGTGAGACATCTCAAAACCGTGGGGAGATCAGGTCAGAACCTCTTCGCGGCCGTTGAAGCAAAAGGACGCCCAGGCGTGGCCAGAGCGAGTCTGATGGGTCGGTGACGGACCGCGTCACGGATCGGTCTCAGCCGAGTGGGGCGGGGTGACTTGTCCGATGCGCAGTGGGCTCGGCTGGAACCGTACCTGCCGAGGAACACGGGGCGGGGCGGGCGGTGGAAGTGCCACCGCAAGGTGATCAACGGGATTGTGTTCCGTTTGCGCACGGGTATTGCGTGGAGGGATCTGCCGACCCGGTTCGGCAGGTGGCAGACCATGTATGACCGCCATCGCAGATGTTCAGCGGACACCGTCGCAGCGATGCGTCTGTGGCTGCGAACGTGAGCCACCGGACAGTTCTTAGGGACGGCCGTAGCGGTCTTGGGCCGCCAGGACGGTGTCCGCGTGGGCCGCGGCCCACGCGCCCAGCGCGCGGATCGGAGCGAGCAGGGCGGTGCCGGCCTCGGTGAGGGTGTAGTCGACGCGGGGCGGGGCCTCGGCGTAACGGCGGCGCTCCACCAGGCCGTTGTACTCCAGCCGACGCAGCGCCTCGTTCAGCACCTTGGGGCTGATCCCGCCGATCCGGGCCAGCAGCGCCCGCGGCCGCATCGAGCCCCCCTCGCCAAGGACGAAGACCACCACGCTGTCCCAGCGGTTGGCCAGCACTTCGAAGGCGATCCGGGCCTGGCAGTCCGCCGCGAACGGATCCCCGCCCAGGTCGTCCATCTCATCTGGCTCTCGCTGCGCTCCGAGCTCTCCCATGGGGACATCCTGCCGTGTCGATACCTACCAAGCGGTGTGCATCGGCCCGCATAGCGTCCCCGGCATGACATCCCACAACGCGAACAACGAGAACAACGCGAACACCACAACCAGGAGCAGGACGATGCGCATCGGCATTCTCGGTACGGGCGCCATGGCGGCGGCGCTGGGCGGGGCCTGGGTACGGGCCGGACATGAGGTCATGGTGGGTGGCCGGGACACCGCGGCCACGGCCAGGACGGCGGCCGGTATCGAAGCCGCTGGCCATGGCAGCCTGGCCGAGGCGGCGCGGTACGGCGAGGCAGTACTGGTCGCCGTACCCGCGGACGTCGCACCGCAGTTGGCCAAGGAACTGGCCCCGGCTCTCGCCGGGCGGACCGTACTCGACTGCACGGTGCCGATGGCCCCCGCCGCCGACGGCCCCGCCCTGACCACGGCCGGCGGCACGGACTCGGTCGCCCAACGCCTCGCGGCCGCCGCACCGGACGCCCACGTCGCCAAGGTCTTCGGCATCCCGCACGAGAGCATCTGGACCCTGCCACTGCCGGCCTTCGAGGGTGCGCCGCTGGCCGTGCCCTTCTGCACGGACGCCCCGCTCGCCGCCGCTGTGACAGCAGAGCTGATCACCTCAATGGGCTGCGCCCCGCTGCCCTGCGGCGGCCTGCACCGCGCGGCACTGCTGGAGGCGGCCGCGGTCTTCGCCATCGGAGTGTGGTGGTCCGGTGGCGAGGCCCGCCACGCCTTCCCCGCCCCCGCACTGGCCCCTGGCGCCGTAGACGACGCGCCCTAAGCTTGTTATTTAACCTGTGACCTCGAACGTCGTCTCGTACGTGCTCACTCGTTGGGGGATTCCCAGGGCACGCTGACGGCCCCCGCATGATCCTGCGTTCCGCCACGGAATCAGATTCATACGAAGGCCGCAGAGGTGAGTTTGCTGAACCACGATGCCCGGCGGGACGCGTTCGACTTCACGTCACACTTCCGGGACGGCTGCGCGGTCGGCCCGGTCCGCGCCGCCGGATCCTCAGGCCCTCCAGCACGGGGACGAACATGGGGCTGTCGCCCCGCTGGCCCGGCGACGTCTGACAGGACAACGGGCAGGCCCGGTCGTCGGCCAGCAGATGAATCTTGCTGGTCATCCCGCCCCGCGAGCGCCCCAGCGCCTCACACCCATCATCTTTCACACGCGCGCCGCCCCCTTTTGCGGGAAGTCGCGCGGCGTTCAGCAGGAAGTCCAGCACCAGAGCGGCCTGAGCTTCGACCACGAAGACGCTGCCGGTGTGACCGAGATGTGTCAGCGCGTTGTGGGGGGGGCGGTCAACCTTCCTCAGCCTCCACCGTTCCTCGGCGTCGGCCATGTGCGCGGCAATCCGCCCCGCCTCACTCGTCGTACGCCGGAAGCCTGGCCATCAGGCCGAAGGTGACCTGGTGCGGGCCCAGGGTGACCCCGGTGTAGTCGTGCAGCAGCGCCAGGGCACGCAGGTTCGGCGACAGCCCGCTCTCCGGGTCGAAGAAGCCTGCCCGGCCCATCTCCGGCACGAGCCGGTCGGGGTCCTCGCCCCGCTGCTCGTGCCGGAGTTCGGGCTGCCGCGTGTCGAACTTGGTGATCAGGGTCCCGTCCACCCAGTGCTCGACGAAGCCCAACGAGTCGCCGTTGTAGCAGCCGATCAGCCGAGTGCCGCGCGACGCGGCCGCGAGGCGCTCGTCGTCGAAGGCCCAGGTGCTCGCCGGCTCGAAGGCGAAGGCCCAGTCCCCGGTGACGCCGCCGTGCAGCGCGCCGAAGTCCCAGTAGTCCTCCAGCGCCTCGTCGCGCAACGCCTCGGCCTCGGCCTCGTCCTCCGGCTGCCGGATGCTCTCCGGCTCACCACCGATGCGTACGAGCACATCGCGGCCGGTCAGGCCCTGGACCAGGGTCAGGCTGTGCGCCATGTGCATCTCGGCGATCCAGGCCAGCGGATTGGTCATCGTGCGGTGTGCGTGAGGAAGTGCGACCAGGCGGCCGGGGTGACGGTCAGGTGGGTGACGTGGGGGCTCTTGGAGTCGCGGATGTGGACCTCGTGCGACTTGCAGAAGCAGGTGGAGATCTCCACGCATTCGCCGCTTTTGCCGCCGCTGTACGTCGACTTCTTCCAGCCATAGGCGACTTCGAGGCGGTCGCCGCCCGAGCCGCCGCTGTAGCTCGACTTAAACCGGGCGAGTTCCTCAGCGGAATTCATCGCTTCCCCAGCTTCCCTTCGATCAGATCCAAGGACTTGCGTTGCTCCGGAATGACTCGGTCAGCTGCCATTCACTCACGGGTGCTGTTCCTCTCGGTGGTGCCTCCGGCCCAAAGCGGTAATCAAGCCGGGTGTGGTCCGGACAATTCCATCACAGGTCGGCAGCGCCGTGCCCGGATGGGGAGTTCACCCGGTGCCAGATCACGCGACGGCGGGCGTGAGCGGTCTACCTCCCCAGCGGATGCCCTTCTCGCCGCGGATACGGGCGCGCTCGCGGCGTTGGGCGGCCAGCACATCGGGGTGGCGGGCGTTCGCGTTTCGCCAGCGCAGGTAGCGGTGCAGTTCACGGGTCTGGACGGTGTGGTTGGGGTGGTGGGAGTTGGCCAAGGTGAACTGCCGCAGCGGTCCGAAGTGTGCCTCGATCGGGTTGGCCCAGGAAGCGTTGGTCGGAGTGAAGCACAGCACGACGCGATGCTTGTTCGCCCAGGTGCGGATCGTGGTGCCCTTGTGGGCGGAGAGGTTGTCCATGATCACGAACATTTGGGCGCCATCCGGGCGGGCGGCGCGGATCGATCTCAGCGCGGCCAGCGGCTGCGCGGCACCTTTGTGGCAGCGGTTGACGCCCCACAGTGCGTCGTCGCCGATCGAGTAGCAGCAGTGGGAATAGGGCACGCCGTGGGTGCGGCGGTAGGTCGCCGGGAGGCGGTCGGGGCGACCGTGGTTCGCCCAGCAGGAGCCGGCGTCCCGCCGCACCCGGGAGGAACCTGATTGCTCTCCACCGAACGACGTCGTCACTGTTCATCACACTCGACTCCGGCGGTTCCTGCAGCGTCGATGGCCAACGAAGTCGCGGACCTGCGCTGAGCCTGCGCCTACAGCGGCGATGAGGCGCCACGGAGCGTACGCTCAGCCTCCCGCAAAAGGACTGCCAGGGCGGACTCGTCAACACCCATCAGATCGGCGACCTCCAAGA
>NZ_JBFAIP010000177.1:0-7081 GCF_040654775.1 Streptomyces sp. NPDC050636
TCGAGGGAATCGACTCCCTTCTCGCTGGTGACTGCTGAAGGGGACACCCTCGACAAGAAGGCGACTGAGTTCGCCGACCAGCTGACTGCATTGACGCGGGGAGTCCTCGGCGAGGACTCCCCGCGGTTTTCGGCTTTGAACGTGGGAAACCGAATTCGCGTGGCCCCTCTGGCGTCCGATCTCCGTATCGTACGTTTCCCTGTTCGGATCAACGCGGAGCGGTGCCTTAACCTCCTCGTCCAACACTTTTGCTGCTGGGATGGCACGCGAAAGTACTTGGCAGTCGACAAGACCGAGATTCATGTCTTCTACGACGGCGGCTCTGACCCGCTCATGCGCTACGAGTACGAGCGGGGCGGGGAGAACCCGCCTGGCGCTCACCTGCATGTCCATGCTCATCGCGACGAGATGGCATACGTCCTTCGCCTCGCGGATCGCAAGGGCCGGCCGAGAACCGGCATGCGCTCGGGCAAGCTGCCGCGGCTCGCAGAGATGCAATTCTCTGTTGGCGGGCACCGCATGCGCCCAGCTCTAGAGGACGTACTACTGCTTCTGGAACGGGAGTTTGCGGTCGATGTGGAGCCGGGTTGGAGGGGCGTCGTGAACGAACAACAACGGGAATGGCGGCTACTCCAGATGAAATCGGCCGTGCGTGACGCGCATGAGCATGCAGCGGAGACGTTGCGGGAGATCGGATATGTCGTTGAGCGGACAGACAACGTGATGGCACAGAAGCCAGACTCTCGGCTCTACCGGCCGTAGCCGGACAGGCAGGCCACCATCCTGCATGGTCAAGACCTGGACAATCCGTCCGGGTCTTGCTGCGCCCGTCTGGGTCGGCGTCGCGACCGAGCGGATCGAGCAGGCGCTTGCTCTCGACGCGTCTTTCCGGCCCTCGGAGAGCCTGTGCATACGGCGGGCCAGGCAAGCAAATTCGTCCGCGATGTCTCGACGAGTGCCCGGTAAAGGATCTATCGACAGGAGCAACTCACCCCGGGTGAGGGCGTGGTCCGCCAGCAAAGCTTGGAACCGTCCACCACGACGCTGACACCAGCTGTCCGGGCCGGTCCCCTCCGTGAGCATCTGGTCCATCCTCTCCATGGCCAGAGCATGCTGGTCGTACCGGTTGCGATGCGGGGCCCCGTTTCCCGGAGTGGCGCCGCCGATGCTGACTTTGTGCTGACTTGCTGACCTCGAAATACCCTCTGACCTGCAACGATGCCTTGCCGCGCCTCTTCGGTTTCCATTGGTACCGGGATTGGGGCGACGTTGCGGGTGTAGCGGGTTGGCCAGCATCTTTGCAGCTCAGAGGTGGTGCAGGGCGGATTGGTGCATGTGCATGTGTCGCCACCTGTCACCACCTCTGACAGGGTGCATGCTGACTCCATGCTGACTTTGCTGACGATGTGTCATGAATGACTGATGGGCCATCACGTGATGTTCGTGGCGCGGCGTGGATTGGGGAGTGGATAGCCGTGGACGCCGATCTGCTGTACAGGTGAGATTTTCAGCAGTCGAGCCGCTTTTAACGTCCTTCATGTTCGCGGTGATGGCCTGCTGGGACACCTCGGCGCAGGTAGACCTCGGCGAGGAGGCGGATATTCGTGCGTGAACGCCCCCGCGGACAGGGGAGGCGCCATTTCGTTTACGCCGGTCAGCCGGTGCTGGTCCACCAGGGGAATGTGGCAGCGGCCGAACCTGTGCTGGCCGAATGGGGCCGCGCCGTCCTCAAGCCGCGTTACGGCTACTTCCGCCAGGGGGTGCTCCTCGTCGAGGAGGAAACCGCCTGATCGCCGAGATCAGTGCAGTCCTCTACGACGCCGTCGCGTTCCACAAACACCGTGCCGAAGGCGAGATCCACAACATGTACGCCTCCGCGGGCGCCGAGTCACGCGAAAGTGCCTACCGCTCCTACCGCGAGGCGCTATGGGCCATGGACGCCCAGTGGGCTCGGTCCGGCTCACGTCGCCGTGCCGTCAACTTCGCGCGCTTGGGTGGGGGACCAGGCCACCCCTTGATGTGCAGATATCGATTCGTGGAAGACGACCTGATGGTCGACAAACCGGAGACCATCAAGGTAACGACCGAGGCACGGCGGAACACCAAACTCTGGTATCGCGTCGACTCAAACACCACCACACCCGTCGACAAGGAGCGGTATACAGCCGTCATGGAGCAGGCGAACCGGGTCCTATTCCCGGGGATGGCTGAGCTGCTCAAGCGTCCCGATCAGGGCAAGTGCCCAGAATGCCGTCGCCCGACCTCCTACGGAGCCCAGGTTTCCGGAGAATTCGGCGGCGTAGAACTCTGTCCGAATGCCGAGCCTGTTGGCGCAGATACCTCGATGCGTTCCGATATTCCGCACCCGCAGCGCACCGGGTTTGACCTCGGCGAGGCCGACTGGCGCGCCGCAGCGGTCACCCGGCCCCCTGATCCAGCTCAAAGCTCTCCACCGCCAACACCAACTCCTCCACGGCGACCTCGGTGGCAGTGCCGCTGACCGAAGGTGCCGAGTATTGCTTGGGCCAGCCGTTGGTGAACTTCCACCGCAACGCCGGTTTGCCGGCCTCGTCGTTGAGCACGATGTGGCCGCTGCGGCGAATCACATTGCCCTCCAACACGGCCCGCCGCCAATCCCACAGCTCGCGGTTGGTGGTGAAGCCACGCTTGAGCGTGATGTCACCGAACTTCTTCAACCCTGGGAGCTTGACGACCGAAAAGTCCATGTTGCCCTCGCGGTACTCAATCACGTCTTGCTCGGCGTTGACCCCGCTGCACTCGGAGAAACTGTGTGAGCCGGCCAACCCGTCGATGTCTAGAGTGAAATTGAACGCGGCGAATGGATCAATCCGCTGTCCGGTTGCCATAGCCGTTCCTCCTCCGTACCTGGCCGGCGCAGCCGGCGACCTCGCCAGTCCTTACCCAAAACCGCAGATAATTCAACCCAACAGGGCGTACTGGCACCATCCAGCCCTAGGCAGAATGAACCGCTCGTAGGTGATCGCTGCGGTCGCGCAGGGTCTTCATTCCGTCCACGCCACGGGGTTGAGGGCTGATCGGACTAGGTCGTGTCCGACGAATCGTCAGTAGATCTTGGAACGGCGCCCTGTTCTTGATCGTTCAGGCGGATATGGGACGTGGTGATCTGAGCAAGGCGGAGTGGGCGCGACTGGAGCCGTACCTGCCGACGAACGGCAAGCGTGGTGGGCAGTGGAAGAGCCACCGCAAAGTGGTCAACGGGATCTACTTCCGGGAGCGGACAGGGGTGCCGTGGCGCGACCTACCTGCGCGTTTCGGGAAGTGGAAGACCGTCCACGACCGTCATCGGCGCTGGTCGGCGGACGGCACCTGGGACCGAATACTTTCGGCGGTCCAGGCCGATGCGGACGCCGAGGGGCGGCTGGACTGGAGCCAGACCGGTGTGGATTCCACCTCCTGCCGCGCTCACCAGCACGCCGCCGGCGCCCGCAAGGCCGCGCCCGCCAACGGTCCAAAAAAGGGGTGCCAGCCCAGCACCGTGAGGACGAGGGACTCGGGCGTTCACGCGGCGGCCTGACCAGCAAAATCCACCTCGCCTGCGAGGGCGGACTCCGCCCGCTGGCCCTGCTCGTCACGCCGGGCCAGACCCATGACGGCACCGTCTTCGAGGCCGTCGTCGAGCGGATCCGTGTGCCCCGTCAGGGCGGCGGGCACCCCCGCACCCGACCCGACGCGATCAGCGCGGACAAGGCGTACTCCTCCCGCCGCATACGCTCCTACCTGCGACGACGTCAGATCCCGCACGCCATCCCAGAGAAGAAGGACCAGGCCCGGCACCGCCTGGCGCGTGGCTCCGCCGGTGGCCGCCCGCCCGGCTTCGACCGCGCCGCGTACAAACGCAGGAACGAAGTCGAGCGCACCATCAATGCCCTCAAGGCATTCCGGGCCGTAGCCACGCGGTTCGACAAGCGGGCGTATGTCTTTCACGGCACTGTGACTGTCGCCGTGATCTGGCTATGGCTCCGGAGATAATTCACCAGCCATGCCTCAAGCCCCCGTGACACCGTCGATGCGCTCCTGGAGCAGATCCGCGTGGCCGTTGTGGCGCGTGTACTCCTCGATCATGTGGATCAGGATCCAGCGCAAGGAAACTTCCTGGTCCCCGACGTGCCCCGCCTCCTGCTCCGAGAGCTTGCCGGAGTCGTCCAGCGAAGAGGCGGTGATCAGATCACGCCCCGTGCGACTTCCGCGCGCCAGGTGGTCAGCGCCTCGTCGATACTGCGGCCCGGGGCGAGCCCGAAACCATCGCCCTTGCCCTCCTCGTACACCAGGGGCACGTCAAGACCGGCAAAAACCCGCTGGAACCAGTTGCGTTCGACCTCCGCCATATGCTGGACCAGGCCCAACAGTGTCATCGGCGACGGGGCCGCCGAGGCCAGGCGCAACTGACGTTCGTCTTGCCGATCCCGGCCTGCCGATCTACCCGGATGGCGGCCTTCCGCGTCCTGTCTGGACACAAGGGAGCCGGGCCGCCCGCGGGGGGGCGGTCCGGCCGGTTCTCTTACCTGTTGGTGAGGGCTGGTGGTTGTGTGGTCAGCCGGTGCAGCTGGGGACTGCGGGGGAGCTGCCGGTGCAGTTATTGGGGGTGTTGCCGGAGATCGGGGAGGTGGTGACCGTCATCGTGCCGCCCACGCGGTAGACGCCGCCGGCATTGAGGGTGGCTTGGTTGGTGCTGACCGGGGTGCTGGTCAGGGTGGTCGCGGTGGAGTTGATGGCGGCGATGCCGCCGCCCTGCAACCCGGAGTTGGTTCCGTTGACGAAGCTGCTGGTGGTCGTCAGCGTGCTTCGAAGGCCGTTGTAGATGCCGCCGCCCCGGCCAATGGCAGTGTTGTTGGACACGATGCTGCCGGTGAACGTCGCCGTTGCCCCGGTGGCGGGGGCGCTGATGTCGGTGTTGGACAGGCCGCCGCCTTTGCCCGCGGCGGTGTTGCCGGTGAGGGCGCTGTTGGTGAGGGTCACCGTGCCGTGGTTGAGGATGCCGCCGCCGTCAGTTCCGGCGAGGCCGTTGCTGAGGGTGATGTTCCCCTTGAGGGTGAAGTTGCCGGTGGAGGCGACCTTGGCGATGCGGAAGGGGAGGGTACCCACGGCTGTTGAGCGGGTGATGATGTTGTTGTTGCCGGACAGGGTGATGGCGGTGGTGATGATCGGCAGTCCGTCCGGCCCGTCGGTGTCGCTGCCGTGGGACGTGGTGAGGGTGTACGTACAGTCCTTTGTCAGGACCACGGTGCCCCCGCCGGCGGAGTTGGCGGTGTTGATGGCGTTGATCAGCGCCGTCTCGTTGCATGCCACGGCCGCCTGTGCGGTGGTCGGGGCGAAGACGGTCATTGCCGCGGCCAGGGCGAAGGCCCCGGCAAGGACCGGTACGGTGCGGATGCGCCGGATGACGCCACCGTCGGGGGTGCGGCGGGCTGTCCTGATTCCCAGCCTCTGTGCGATCCTGCTGCGCCGGATCGTGTGCAGAACTCTCATGCCCGTATCTCCAGTCGCTGAGTGCCCATCAGTCCGGGCGGCATGAGTATGCGTCAGGAGGCATGTCAAGTGCGCCCCCGAGCGGGGGCGTACAGACGGAGCCCTGAGCGCGCTGATGCGAGCGAGGGCGGTCGCTCCTTGGGATGTGGGACGGTGGAGCCCTGTGGGTCGTGACTTCCGAACCGTTTTCTGAATCGACCAGCTGGCACTGCGATCACAGTTGTGGGTATGCCGGTTGTGCCCTGACCGGTCTCGGGACGCTGCGAAGGGTGAGACGCGGGTGCCGGTGAGTGGTCTGCCGGTGAGCCAGGCGTAGAGGCGAGTTAGGGGCTGTCCGGCGGGTCGTGGGTGATTCACCGGACAGCCCCTAGTAGGGCTTGGTCAGGTTCACTCGGCAGTGGCGTGTCTGCTTGATCGGTGGTGTCGTTGATCGAGTGTGATGGGTGGGGAGTTGGCCGTGGTCCGGTGTGATCTGGAGGACTTCGCGGCGGAGATGTTCGAGCCGTTCGCGCGTGCGGATCAGCGTCGGTGGGGTGGGGTCTATCTGCGGGGGCTGTTGCTGGATGGACACCGCAAGTCGGTGGAGCCGATGGCCGCCCGCCTGGGCGAGGACGGCAACCGGCAGGCCTTGGCCCACTTCATCACCTCCAGTCCGTGGGATGCGGCCCATGTGCGGGCCCGTCTGGCGTGGCGGATGCAGCAGGTCGTCAACCCGACGGCGCTGATCATTGACGACACCGGGTTCCTCAAGGACGGGGACGCGTCCGCGTGCGTGACCAGGCAGTACACCGGCACGGCGGGCAAGGTCACCAACTGCCAGGCCGGGGTATCACTGCATCTGGCGTCCGACGGGGCCTCGGCGGCGGTGAATTGGCGTCTGTTCCTGCCCGAGAGCTGGGATCACGCTTCGCCGAAGGCCGATCCGGTCAAGGTGTCCCGACGCGAGAAGTGCGGCATCCCTGCAGAGGTGGGCCATGTCGAGAAGTGGCAGCTGGCCCTGGACATGATCGATGAGACGCGGTCCTGGGGCATCGAGGTCCCCCTGGCCATCGCCGACGGAGGCTACGGGGATACTGCCGCATTCCGGCTCGGCTTGGAGGACCGCGATCTCCACTACGTGGTGGGTATCTCGACCACGACCACCGCCCAGCCTGAGCAGGCACGGCCGTGCACCCCGGCCTACAGCGGCCGCGGCCGACCGCCCGTGCCTGCCTACCCTGAGGCGGCCCAGACCGTGAAGCAGCTGGTCATCGCAGCCGGCAAACGCACCGCACGGCCAGTGCAGTGGAGGCAGGGCTCACGACCCGGCACCGGCCGCAGTGGCCTGAAGCGCATGTACTCCCGCTTCGTGGCCCTGCGGATCAGGCCCGCCGGACGCGAGATCCGCAAAGCCGTGGCCGGCGCCGAGCTGCCGGCGTGCTGGCTGCTGGCCGAATGGCCCGCCACCGAGGACGAACCCATGCAGTTCTGGCTGTCCAACCTGCCCGAGAACACCCCGCTGGCCACCCTCGTCCGAAACACGAAACTCAGGTGGCGCATCGAGAACGACTACCGCGAGATGAAACAGGCCCTG
>NZ_JBFAIP010000178.1:0-6541 GCF_040654775.1 Streptomyces sp. NPDC050636
GCACCACTGCGCCCGCCTCGTCCAGCGCGACCAGATGCTTCAGCGTCGGTCCGTTCAGCGGGGTCTCCCGCACCGTGACCACCAGGGATCGGGCATGGCTGAGGCCCCCATGGTCGACTGCTATTACGCGCTTTTCTACGCGATGTTGACCGATGCAGGCTAACCGTTTGATTGCGGTCTCAAGGCGTCCCCCCCGTCGAGAGAGACGCAGGGAACGGGCGAGGATCTCGCCCTCGGGCTCTTCGTCCTCGTCCTCGTCGGCAAACTCGGTGTCGCTGTAAGCGTCGATCCAGCCGGAGTCCTCGTCGGTATCGGCCGGCCAGGCGAGCTCTGAGGTGCTCGCGATCCGGTAGATGAGTTCCCCGCGTCCCGCCACCCGTTGGTGGTCAACAGGAACTCGCGGAGCGAGGGCGGCAATGTCCGGCCCAGGCGGGCCTCGGCTGCCGCGATCTCATCCTCGCCGGCCGGGGCGAACCCGAGCCAGCCGTCCCGTACGACCTCGTCATCCAAGGGTGCGTCCTGCTCGGGGTCGTACCCGACGATCCACTCCTCGCTCCAATCTTTCAGGAACGGCCGCCACTGCTCGCGGTTCATGGGCGCTGCCCTACTGGGTCGTACTTCGTCGGACGTGCCGGCCGCGATCGTTGTCGCGAGGATCCAGCCGGTGATGATCAGCGCGTTGCCGAGCGTGCTGAGGAGCATCAGGGAGAAGAGCCGGGTCGCGGCCCGTATGGGGCGGAAGCCGTAGCCGACGGTGACGGTGACGTCCTGTGCGTAGCCCCATAGGCGGGCATGGACGGGGAGAGTAGTAGGCGTGCGGCACGAATCCGTCGGCATCGCGTTCCAGCAGGGCCAGTCGTGAACGGTTCCGCCAGTGAGGTGGGCGGCGTCGACAGCATCATCTTGCACGTTTTTGAGCTGGGCGTCTTCCGGATCGACCGAGCCCTCGACGCTTGCGGCTCCGAGGCGGATGCCGCCGCGGGTCACCAGCCGGGCAGCTCTGCCAGGAGGACCGCTCCGAGCTCCTTGCCTCGTGCTACCGGGATTCCCTGCGTGTGGCCGACGAACTGGGCGCCCGCACGGTTGCCTTCCCCGCCATCTCCACCGGGATCTACGGATGACCGATGGACGACGGCGTCCGCATCGCGGTCGAGACGGTGCAGGCGCCGGAGACGGCGGTGGAGGAGGTGCGGTTCGTCCCCTTCAATGAGAGGGCGTAGGAAGCATTCGCGGCGTACGTGCATGATTGATGTGCGGACCGCGGTGTGACACGGCCGGTGGCGAGCTTGGGTGCGGGGCCCGGAGGAAGTGCTCGCCATGCGGACCGAATGAGTATGACGCGGGGCGCTTGATGCCTCAATTACCGTGTTTCTTATGCGAGTTGACTGCCTCCAACGCACTCATGCCTGAGTTCCCTGGGGCGAGCCGTGGGCCGCTTGTCACCCAAAAAATACGGCGCGACGATCCCGGCTTCGACGTTAAGGGCGAATGGCTCTTGAGTCCATCGACACCTTGTTCGCATTTAATTCGGATGGGATTGGTGTCTCCTTTAACTAGCAACGCTAGATAGCCGAGTAAAACGTTTTTTCGTGAACTGTTCGCCGCCCCTACCGGAGGGGCGCAAGGGGTTGTTCGTGTGCGGCGCACTTGAATTGCACGCCCTCTGAGTACCCCTCAATACCGGCTGAATGTCGTTGTGATGTTGCGCTAGTCCTACTTACTGTTGTGCTGCGGATTTGCCGCTCGTGACTTCTGCGATGGAAGTTCATTGAAATCCGCCGTACAGGCGCCTGTTGTTCAACTGTCCCCATGAACAAAGGAGAAAGATCATGACGTACGAGCGCCCCACCGTCACCAAGGCCGGCAGCTTCCGCAAGGTCACCGGCCTCAAGGGCCAGGGCCCCAAGGACATCCTCCACGGCAAGCAGTTCCTCTGACCGAGCCCACTCGCGACCGCTGAGCGGTCCGGGTCTCAACGCGCATCGGGCCGACCGCTGAGCCGGTCCGGCCACCGGGTGGCGGCAGCCGGCCGCCACCCGCTCACTTATTCGAGCATCACCGACCAAAGGCCGTAGCCCATGGACCAGTCCTTGTCGCTCCAGGCCGTACCCGCCTGGTTCGTCGTCCTGCCCGACACCGACGCGGCCGCGGCCCTCGTCACCAAGGCGTTCTCCCACGCGGACCGGACTCTGACGCACGCATCAGGGCGCCCCTGGCTCGTGGGCCGCTGGGCACCGGAGGCGCTCGTGGTGGGGGAACACGGGGGGACGCGCGTCGCAGTGATCGGAGAACACGCCGTCACGGCGCGGGATGCCGAGCGGGTCGCCGCTGCGGCCGACGGCGCCGACTCACTGACGGCGGTGGACCGCGCGGCCGATTGGGCCGGCAGCTTCCACCTGGTCGTCAGCGGCGGTGGCCGGGTGCGGGTGCGTGCCGGCGTCGTGGACCTGCGCCGTGTGTTCCACACCCGAACCGGAACGTCCGGCCACGGACCGGTGAGCGTGGCGTCCGACCGGGCCGACGTACTCGCCGAACTGGTCGGTGCCGAACTGGACGAGTGCCGAATCGCCCTCGAAATGCTCACCCTTGGCGCGCCGTACCCCCGCGCAGGGGACCCACTGTGGCGCGGCCTGCACGCCGTGCCCGGAGGGCACTGTCTGACGCTCCACCCCGACGGGCGGACCTGCACCACGCGGTGGTGGTCACCGCCCGACCCCGACGTCCCGCTCGCCGTCGGCGCCGAGCGCCTGAGAGAAGCCCTCATCGAAGCGATCGAGGTGCGCACCCGCGGGCGCGACCTGGTGACGTCGGACCTGGGCGGGCTGGACTCCACGGCCCTGTGCTGTACCGCGGCACGCGGGGGCACCAAGGTCGTCGCCTACACCGCAGCCATCCACGACGAGGCCGGCGATGACGTGTACTGGGCCGAGCGGACCGTCGGGGCGCTGAACGGCGTCGAACACCACGTCGTACCCGCCCAGAACGTAGCCATGACGTTCGCCGGGATCGACGCCCTTGAGGACATCCTGGACACGCCCAGCATCCTCACCGTCGACCGCAATCGCCGCATGGACATCGTGGAACTGGCGGCCGCCCGCGGGTCCGGCATCCATCTCACCGGCCTGGGCGGCGACGAGCTCCTGGCCGGAACGCCCGCCCGCCTGCACGCACTGGTGCGCACCCATCCCCTCATTGCCGTGGGGGCCGTACGGGGGTACGCCGCCAAATACCGATGGTCCCGGAGACGAGTGCTACGCCAACTCCTGGACCGGAGCCCCTATCGGACATGGCTCGATGGGGTGGCCCGCGATCTGACCGAGCCGGCGCTACCGGTGAACGAGCCGTTGCTCGGCTGGGCGGTTCCGCCCCGGATGCCGCCCTGGGCGACACCGGATGCTGTCACCGCGGCGCGCGAACTGCTCCGCGCGGGGCGGTCCGCAGTCCAGCCACGGGGCAGGGGACACGGCGAACACCGCGAGCTGGTCGGGATGGACGGCATCTCCCAATCGGCCCGGCACATCGGGCAGATGGCCGCTCCGCTGGGAATCGCCGTCTGCGCCCCCTACTACGACGCCCACGTCATCGAGGCGGCCCTCGCCGTCCGGCCGCAGGAGCGGATCACCCCGTGGCGGTACAAGCCGCTCATCGTCGAGGCCATGCGCGGCATCGTCCCGGAGGCCAGCCGCACCCGCGACACCAAGGCGAACGCCACGTTCGAGGAGGAGGCGGGGTTGCGCGAGCACCGCCGGGCGCTGCTGGCACTGTGCGAGGACTCCCGGCTCGCCCGGCTCGGCCTGGTCGACGAGCGGGTGCTGCGCGAATGGTGCCGTCGCGCTCTGACCGCAGAGACGGAGAGCTACCTGCTGCACCCGACCATCGCGTGCGAAGTCTGGTTGCGGTCCCGGGAGTTGACGCCACCGCCCGCTCGTCGCGCAGCGCCGTCCCACGGCCGGAACACCGTCCCGCCCCGCCCCTCGGCCGTATCCGCGGCTCTGCCTGCCGCCAACCGAGAGCCCCGAGAGACCAGAGAGAGGTGAACCGGTGTTTGCCCTGAAGCCCGGTGTCCTGATGACCGAGACCGAATACGGCATGGCACTGCTCGACCAGGAGAGCGCCGAGTACTACACGCTCAATCCAACGGCCACCATCGTCCTCCAGGCCCTCCTCGACGGCTACGGCACCGAGCGCGCGGTGGAGATCCTGACCACGCGGTACGACAACGTCGACGTCGACCTGGCTACCGAGGACGTCGGCCGCATCGTCGACGAGTTGCACTCCGTGGGGCTCGTCACCTCCTGAGCGCTGCCCCCAGGACCCGCCGATGCGGAATCAGTTCGGCCAGCCCGGTCCGTCCGATCCATCCGATCCGCCCGCCCGACTCCGTCCAGGCCCGTCTGTCCAGCCCGGACCGTCCAGACCGGAGAGCCACGCATGTCGATGTCGGAAGCGGTTCCGTACCGCCCACGCTCCGTTCCGCCGGCCCGTCGTATCCTGGCCCGGGTGGTGGTGTGCTGTGCGCACGTGCTGGCCACCCAGCCGCCCGACCGAATCCGTGCCGTCCTGCGTCGGCTGCGCCGCGGTGCCAGGCCCGCTACCCTCGCCGAGGCAAGCATGGCGCGCGAGACGGTGCTCGCCGTGAGCCTCGCCGCGGGAGGCCAGAAAGGGTGCCTGCCCCGGTCCCTGGCTACCGTCCTGCTGTGCCGTTGGTACGGCCAGTGGCCCGCCTGGTGCGTAGGAGTACGCAGCCGCCCGCCGTTCGCGGCGCACGCCTGGGTGGAGGCCGAGGGCGTCCTCGTCGGCGAGGGTGCCTCCGCCGACTACTTCCAGCGCTTCTTCACCGTGGAGTGAGCCGATGAGCGCGGCACCCCCCATCGAGACGTCTTGCGCCCTCCCCGGCGACGGCACGGGGGCCCGGGCGCACGAGGAACCGGGCGGCTCCCAGCCGGGGCACCGGGCCCTCGCAGGTCAGCTGCGTCGGCAGCGCGGGCGGTTGGCCATCGGCGTCGCCCTGGGGCTCCTGGGCAGCGTCCTGGGCCTGGCCCAGCCCATGGCGGCCAAGCACGTGATGGACGACATGAGCCGGGGGCACCCCGCGGCCGGGCCCGTACTCGTGCTCAGCCTGCTGCTGGTCTCCGGGGCACTCCTCGTCGGTCTGGGGCACTACGTGCTGCAATGGTCGGCCGAGTCCATCGTGTGCGCTGCCCGGTGTCGGCTGGCCGACCGGCTTCTTCGACTACGGGTGGCCGTGGTGGAGAGCACCGAACCGGGCGATCTGATCGCCCGCGTGACCTCCGATACGGCGTTGCTGCGCCAGACCGCGCCCCAGGCGGTGTCCGCTGCGGTCACCGGCACACTGACCACCGTGGCGACGGTCGTCATGATGGGGCTGCTCGACGCCGTGCTGCTGTGTGTCACCCTCGCCGTGATCGCCTGCGTCGGCGTCATCGTGGCAGTGGTGGCTCCGCGGATCGGCCGCGCCACCCGGCACACACAGGAGTCGGTGGGGCACATCGGGGCCGCTCTGGAGCGGGTCTTCGGCGCTTTCCGCACGGTCAAGGCGTCGGGCGCCGAGCGGCTGGAGACCGCGGCGCTGCACCAGGCGGCCGAGGACGCCCGCCGGACCGGGGTACGGGCCGCGGCGTGGGAGGCGGTGTCGACGTCGGTGTCGGCGGTGGTCTTCCAGATCAGCTTCCTCGTTGTGCTCGGGGTGGGGGGCGCACGCGTCACTTCCGGCGCCATCGGTGTCTCCACACTCGTCGCGTTCCTCCTCTACCTCTTCGCTCTGGCTCCTCGAATCGGCCAACTGGTGGAAGGCGTCGGTCAGCTCCAGGTCGGATCGGCGGCGGCGGTCCGTATCGGAGACGTTGAGAGGCTGGCGGTCGAGAACCTGGACGCCGAGCAGGTACGGGAAGGCGACGCGGCGGTCCGCGACGGCAAGCGAACCAGGCGTACCGAGGCGGATTCCGCCCCCGCCGGCCCCAACACTCCCTCAGCCACGGCTTCCACCACCGCTTCCGAACGCGGTGGGTCACCCCTCGGCGTGGCGTTCCATCGGGTGTGCTTCGCCTACCGCCCCGGATTGCCCCGCGTCCACGACGAGGTCTCCTTCTCCGTTCCCGCACGCGGGCTGACTGCCTTCGTCGGCCCGTCCGGCGCCGGCAAGACCACGGTCTTCTCGCTTATCGAGCGCTTCTACGAGCCCGAAGCCGGTCGCGTGCTCCTGGACGGCGAGGACGTGCAGCGATGGCCACTGGCCCGGCTTCGCGCGTCCATCGGTTACGTCGAGCAGGACGTCCCCGTCCTCGCCGGTACCCTGCGCGACAACCTGACGTTCGGCACCGCCGATCCCACCGGCGAGGAACTCGCCCGCGTCCTGCGGCTGGCCCGCCTGGACGTGGTGGCGGACGGTCTGCCCCATGGGCTGGACACCGACGTCGGCCATCGCGGCAGCCGACTCTCCGGTGGCGAGCGCCAGCGCGTGGCGATCGCCCGCGCCTTGTTGCGCCGCCCGAGGCTGCTGCTGCTGGACGAGGCCACCTCC
>NZ_JBFAIP010000179.1:0-6355 GCF_040654775.1 Streptomyces sp. NPDC050636
CCGGCCCCTGGTCGCAAGGACGGCTCTGCGCGGTCGCCCGCGACCCGCAGCGCGGCGTCCTCTCCGCCGCCGCCGACTCCCGCGGAATGCAGGGCTACGCGGTCGGCCGGTGAAAGGGCGGAGGCCGCTCGCGGCACTCAGACCACGCATACGGCTCCGCCGGTGGTTGTGACTGGCCGGGATTCGCCTCAGCGGATGCGGCAGTGGTGATCCGCCGTCCGGACATGGGCACGGTATCGATCATGAGCGATACAGGTGACGGGATCCCGATCACAGCGGACGGCCGGCTCGGTCCTTCCCACCTTCATCCCGGTGTGCGCGACCCTGGGTACCTGAAGCGGCGGGACGCACTCTCCGGACTGGCCCGGGGCCACCGCGTGGGCCACCCTTCGCCCCCGGTCGCCTACACAGACGCAGAGCACGCGACGTGGCGAACCGTCCACGCCGCGTTGGAACCTGCCCTGCGCGCCCATGCGTGCGAAGAGATCCTGGACGCCCGCGAGGAGGCGTGCCTCCCGGCCGACCGGATCCCGCAGCACACCGAGGTCGGGGCGGCCCTCAAAGCCCGCACGGGATTCGACTTCACCCTCGCCGGCGGATTCGTGAGCAACCGTAGGTTCTTCGAATCGCTCGGACGCGGCTTCTTCCACGCCGTGCAGTTCGTCCGCCATCCCGCCGTACCGCTGTACACCCCGGAACCTGACGTGATCCACGATGTGTTCGGCCACGGCGTGCACCTGCTGTCGCCGCGCTTCGCCGACCTGTACCGCGTCATCGGCCGGACGGCCCAACGACTCCGCACCAAGGAAGCCCTCGAACTGCTCAGCCGCGTGTACTGGTACACCCTTGAGTTCGGGGTGCTCACCCAAACCGGGCACGTCAAGGCGTACGGTGCGGCGCTGCTCTCCTCGTACGGCGAGATCAGGGAACTGCCTCAACGTGAGATCCGGGCGTGGGACGTCCGCGCCATGGCCAGAACCCCCTACCGCGCCGCGGGGTATCAGCCATTCCTGTTTGCCGCACGGTCCCTGGACCACCTCACCGACGCTCTGACCACGTTCTGCGAGGCATTCGACGATGACACAGGACCCCGCCTCGGGCTTGGGCCGGTTTCCCCGCCCCACCCGCCGACCAGCCCGCCGACCAGCCCGCCGACCAGCCCGTCGGCGTCGATGTAGAGACAAGGTCCTTCGCCCCGAACACGCGGCGCGATCTTGATGATCTGACGACAGAAGAGCGGGCACAGCTCGACGATGCAGTCGCCATCGTCCGCCGGGGCCGGCAGTCTGTTCACCTCGACATGCCCCGCGTCCGCCCTCCCCGCCCCGACTTCACACCAGGACACAGATCGGCCTCTTCGTCATGCTCGGCCTGCTCGTCGATCCCAGTGAACTCCCCTCAGCCGTCCTGCCCGCGCTCGCCGTCGGCCTCGTGCTCCTTCTCGTCGCACGGCCAGTGTCGGTTGTCGCTTGCCTGGCCTTCTTCCGCACCCCGCGGCGGGAGCAGGCGTTCATTTCCTGGGCCGGTCTGCGTGGTGCCGTCCCCATCGTGCTCGCGACCCTCCCCATCATCGCGGCCGTCGACGGGTCCCGGCACCTGCTCAACATCGTCTTTGTCCTCGTCGTGGTCTTCACCCTGATCCAGAGCCCCACCCTGCCCGCGATGGCCCGCGGACTGGGGCAGACCCGCCTGGGTGCGCTGCGCGAGATCCAGGTCGAAGCCGCGCCTCTGGACGTCCTGGACGCCGACCTGCTCACCGTCGCCATCCCGCCCGGGGCACGGCTCCACGGTGTCACCGTCGCTGAGCCCCGACTCCCGCCACCCACGGTGATCACCCTCATCGTCCGCAACGGCAGCAGTCTTGTTCCCCGAGCGGAGACCGTCCTACAAACCGGTGATGAGCTACTCCTGGTCACCACACCGAGCGTCCGGGAGGCCGCAGAACAACGCCTGCGCGCCGTCGGCCGCCGCGGCAAACTCGCTCGCTGGTTCGGGGAGCGCGGACGCCTCGAACCACACCCCCCGAGCGACCGGGCCTGACCGTCAGCGCCTCGGCGGCGGGCAGCGATGCGGCAGGCCAGGTACACGATGCTCAACGGCCACAGGACCTTCGAAAGAGGGTGATCGCACCGGAGGCCAGGTGCCCTGTTGCATCGGCCTGCCAGGCCGGGCTACCCGTCATGACGCGGGTGAGGTGCGGGCGAAGCCGAGGGCACCACCCAGGCATCCTCACTCACCCGCGGCCAGCCGGGTCCTGGGCCGAGACCGTCTCCGGCGACTTCGCCGGGGAGGGCACAGCGGCCAAATCCGGCCCGTTCGGGCTGCGGCGCTTTGTGATCCGGGCGGCCGCCGGTTCGGCGTAGCGGGCGGTGAGCGGCCCGACCACGACCAGATTGAGGACGTACGCGGTGGCCAGCGGCCCCAGCGCCGGTTCGATGCCGGCGGTGACGGCTAGCCCGGCGATGACGATGGAGAACTCGCCGCGGGCGACGAGGGTGCCGCCGGCGCGCCAGCGGCCCTTGACGCCGACGCCGGCGCGCTTCGCGGCCCAGTAGCCGGTGGCGATCTTCGTGCACGCGGTGACGACGGCGAGAGCCAAAGCGGGCAGCAGTACGGGCGGGATGCTCGCGGGATCGGTGTGCAGGCCGAAGAAGACGAAGAACACGGCCGCGAACAGGTCCCGAAGCGGGCTGAGCAGCGTGTGGGTGCCATCGGCGACTTCGCCGGACAGGGCGATACCGACCAGGAACGCGCCGACGGCGGCCGACACCTGGAGTTGCTGGGCGATCCCGGCGACCAGCAGGGTCAGGCCGAGGACGACCAGGAGGAGCTTTTCGGGGTCCTCGCTGGAGACGAAGCGCGAGATCAGCCTGCCGTAGCGGACGGCGACGAACAGCACCGCACCGGCGACGCCCAGGGCGATGGCCAGCGTCGCACTGCCGGCGGCCAGGCTCACTCCGGCGAGCAGGGCGGTGACGATGGGCAGGTAGACGGCCATGGCCAGGTCCTCAAGGACCAGGATGCTGAGGACCACCGGGGTCTCGCGGTTGCCGAGCCGGCCGAGGTCTCCCATCACCTTGGCGATGACTCCCGAGGACGAAATCCAGGTGACTCCGGCGAGTACGACGGCGGCGACCGGGCCCCAGCCCATCAGCAGCGCGGCCACGGCGCCGGGTACTGCGTTCAGAGCGAAGTCGACCAGGCCCGCGGGGTACTGGGTCTTGAGGTTGGAGACGAGGTCGCTGGCGGTGTACTCCAGCCCGAGCATCAGCAGCAGCAGAATGACGCCGATCTCTGCGCCGATCGCGACGAACTCTTCGCTTGCGCCGAGTGGCAGCAGGCCGCCGGTGCCGAAAGCCAGTCCGGCCAGCAGGTACAGGGGTATGGGGGAGAACTTCAACCTGCCCGCGACGCGTCCGAGGAGGCCCAGTCCGAGGATGATCGCCCCGAATTCAATGAGGAAGACGGCTGAGTGCATCGGCGATCACTCCCGTCCAAGTATCGCGGCGGCCGCGTCGACACCCTCGCGGGTGCCGATCACGATGAGGGTGTCCCCGCCGGCGAGTCGGAAGTCGGGAGCCGGGGACGGGCGGGCCTCCGCCCGTCGCAGGACCGCGACCACCGACACACCGGTCTCGGTGCGCATCCGGGTTTCGCCCAGCACCCGGCCGTTCCAGTACGAGTGCGCGGACAGTTCGATCCGCTCGGCAACCAGGCCCAGATCGGTGGTGTGGAGCAGGTTCGGGCTGTGGTGAGCCGGCATCAGCGCGTCGATCAACGACGCCGTCTCTGTACCCGTCAGGTGCAGCGACTGCGCGCAGGCATCGGGATCGTCGGCCCGGTAGACGTTCACAGTCCGGGTTCCGTCCCGGTGCGCAATCACCGACAGGTGCCGGTGTGCGCGGGTACTGAGGTCGTACTGAACCCCGATGCCGGGCAGTGGTGTCGTACGCATCCGTGGAGCAGGCACAACCCATCCCCCTCTGTTCGATGTTTGCGATGGCGTACCGCGCGCGGCAGAACAGGCCAGGTGATCCGGCGCGGCAGGAGCTCATGTTGCCAGCTGCGAGCGGACCGGGATATGGGTGTCGCCACGGATGGACAAGCGGTGTCGCAACCACTCAGGCTGAGGCGGGGCAGTAGGTCGACCGCAGGTCAGGCCCCGGATGACGCTGTGACGCGGCATGCGCGAACGCGCCCTGCTCATCGGTGCCGAGCTCATCGTCGGCACAGGCAAACAGGGCAGCACCGAAGTACGTCTGAACGTCACAGATCCCAAGGACAGCGCCAGATGACCAAGCCGGCCCGCATCCTGCTCGCCGACGACCACGCCCCCGTCCGCCGCGGCGTACGCCTCATCCTCGACGCCGAACCGGACCTGACCGTGATCGCCGAGGCCGCTGACGGAGCCGAGGCCGTCGCCCACGCCCGCGACCTGGATATCGACCTGGCCATCCTCGGCATCGCCATGCCCCGCCAGACCGGCCTCCAGGCCGCCCGTGAACTCTCCTGCATCCCCCAACCTGCGCACCCTGATGCTGACGATGTATGAGACCGAGCAGTACTTCTTCGAAGCACTCAAAGCCGAGGCCTCCGGTTACGTCCTGAAGTCCGTCGCGGACCGCGACCTCGTCGAAGCCTGCCGCGCTGCCATACGCGACGAGCCCTTCATCTACCCCGGCGCCGAAACCACCCTCATCTGCAAATACCTCGACCGCGCCCGCAGCGGCGACCCCCTACCCGCCCGCCCCATCACCGAACACGAAGAGAGATCCTCAAACTCGTCGCCGAAGGCCACACTTCCAAGGAGATCGGCGACCTCCTCGTCATCAGCGCCAAGAGCGTCGAACGCCACCGCGCCAACCTGCTCCAGCAGCTCGGGCTTCGCGACCTCCTCGAACTCACCCGATACGCCATCCGCGTCGGCCTCATCGAGCCGTAGCAAACGACCTTTGACATCAGTTTCCAGGAACCTCTCCAGCAGCCCGGCTGTACAAAGGCAAGATCCACGCTCGCCCCCAGGGACCTGAGAGGAACTCCCGTCAGCTCACCCGTCTCGTACGACCGCAACAGATCGAGACTGCACCACGGATCTCATGTGACAGATCTGGACAGCGGAAGGAAGAGCTGCGCGAGCTGCATGACGAATACACACACGCCCTGGAGCAACTCGTGGCGGCGAACGCCGGCAAGGGGGAGCTGATTGAACCGGCGGAAGCTGCGCCACCAGTGGATTTGATGGCCGCATTGGAAGAGAGCGTACGGGCGGCGCGAACCAAGTCCTGACCGGTCAGCGACCGTGCCGGGTGTGCTTTGCGGCTTGCGCTAGCCCCTCGCCTTCAGGTGTCGGCGTGGTCATCGGCGATCTCGTCCAGGAGGTGGGGTCCGTTGTTGCGTACGTTGTTGACCGCGGTGGACACCGCCCGGGTGCTGAGGTGGCCGGGCGGCTGGGGCTGCCAGCAAGGCGCGCAGTTCGCCGGCGTCCTGGTGGGCTGGTCGAGCAAGCGATATGGCGAGAACTGGCTGTGGTCCATGATCCTGCTCATAGCATCAGCCTCATGGACGAGCAGAGCAGCAGTGGTGACCGACACGACCGTGGCACGGCCGGACGTTTCATGCTGGCTGTGGTCTGCGCGTTGCTGGTCGTGGGGCTTTCCTGGGCAGTTGCGTGGAAGCTGGGGTGGTGGACGCCAGGTTTCGGCATGTTGTCGGCGAAGCTGGCCGCCGCGGCGTCCGTCGGGATCGTTGCCCTAGCCGCCTGGATCGCAAAGCGGCGGTGATCTGCACCGCATGTTGCACATTCGGTCCACAACCTGAAAACGCCCCACCGTGGTCGGCCAGTCCCGCCCACAGAGAGGGTCCAGGCATGCGCGGCCGATCTCGTGGAAGCCGATGGATCGCCTCCAGGACGGTGTCCTCATCGCCTGGGCCAGCGGGCGACCGTCGGCACCCGGTTCCCGCCGGCCGAGGCCAGCACCCGCCCGCCGGCAACGCACCGATCCGGCACCCCGGTCGCACGATTCGCTATAACTGCTGGCCTCCTGGTCAGTGAGCATGGCTGGCTCCGCCACCCTGCCTCCCAGCAAACCCTCCCCGCCGCAGCACTCTCAATGGCATGGATTCTCTCGCGACGGTTGCCCCTGGCTGCCACCCGGTGTGGGAGCGGCACCCAACCCTTGACTCGACAGCGCCCATTCGGCGCCAGTGACAGCACTTCGGGATCCACGGGATCCACGGTTCGTCAATGCGGGCGCGGGCGACTAGTAGGGCTTGGTCGGGTTGGTGTGGGGTCGGGTGTGTCGCGGTGACGGGTGGGGTAGGCGCCGGTCCAGGTTGCGAGGAGTAAGTGGAGTTC
>NZ_JBFAIP010000180.1:0-6306 GCF_040654775.1 Streptomyces sp. NPDC050636
ATCAGCTCCTTGTCGTAGTCGGTACGCGGCCCGTCGTGCAGCCGGTCCACCGCGGCCGCGCTGAACAGCGACTCCGCCGACGCGATGAGGGTGAAGGCGAGGACAGTGCCCAGCGCGCCGGCGATCGCCCCCGCCTCCACCAGCCGTGCGAAGTCCGCACCGCCCGGCGGCTGTACGGCACCCAGCAGGCCCCGCACTTCGACCCGCGCCACCGGCAGGTCCAGCACGAACACCGCCGTGGTCGCCAGCGCCACCGCCATCAGCGGTGCGGGCACCACCCGCGCCGCCCGCGTCCAGCGCGGCCACAGCACCAGGACCGCGATCGTCCCGGTCCCCACGGCGAACGCCGCCAGCGCCGCATCCGATCCGGTGGTGTCGAGCACGAGAGACGGCAGCCCGCCCAGGTTGGACAGCCCGCTGCCGGGCGCGTGGGCGTCCGCGAGCTTGTACAACTGCCCGGCGATCAGCAGCAGTCCGATGCCGGCGAGCATGCCGTGGACGACCGCGACGGAGATGGCCCGGAACCACCGTCCGAGCCGCAGCACCCCCATGGTCAGCTGGAGCACCCCGGCCACCAGCACCAGTACGCCCAGTGAACCGAGCCCGTACTCCTTCACGGCCTCGTAGACCAGCACCGTCAGCCCGGCCGCGGGCCCGCTGACCTGCAGGCTGCTGCCGGGGAGCAGACCGGTGAGCAGGCCGCCGACGATGCCGGTGACGAGCCCGAGCTCGGCCGGTACACCGGACGCGACGGCCACCCCGACACACAACGGGACCGCGACGAGGAAGACGACGAGGGATGCGGCGAAATCGGCCCGCCAGCGGGGGAGGGACTGCCGGGAGGGAAAGGAGAGGCGGCGGGTGATGTCGGGGAATCTCTGCATGAGGAAGCCTCCAGCGGAGTGCGAGATGCGGTGGCGCGCGAGCGGACGCGGACACGGACGCATAGGCGCGCGACGTGGGGTGACGCGGGCGGGTGCTGCCGGGATCGCGCTGCGCGAGGCGCCATGAGGAAACGACGGCTGGATCCGTCATGTGCGGGGGCCGGGGAAAGCCCAGGGGGAAGTCCAGGAGGGCAGCTGTCAGCAGCGGAACGAGCGGTGACGGACGGGCAGTTCGCCTGATCTCGACAGGGGTACGGCCTGACGGCCGGTCTGCGGTCCGGTCACGGTGAGTCCGCCCACCGTCCGCACCGGGCAGGACGTGGAGAGGGGCGTGGACAGCGGCATCGGTGCGGACACGGTGGCCGCGGACCGCCCGCCGTGCCGCTGCTGGCAGTGGACGGCGACGGAGTCGGGGTGCTCGTGGGCGGTCACCGCCGGCTGGCTGGTGCGCGGGCCGGCGGGAGCAGTGGCGCTGAGCGCGGGAGGCGCGAGCGCGGCGAGTCCTCCGCGGACGCCGTGGGCGACGGTGGGGAGGGCCAGAACGAGGGCCGCGACGATCCCCAGGAGCCGGCAGAGTACGCCGACCCGGACCTTCGCCATCGTCGCCCCCCTCCGGCGCGGCTGGACAGCCAACGCCATTGTGTCCAGAAGGAGATGGGCGAAGGCAAGTAGAAGTGTAACTATCCGATGTATACGGAGTTATCGGTCAGGAATGATCAATTCCGATCGCTCCGGCGCCCGCCGGAGCGCAGTTCCGGTCGCCGCGCGCCGTCCCGCCGCACCGCTTGACGCGGCACACCACCCGGAGGATTATTCATCACATGATGAATTACGGACGCGACCCGGCCACCGACCCCGCCACCGACCCGGCCGCGGGCCCGGTCATCGACCCGGCCCCGGGCCCCGCCGTCCACGCCCACGGCCTCACCGTCGTCCGGGGCGGCCGCACCGTCCTGGACACCCTCGCGTTCGACGTCCCGCGCGGCCAGATCACCGGCCTCCTCGGCCCCTCCGGCTGCGGCAAATCCACCCTGATGCGGGCCGTCGTCGGCACCCAGGCCAAGGTCACCGGCACCCTCGACGTCCTCGGCAGCCCCGCCGGAGACCCCCGGCTGCGCCCCCGCATCGGCTATGTCACCCAGGACCCGTCCGTCTACGACGACCTCACCGTCCGGCAGAACCTCGACTACTTCGCCGCCGTCCTGCGCCCCGGCCGGGCCGCCCGCGCCGCGCGCCGCGAGAGCGTCCTCCGCGCCATCGAAGACGTCGACCTCACCAGCCACGCCGACGTCCTCGCCGGCAACCTCTCCGGCGGCCAGCGCAGCCGGGTCTCGCTCGCGGTGGCCCTGCTCGGCACCCCCGAACTCCTCGTCCTGGACGAGCCCACCGTCGGCCTCGACCCGGTCCTCCGCCGCGACCTCTGGAACCTCTTCCACGCCCTCGCCGCCCAGCGCGGCGCCACCCTCCTCGTCTCCTCCCACGTCATGGACGAGGCCGAGCGCTGCCACCGGCTGCTCCTGATGCGCGAGGGCCGCATCCTCGCCGACGACGCACCCGACGCCCTCCGCGCCCGGACCGGCTCCGCCACCGTCGAAGAGGCCTTCCTCCACCTCGTCGACGAGGCCAAGGCGGCGGCACAGGGCGCGGGGCGAACGGAAACCGCCAAGGAGTCAGCACGATGACCACCGACGTCCCCGCCGCCGCGGCACTCCCCGGTCCCGCCCCGCTCTCCCCCTCCCGCACCCTGGCCACCGCCGCCCGGGTCCTGCGCCAGCTGCGGCACGACCCGCGCACCATCGCGCTGATGCTCGTCGTCCCGTGCGTGATGATCGCCCTGCTCCGCTACGTCTTCGACGCGCACCCGGCCACCTTCGACAACATCGGCGCCTCGCTCCTCGGCATCTTCCCGATGATCACGATGTTCCTGGTGACCTCGATCGCCACCCTCCGCGAACGCACCTCGGGCACCCTGGAGCGCCTGCTCGCCATGCCCCTCGGCAAGGCCGACCTGATCGGCGGCTACGCCCTCGCCTTCGGACTGCTCGCGATCGTGCAGTCCGCCGTCGCCACCGCCCTGTCCGTCTGGGTCCTCGGCCTCGACGTCATCGGCTCCCCGTGGCTGCTGCTGCTCGTCGCCGTCCTCGACGCACTCCTCGGCACCGCACTCGGCCTGTTCGTCTCGGCCTTCGCCGCCTCCGAATTCCAGGCCGTCCAATTCATGCCGGCGGTCCTGATGCCCCAGCTCCTCCTCTGCGGCCTTTTCACCGCACGCAACACCATGCAGCCGGCCCTCGAAGCAATCTCCGACGTCCTGCCGATGTCCTACGCCGTCGACGGCATGAACGAAATCCTCAGGCACCCCGACATCACCGGCACCTTCGTCCGCGACGCCCTCATCGTCACCGGCTGCGCCGCACTCGTCCTCGCCCTCGGCGCGGCCACGCTCCGCCGCCGTACGGCCTGACGCCGTCCCGGCCCTCGGAACGCACCCGCACCGCGCCCCGCCCGGGTGCGAGGATGACGAGGACGACGAGGACGACGCAACAATGCCCGGCACAGCGGAAAGGCGAACCCGCACGATGACCCAGAAGGTCGCAGTACTCGGCACCGGAAAAATCGGCGAAGCCCTGCTCAGCGGAATGATCCGAGGCGGCTGGGCCCCCTCCGACCTCCTGGTCACCGCCCGCCGCCCCGAGCGCGCCGACCTGCTGCGCACCCGGTACGGCGTCGAAGTGGTCAGCAACCCCGAGGCCGCCAAGTCCGCCGACACCCTGATCCTCACGGTCAAGCCCCAGGACATGGGCACCCTCCTGGCCGAGCTGGCCCCGCACGTCCCCGCCGACCGCCTGGTCATCAGCGGCGCCGCCGGCATCCCCACCTCCTTCTTCGAGGAGCGGCTGCCGGCCGGCACCCCCGTGGTCCGCGTCATGACGAACACCCCCGCCCTAGTCGACGAGGCCATGTCCGTCATCTCCGCCGGCACCCACGCCTCCGCGGCGCACCTCACCCGCGCCGAGGAGATCTTCTCGACCGTCGGCAAGACCCTCCGTGTCCCGGAGTCCCAGCAGGACGCCGCCACCGCGCTCTCCGGCTCCGGCCCGGCGTACTTCTACTTCCTCGTCGAGGCGATGACCGACGCCGGCATCCTGCTCGGCCTGCCCCGGGACAAGGCCCACGACCTGATCGTCCAGGCCGCCATCGGCGCCGCCGTGATGCTCCGCGACAGCGGCGAACACCCCGTCACCCTCCGCGAGAACGTCACCTCCCCGGCCGGCACCACCATCTCCGCCATCCGCGAACTGGAAAACCACGGCGTACGGGCCGCCCTGATCGCCGCCCTGGAAGCCGCCCGGGACCGCAGCCAGGAACTCGCCACCGGCAACGGCTGACGGGCAGCCGGAATCCCGAGCGGCCCGCACCTAGCCCAGCAACCCCACCGCCCGATACGCCGCATCCACCCGTGGCCGAGCCATCCCCCGGGCCCGCTCGGCCCCGGCCCGCAGCACCCCGTCCACATACGCCGTATCCGCAGCCAGCTCCGCATGGCGGGCCCGCACCGGCCGCAACAACTCCACCACCGCCTCGGCCACGTCCTTCTTCAACGCCCCATACGAGTCGTACTCCGCCGCCAACCGCTCCGGATCACCCCCGACGCACGCCGCCAGCACATCCAGCAGATTCGCCACCCCGGGCCGCTCCGCCCGGTCGTACACCACATCCCGACCCGCATCCGTCACCGCCCGCATCACCTTCTTCCGCACCACCTCCGGCTCATCCAGCAAATAGACGATCCCCGCGGTCCGGCCGTGCGACTTCCCCATCTTCGAAGTCGGCTCCTGCAAATCCATCACCCGCGCCGCCACCTCCGGATGCGTCGCCTTCGGCACCACAAACGTCGCCCCGTACCGCTGGTTGAACCGCACCGCCAGATCCCGTGTCAGTTCCAGATGCTGCGCCTGGTCCTCCCCGACCGGCACCTCATGCGTCCCGTACGCCAGGATGTCCGCCGCCATCAGCGCCGGATACGTCAGCAACGACAGCCGCACGCTCCCGCCCCGCGCCTGCTCGCTCGCGGCCTTCTCCTTGTACTGGATCATCCGCCGCATCTCACCGTCCGAGGCCGTGCACTCCATCAGATACGACAGCCGCGCGTGCTCATCCACCTGGCTCTGCACGAACACGGTGCACCGCTCCGGATCAAGCCCCACCGCCAGCAACAACGTCGCGGCCTGCCGACTGAGCCTCCTGACCCGCGCCGGATCGTGCTCCACCGTCAGCGCATGCAGATCCACCACACAGAACAGCGCGTCCGCCCGGTACTGATCCACATCAGCCCAGCGCCGCATGGCCCCCAGGTAGTTCCCCAACGTCAGATGCCCGGTCGGCTTCACACCACTGAAGATCCGCGTCATCGCTGCCTCGTCTCCCTTTTTACGTACGTGGAGACCGCCGACCTCGCCGGCCGGCTGCGTGAGGGAGATACGCGAACGGCCGCCGAAGCGGCGGCCGTGGTCATGCATGCGCTGGTGGTCGGCCGCCGTCAGGCGGGCCACCACTGCTGTACGAGCGCATGCGGAGTCATGCACCCAAAAGTACCCGTGGAACGCCCACCCGGCAGCGGTTTGAAGCGACTCACCCCCTCGTGTAGTGTTCTCCGAGTTGCCACGGAGCCGACAGGCCCCGGACAACCATCCCGCCGCCTCAGCGGCACACCACGACTGCACGGCCCCTCACCGGGATGAATTTCGGCATGCCGAATTTCGATTCCACCGACTCGATTTGAGTCACCGAGGAATTCCGCTAAAGTAGTGACCACGCCGAAAGGCAAACCCCGCCGACGGGGAATCGGAACTGAATTCGAACCGGCAACGGAACGAAATCGGATCTGATAGAGTCGAAAAGGCCGAAAAGCGAAAGCCGGACGGTCAACCCCGCTCCAACAGGGGGCCGGAGACGGAAACGGATCTGGTAAGGTTGGAAACGCGAAGAAGCCGAAAGGTCGAATCGCACCGGCGAAAATCAGGACCGCGAGGATCTGATAGAGTCGGAAACGCAAGACCGAAGGGAAGCGCCCGGAGGGCCCGGTACTGAGTCAATCAGAACCGATAAGGCACAAAGGAAGCGTCCGTTCCTTGAGAACTCAACAGCGTGCCAAAAGTCAACGCCAGATATGTTGATACCCCGTCTACCGGAAACATCCGGGAGATGAGGTTCCTTTGAAAGTCCTGCGGACCTTGTGTCGGCAGGCAATACACAGCGAGGACGCTGTGAACCACTGGACTCATTCCGTCCGGTGGTTCCGCTCAACGCGAGTGTAAACCGGATATCCGGTAAACATTCACGGAGAGTTTGATCCTGGCTCAGGACGAACGCTGGCGGCGTGCTTAACACATGCAAGTCGAACGATGAACCGGTTTCGGCC
>NZ_JBFAIP010000181.1:0-6293 GCF_040654775.1 Streptomyces sp. NPDC050636
GGCGGGTTTACAGCCGACATCAGGGGCCAGGTAGAGGACACGGTGGCCTTCCTGATACGCGACGACCGGCCGGTTTCGGCCCGGGCGGGCTTCGCGACCGCCTCGGACGAGTCCAAGGCGATGTCCGATGCGGCCGTGCGCGCCACGGCCGCGTTCAGCTTCATCTCCAGTGAGCTCGCCGGGCGGGCCCCACCGGTTGCTTCTCTCGGGCCGGCTCCCGGGGGCGTCTATATCGCCGCGGTCGCCAGGGTCCCGATCGAAGATCTGCACATGCCGGGTGCGAAGCCCGGGCACACCGAGCGTCTGCTCCCCGACCCGGCGCTCCTGACGCGCCCGGGTGTAGCGCAGGCTGAGGGCTTGGCCGAGGGGTTCGCCGCCGGTGCTCCCTCCCAGCAAACGATCGCCACGGTGCGTGCGGCTGTGACCCCGGAGGCTCTGCGTGGCCATGTCGCGCGTATTTCCGGCGTCGACCCGCTCGTTGAGGGCGAGTCGCTGAAGGTCCGCAGCCGTGATGCGTCAACGGGCGACAACGGGCTCGTCGTGGATGCGCTCGCCCGCCGCTTCCTCGACCTGGGGCTGGCGGTCCGACGCCATGAGTTCTCGTGGCGGGGGCACCGGTTGTTCAATCTTGAGGCGGAGCACCGCGTCGCGGGGTCGGATTCCGCCGTGCTTGTCACGGCCCATCTCGACTCGACGGCGGCAGCGGGCAATTACGTCGACGCGAGTGGCCAACCGCGCCTCTACGATCCAGCGGTGGACCCGGCGCCCGGCGCCGACGACGACGGCAGCGGTACCGCCGCGGTCATGACCGCGGCCGAATGTCTGAGCGCACTCATCGCGCAGGGCAGGGCACCGACACGGAATGTGCGCTTCGTCCTCTTCAACGCCGAAGAGCAGGGTCTCGTCGGCAGCAAGTTCTACGCGCGCGCCGCCGCGGCGGCGCGCGACCGCATCGCGGGCGTATTCCAGATGGACATGATCGCCGGTCTACAGAGCGGCAGCACACCGACGGTGGAGATCCACGCGGGCTCCGGGGTGCCCGGCCCGGTTGTGGGAGCCTCCAACGCGCTCAGTGGCCTGGTCGCACAGACCATCCCGGCCATCGCCCCCGACTTCGCGATCCAGCAACTCACCGGCGCCGACGACCCCGCCGTGGGCCGGAGCGACCACGCGAGCTTCCACGAGCGCGGATGGGCGGCCGTCGCCGTCTCCGAGAACCTCTTCCCCGACGGAACGCCCGGGACCGGTACCCGGCAGTACCACACGCCCGGCGACACCCTCCTCGATCAGGACCACAGCACGGAGTTCGCCGCCGCGATCGCCCGCTCGGTCACCGCGACCGCCCTGACCCTCGCGGGCCTGTAACCGTCACCCCGGGCTCCGCACCCACAACACAAGGAACCCGGGGCCGCACGCCCACAGCACGAGGAGCACAACCATGACTCTGTTGATCGACAAACGGGACCTGACCTACGACCGGCTCGACCAAGTCGACGGGGCCGACGCGTTCCTCGGTGACACCGACCGCGTTGCGGCCGAGGTTGACCACACCCTCATCGCCGAACCCGGCAAGGTGAACCACTTCACCGGGCACCTGACCGAGCTGAAGGTGGACGGCGCTCCCAGCCTCAGCGGGGAGCAACTCGCCGGGACAGTCCCCGAGGCCGACTACATCGCACGGGCCAAGGAGTACGTCACATCCGTCGCGCAGGCAATCGGGTTCGCAGCCGATGAGCCGGCCGAATTCGAGGCCGACCCCAGGGTGACCACGACAAGCGAGGGCATGCGCGTGGTGAGCCTGCAGCAGACGCTCAACGGCATCGAAGTGTCCGGCATGGCGCCGAAGGTCTGGCTGCAGGATGACGGCACGGTGGACCGGGTCGTCGGCGACACGGCGAGCGTACCGGCGAACCTCTCGGCGAGCCCAGCGGTCCCCGTCGAGGTGGCGCTGGCCGTGGCGGCCGCGAAGGCCGCGGAGCCGACAACGCTTCAGAGTCCCTTCGGCGACGATGAGCTGCCGGCTCTCGACATCGCGGGCGGCTTCGAGCGCCTGGCGAGCCAGGCACGGAACGACCAGCCGACCACCTTCAGCCAAGGAGCGTTCGACGAGGCCATACCCGCCCGGCTGGTGTACCTCTACATGGGCGGTGAAGTCCGCCTGGCCTGGTCGTTCACGCTCTCCAGGGCGAGCCTGGCCGTGCAGTACCACGCCCTGGTGGAAGCCGACGACCGGACGGCGGACAAGGACGCGCCTGAGATCCTCTACTTCCAGGATCTGGCCAACCACATCATCCAAGGACGTGTCTTCCAGCGGAACCCGGCCGAGAGCGGCTTCGGCAAAGTCACCTTCCCCCTGCCCACCAGCGCCTATCCGACCCAGGTGCCGACGACTGGAATTCCCTCGGGATTCCCCTTGTCCTGGACGGGGACCCACAACGGACACGTCGCGACCGATGGCAACAATGTGGTGGCCGTCGACGGGAATAGCGGGAAGACCTTCGATGTCCTCGTCAATGCGGCGGGCAATGCGGTGTTCGACCCCAAGCAGGACACACCCGAGCAGTTCGTCACCAACATCTTCTACTTCTGCAACTACATGCACGACTTCTTCATGATGCTCGGCTTCACGGAGGAGCACGGCAACTTCCAGACGACGAACGTGACCGGAAAGGGCAAGGGGGCCGACCCTGTCGAGGCCTTCGCGCACCCGAACCCCGTCGAGGGAACGGCCAACATGAGCACCCGGGCCGACGGTCTGGCAGCCGTGATGAACATGGGCCTGGTCAGCTCAAGCGGACGCCACACGGCCAACGACGCAGACGTCGTCTTCCATGAGTTCACCCACGGGGTGACCAAACGCCTCGTCGGCGGCCTCCTCGACGCGCAGGGCCTCAGCGAACCTCAGTCGCGTGCGATGGGCGAGGGCTGGTCGGACTTTTTCGCACTCACCACCCGCAACTTCTCGCAAGCCCAGGAGCGCGTCGTCACAGGAAACTGGGTGATCAACGACCCGAGGGGCATCCGCCAGAGGCCCTACGACTCGGGGTATCCGGGCCGCTTCGGGGACGTCGGCAAGGGCCCGGGGCAGCTCGCAGGCGGCCTGAACTACACAAGGATCCACAACGTCGGCGAGATCTGGTGCGCAACGCTCATGGAGATGATCCGCAACGTCGTCATGGCGCTCGGCAACAAGGATCGGGGCTACCGGGTGACCTGGCAGGCGGTCGTCGACGGGCTGAAACTCACGCCGAAGAACCCGTCCTTCCTCGTCGCCCGCGATGCCATCCTGCGCGCTCTTAAGGCGATGAAGGGCGGCCCGCTCACCGATGCTGAATACACCGCGGCCCGGAAGGCGGCGTGGGAGTCCTTCGCGAAGTTCGGGATGGGCTTCGATGCCTCCTGCCCGAACGCGTTCTTCGTCGGCTGCAAGGGCGGCACGGCAATGCCTCCGGCAGGACACGAGGACTAACTCTATAGTGCTGTGTCAGGGTGCCGTGGCCGGTTGGAGGAGTTCGCCCGGGAAGGTGTTCGCGCCGCTGGCGCGCGGAGACCAACGGGTGAAGGGCCGGCTGTGTCTGCGGGGCTTGCTGCTGGACGTCGGCCCGCCGGGTGGTGGCGCGGTGCTGTCCCTCGATCTCGCGCGACGTTACGTGACAATCCCAGGGTCGACGGCACTGTGCCCGTGCCCGCAACGTCACGTAACGAACAGGCGGGAGCGAGAGCGTATGGGGGGACAAACGGGATACGCAGAAAATAGGCGACGGGCTATCAGGAGGGCACGTGCCAAGAAAGAAGTGGTGGTCACTCCGCGGGAAGCGCAACGCAGTGATCACTTTGATCGTCGTCGCAATCGCCGCAGGCGCGGTGCTGCTTGCCACGGCCCTCCCTCCGGGCCCGCGGCCCGACACCGTCCCCCACGAACTCATGCGCGTCAGCGTGCAGGTGCTGGGCGTTGTCGTCATCGGAGTCTTTGTGACCATGGCGACGTTCGGGCTGCAGCAGGTCCAGCGCGACGAGCGCCGAGAGAAAGATCGTGCACTGGACGCGCAGCTGCGCTTGGACAATCAGGTCAGATCCTTCCTTTCCGAGACGCTGGACAGTTACAACACGGTCAAGCAGATTCGGCGGATGCTTGAGGCGGAGAACTCTGAGAAGCCGTCGCCGACCATGACGATCGAGGCGTACTCCGAGCTGCTGGCACAACTGTCCGAGAAGCAGCTCGTCTTCGAGAGTCTGAGACGCCGCGCTCCACTCGTCCAGGGCCGTCTCCCGGGTGCCGAGGCCGTCGTGGTTGAGGACAGTAGGGAGGACGGCAAGCTGACGGAGAGCCTGACAAGGATCTACGGACTCGTCGAGAAATACCTCAACAATGTGGTCGACGAGTACCAGACGCGCCGCGTCAAACCCGCGAAAGGCGGATCCTTCGACCCATCACAGCTCACGAATCTGAAAGACTTTGTCTACAACACAAAGATCTTTAGGACTCAGGTCTCGCACCGAGCCGAGGCGGCCATCAGGTTCCTGGAAGAAGCGCTGTTGACCCCCGCCACGAGGACTGCAGACGGCGCTGTCAAGTTGCTGGTGTAGCGGGCGAGTCGGGGTGTGCCGGTGGGACGTGGGTGCCGTGCCGGTCCTGCGGTCAGGCGGTCGCGGGTGCTGTGGTGGTGGCTTTCCAGATGCGGAAGTGTTCGGTCATCTCGGCGCGGTGGTCACTCGTGGTGAGCAGGTGGTGGTGGGGTCGGAAGTGGGAGGAGATCGTCGAGAAGGCGGCGAGGAATCTCTGCGCCGTACCGCGTGATCGGAAGCCCTTCATGGCGCGTTCGCGTTGTCTTGTCGGCTGATGGGAGTTCTCGGCCCGGTTGTTGAGGTACTTCGAGGTGCGGTGCTCGACCGAGGGCAGCACCTGCCGATGGGCCGCCCCGTAGCTGCGGAGCTTGTCCGTGACGATCACGCGGGGCACGTGCTGGAGGTCCTTGAGGAGCTTGCGGGAGAACCGCTTCGCCGCGGCCGCATCCCGCTTGTCCTGCACGAGGATGTCAAGGACGTTGCCGTCCTGGTCCACCGCCCGCCACAGATATCGCATCCGCCCGTTGACCTTGAGGAACACCTCGTCCAGGTGCCACTTGTCGCCCGGCCGGGGCTGTCGCCGGCGCAACTGTTTGGCGTAGGCGGGACCGAAGGTCGCGCACCAGGCGCGGACCGTCTCGTAGGTGACGGTGATGCCACGTTCGAAGAGGAGTTCCTCGGCCTCACGGTACGAGAGCGGGAAACGGTGATACAGCCACACCGCGTGACCGATCACCTCAGCCGGGAACCGGTACCCCTTGTACGACACCGACACCTCGGACCCCACCGGCAACCCCACCCCACGACGACCCACACCAAGACCATCACACGGACCGCAAACAACTTGATAACGCCCCCGCAGGCGCTTGTTGTAGCCGACGTCCTGCGGCACGTAGGGGAACATGTCGCGGTAGTGCTTGCGTACTGCCGCAGCCAGCGGGCCTCGCTGTGGAATCCCAGCAGGACCTGCATCACGGCCAGCCACAGCAACTCGGAGTGGCTCAGCTTCGGCGGTCTGCCCGGGAGCCGGGCGATCCCGGCCCAGTCGTCGTCGATCTTCACGTACAGCGCCGTCAGAAGGACGTCCAGGTTTGTCGTCAGGCACGAGCCAACGGACGCCCTTCGCCATGGTCGCGGCCAGCACAGACATCGGACTCAATCATCTAGGCGTGCCCAGCCGGTGACCCGCACCGTGGTAAGTACCCGGCTGCTTAAGGGCGTTGAGAGCCGCGTGGCATGCCCCCTGCTGCGTGTCCTACGGTTTCCCCTACCGATCCCCCTACGCCGCCCTCCCCAGGAACAGGGGATAAAGGTGCAGGTCAGAGCCCCTGGTAAAGGGTATCCGTCGCTTCGACAACCCTCCTTCCCCTCTTCTTGTCAGTGGTTGGTGTTATTGAGTTGGGGGTGGGGGCGTCGGGTTCCGGTCCGGCGCTCGTGGCCGCAGGGCCGAGAGGACGCACCGGCTGTCAGCGGTGCGGTGGGAGGGATGCGCAGTGGGCGGAACGAAGCGCCGGCCGTACGGGTCGACGGCCAAGACGCGGCATATGGTGCTCGCGGCGCTGGGTGTGGTGAAGGTGGCGACCGCTGAGCAGATACGGCAGCTGATGTGTCCGGGCACGGCCAGCGCGCAGACCGTCCGCAACGGCTGCCTCGATCTCGGGCGTGACGGCTTCAACGCGTGCCGAACGAGCGGTTGCCTGTGTCGACTTGCATCGACGTGGCTGATC
>NZ_JBFAIP010000182.1:0-6235 GCF_040654775.1 Streptomyces sp. NPDC050636
AGTACGACACCGACCAGGCGTGGTCGGCGCCCGGGTCGGCGGCGGTGCGGCCGACGGTGAACTGGTCGAGCAGCGGCGTTCCGCTGGCGAGGACCTGGCGCATCGTGGCCTCGATGGTGTCGGTGTCCAGGAACTGCAGGGCGTCGGCGACATGACGGCCGATGTGCTGCTCGGCGGGCATGTCGTTGATGCGTTCCAGTGCCGGGTTGACCATGACGAACCGCAGGTCGGTGTCGAGGACCGCGAGCCCGATCGGTGACTGGGCGACCAGCCGTACCGACAGCGCCAGGTCCCGCTCCACGCGCCGCAGGACCGCCTGGTCGGTGGCGATGCCCAGAGCGAAGGTGTCCCCGCGTTCGTCCAGCAGCCGCATGTTGCGGAACTCCACCAGACGGGTGCTGCCGTCCTTGCGCAGTACGGGGAAGACGCCCGCCCAGCTTTTGCCGCTCGACATGACCTGGGAGAAGAGGTTCATGATCAGGTCGAGGTTCTCCGGTGCCACCATCAGGTGCGCGGCGGACCGGCCGAGCGCCTCCTGCGCGGTCCAGCCGAACAGCTCCTCGGCCTGCGGACTCCACAGCGTGATCCGTCCGTGCGCGTCCAGCATCACCGCGGCCACGCCCAACACGTCCAGCAGGCCACCGGGCTCGGACGGGCCCGCGCCGACCGAGGCGACGTCGTCCGGGAACGCGTCGGTCGCACCCATCCAGCACTCCTTCCGCCGGCCACCAGGACCGGCAGCCGTGGTGCTTCCGTGCACCGGCCGTCTCTCGCCGTGCTTCAGCTGCCCTCCATCATCTCTCCAGACGGGTCGGGCCCGCAGGGAGAGCGAGATGCCCAGGAGATCATTTTTCCGGGGCGAGCACTTCGAAGACGGAGGATTTCATGGCGAGCGCGTGCCGTCACGCCCTATGACGGAGCTCGTCCGGAGGTCCCCGACGACGCGCAACGCCCGTGCGGAACCATCCGACTTGGAGAAAACGACCGGCGGCGGGCGTCAGCGACCACCCGATATTAGTTACCTCTAGCAACTAACTACCCTGTACCCATGTCCTTAGACACACAGACAGCTACACAGGCAGCCACACAGACGGCTACACAGACGCATGCACAGCCCTTCCGCACCTACGTGGAGGAGAACCTCGACGCGCTGAGCCTCGCCCCGGAGCGCGTGGCCCTCGTCCACGAAGGCCGGCAGATCACCGCCGGCGCGTTCCGCGACCTCGTCCACCGGATGGCGCGAGCGCTGCGCGCGCAGGGCGTCGGACGCGGAGCGACCGCCACCCTGCTGTGCGGCAACCTGCCGGAGACCATCGCCGCGCGCTACGCGGCGAACCTGGCCGGCTGCCGGGTCAACCACCTCTACAACAAGCTCTCCGCCGAGGCCCAGGCCGCCATCGTCCGCGATGTCGAGACGCGCGCCCTGATCGTCGACCCTCGCTACACGGAACGGGCCGCCGAGGTCACCGAGTTGGCCCCCGTGCCGGACGTCCTGGTGCTCGGCCCCGCGAAGTCGGGCACCGATCTGCTGGAGCTGGCCGCCGGTCAGAGCGCCGGCCCCTTCCCCAGCGAGGCCCGTCCGGACGACGTGTGCAGCATCCGGCACACCGGAGGCACCACCGGCCACCCCAAGGGCATCTGCACCACCTTCGAGCAGGTGCACTGGTTCCAGGGAGCGATGCCCGAGGTGGCCCCTGGTGACCGCCGGCAGCTGGTCTGCACCACCCTCGCGCACGCGGCCGGGCTGCTGGCCGACAACACCCTGTACGAGGGCGGCACCGTCGTCCTGCTCGACGACTTCGACCCGAAGACCGCGCTCGCCGCCATCGAACGCGAGCGCATCACCGATCTGTTCCTCCTGCCGCCGCTGCTCTACCAGCTGATGGACCATCCGGACGCGCGGCACACCGACACCTCCAGCCTGCGCAATCTGACGTACGGCGGCTGCCAGGCGTCCCCTGCCCGCATAGCCGACGCGATACGGACCTTCGGCCCGGTGCTGCTCCAGGTTTACGGGCAGAACGAGGCGGGCGGGATCAGCGTGCTCACCCACGCGGACCACGACCCGGCGCGCCCGGATCGGCTGCGCTCCGCCGGAAAGGTGCTCCCCGATGTCGAGGTGGCGATCCGCGACGCCTCGGGCCGCGACCTGCCGCCGGGTGAGCACGGTGAGGTCTGCATACGCTCCGCCATGATCATGCAGGGGTACTGGAAACAGCCCGAACTGACCGCCGAGGTGCTCCGGGACGGCTGGCTGCACACCGGGGACGTCGGATTCCTCGACGACGAGGGGTACTTGACCATCGTCGACCGGCTCAAGGACATGATCGTCGTGGTCGGCGGCCATGTGTACACCACCGAACTGGAGGACCTGCTGAACTCGCACCCGCAGGTCCTGCAGAGTGCCGTCTTCGGTGTCCGCGACGCCGACCGCATGGAGCAGGTGCACGCCGTGGTGGTACCCGTACCCGGCAGCGGAGTCGACGGGCGGCAGCTCCGCGCCATGGTGCGCGAGGCACGCGGCGCGATGTACGAACCGGCCGATGTCACGTTCGTCGACGCCCTCCCGCTGACCGACGCGGGCAAGCCGGACAAGAAGGAACTGCGCCGCCGGGCCGAGCGGTAGCTCAGTGCCGCTGCGGGGAAGGGGGCTAGCCGCCCCATTCCCCGGGACCGCCGCCCTGCCAGTCGATGAGGTCCGTCTCCTCGACCTCCACCTCGTCCAGCGGGACATGCTCGGCCAGCAGGGCGTGCCGCAGGATCTTCACCAGATCCTCGATCCGGTGGGCGACGCCCAGGGTCCGGTCTCCGGCCGTCACTCGCCGCGCCCCGTCCGGGCCCGGCGGGTGCACGGTCACCCGTGGTGGCTTCTCGTCCATGACACCAGGCTGCGGCCGGGAGGGGCGGGGCGCATGTCGCGGCGCCCGTCTCAGCCCGCGCCGGCCCACCCGGCCGTTCGGTCCCGTCGCACCCAGCCGAACATCGGCAGAGCGACCACCGCGGCGAAGGCGCACCACGTGGAGACGAACTCCAGCCGCCACAGCGACGCACAGACCACGGCCCCCGCACCGACCAGGCCGTACACGAAGGCCGCGGCGGCGGTCGCGCCTGCGGCGGCGGGGACCAGCAGCCCGGACAAGCTGCGACGGGCCGTCGCGGATGTGCGCCGCGACGGCCCGTCTGTACTACCGGCTGTTAGAAGAGGAGGCCGAAAAGACCACCCCAGCCGAAGGGACCCCAGCCACCCCGGCCCCAGCCATCGTTGCCCCAGCCGCCGTTGCCCCGACCGTGGCTGTGGCCGTAGTGCTTCTTGTGGCCATAGTCCTTCTTGTGGCCATAGTCGCTTTTATTGCCGTAGTCCTTCTTGTGGCCGTAGTCCTTCTTGTGGCCGTAGTCCTTCTTATGGCCCTTGCCCTTGCCCTTGTCCTTGTCGTGACCCCAGCGGCCGTGGTCTTTGTCCTTCTTGTGGCCCTTGTCCTTGTCCTTGTCGTGACCCCACCGGCCGTGGTCATCGTCGGACACGGACACCGGGGCCTTGGGAGCGGCCTCAGCCATACCGCCGAGCGGAAGGATGGCAACAGCGGCAATCGCCGCGGCGGCCACGGTACGGCCTATGATCTTGCGCATTTGCGTTCTCCTGGTTGGCAGGAATCGGATATGGGATCGATACCGCGAGAACCAGCACGCTTTTCGTTCAATAGGCTTATTCACCCTTGCATGCAGGATATTGCTCCGACCGCAGCAAGTGCACGGGACAGGGACGGGGCTTGGCTGCGGTCGGTTGCGGCCGGTCAGAGGCGGATGATGACCAGCGCCGTGTCGTCGGTGGTTCCGTCGGGCGGGAGCAGCTCCGTCAGCAGTGCGTCGGCGAGTGCTTCGGGGTCGGCACCCCGATGCCGGGTGAGGGAGTCCGCGAGGCGGGCCAGCCCGATGTCGATGTCCTCACGGCGCCGTTCGATCAGCCCGTCGGTGTAGAGGACCAGGACGGTCCCGTCGGTGAACGGGGTGTGCGCCTCGGGCCGTGCCACATGGTCGGGCCGGACCCCCAGCGGCGGGTCGGTCGCCCGGTCCAGGAACTCCACGTGACCGTCGGGGCGCAGCAGGGCCGGCGGCGGGTGGCCGGCGCTGCTGTACGTGATGGTGTGCGCGGTCCAGTCGATGACGGCCTGCACGACGGTGGTGGATTCGGCGCCGGCCACGGAGTGGGCGTACAGACCGAGCACCTCCAGCGCCCTGGCGGGCCCGTCGGCGACCAGGACGGCGGCGCTCAGGGCGCTGCGGAGCTGACCCATGACACAGGCGGCGGCGAGCCCGTGGCCGACGACGTCGCCGACCGCCACCGCCATGCGGTCCCCGGGCAGGTCTTCCAGTTCGTACCAGTCGCCGCACACGTTGAGCGCGCCGATGGCGGGCTGGTAGCGGACCGCGGCCCGGTGGTGCCCCACGAGCCGGGGCGCGGGCAGCATCGCGTCCTGGAGGGCCAGCGCCACCTGCCGTTCCCGGGCATGGGCGGCCCGCAGCCGGTCGTTGACCTCCTGGAGTTCCCGGGCGCGGGTGTAGAGATCGGCCTCCAGCCGGTCCCGTTTGCCGTCGTCGGTCTCTGCGCGCGCCCGGATGAGCTCGGTGACCTCCTCGACGCGGTGGATGACCAGCAGCACCTCCCCGTCGGGGCCGAGCACCGGGGCGTTCACCGGGCTCCAGTACCGCTCCTCGAACACGCCTGGCCGCCCCGGTGCCTCCACGTCGTAACGCTGTAGCGCCATGGTGTCGGTCGTGGCGGTGGACACCGCCCGCCGGAGCGACGCCCGGAGATTGCGCTGGCCGGACGCTTCTGGATCATCGGGATTGTCGGGGAAGGCGTCGAAGAGTGAGCGGCCGATCAGACGGTCGCGTTCGCGCCCGGAGAGCCGCAGATAGGCGTCGTTGACGTCGGCGATCATGAACTGCGGGGTGAGCAGCAGCACGGCACCCGGCAGGTCTCGGAAGACCGCCGCGTAGTCGATCCGGGGTTCGCTCACGGGCTGCTGCCTGCCTAGACGACGGCGCCACGGTCCGGTGCGGCCTCACGGTCAGCACGGCCGGACCGGGCCGTGCCCTTGACCAGGCGATACGGGCGCAGCCGGGCGGCCCGCCCTGCCGTCAGTATGCGGCTTCGGCCCGCCGGCCGCCTCAGCGTTTGCGGGCCCGGCTCGGCTGGACCCGGGACGGTTCGCCCGGCATCTTCGGATGGTCGGGCGGGTACGGGAGATCGCCCAGCCCTTCGTCCGCCGCCTGCCGGTCGGCGAGTTCCAGGACGGATTCCAGGCCGAAGGCGTGCTCGCTCATGTCCGCGTGCACATCGCCGAGTTCGGCGAACCGCGGTGGGACCGTCATGAGGTCGAAGTCTTCGGGCACGGCATCGGCCAGTTCCTCCCAGCGGAGCGGGGTGGAGACGGTCGCGCGGGGCCGGGCGCGCAGGGAGTAGGCGGAGGCGATGGTCCGGTCCCGGGCCATCTGGTTGTAGTCCACAAAGACCTTCGCGCCGCGTTCCTCCTTCCACCAGGCCGATGTCACCAGCTCCGGCATCCGGCGTTCCAGCGTCCTGGCCAGCGCGATCGCCGTCCGTCTGACCTCGGTGAAGGTCCAGCTGGGGCGGATCGGTACATAGACGTGCACCCCGCGGCCGCCGGACGTCTTGGGCCAGCCGCGCAGCCCGTGCTCCGCCAGCAGCTCGCGCAGCGCGTACGCGACCCGGGCGGCGTCCGCGAAGTCGGTGCCGGGCTGCGGGTCGAGGTCGATCCGCAGTTCGTCGGGGTGTTCGGTGTCGCCGCGGCGGACCGGCCAGGGGTGGAAGGTCAGACAGCCGAGATTGGCCGCCCAGATCACCGCGGCCGGTTCGGTCGGGCACATCTCGTCGGCGAAGCGTCCGCTGGGGAAGGCGATACGGGCGGTGGGCAGCCACTCCGGCAGCCCTTTCGGTGCCCGCTTCTGGTAGAAGAAGTCGCCCTCGACCCCGTCGGGAAAGCGCTGCATGGTGGTGGGCCGGTCCCGCAGGCCACGCAGCACCCCCTCCACGACCGCGAGGTAGTACTGGGCGACGTCCAGCTTGGTGAAACCGCGCTCCGGGTAATACGTCTTGTCGGGATGCGACACACGCACCGTGCGCCCGGCGACGTCCAGCTCGACAGCTCCTGCGGCCATGCGTCCACGCTAGACGAGTAGGTGCGAAATCCCGTCGTCCGCCCGCAGGGCGGGC
>NZ_JBFAIP010000183.1:0-6219 GCF_040654775.1 Streptomyces sp. NPDC050636
TACCAGCTGTCACTGGCCATCGGACTGCCACAGCAGGCCCTGCCACCACGTCTCATCGTTCGGGGGAACGGCTGTCAGGTGGGCGCGGGCGTTGGCTCGGCGCACCGCCGTGGCGGCGGTGCGGAAGTCCTTCCATGTACGCGGGACGGTGATGCCGTACTGAGCGAAGAGGTCTTTTCGGTAGTACAGGACCATCGGTCCGGTGTCCTGAGGTACGCCGTAGACCTCACCGTCGAAGGCGACCGACTGCCAGGTGGCCGGTGCGAACCGGTCGGCAGCATCGCCGATGTATGCGCTGATGGGGGCGGCTCGGCCGGTGATCGCATAGTCGGGGACCTGGTACTGGCTGACCTGTGTGAGGTCCGGACCGGCGCCGGCGTCGATCGCCGTCTGGATCTTGGCTTGGTCGTCGCCTGTGATCGCCTGGTACTCCACTTTGACGTGGTCGTGCGTGGCGTTCCACTTCTGGACGACCCGCTCTATGTGGGGTACCCACGACGCGAACTTCAGCGTTACCGACTCGTCCGCCTTCCCGGCGGGTGAGCACGACGTGCCGAGGGCGGCCAGACCGACCACCCCGGCGACGGCACCGAGGAAACGACGGCGGTCCCACCCGAAGGCACCGGGGTCGAGGCCGATGTCGCGAGAAGTATGCATGAGATCCTTGCCCTTTTAGTGGGTTGATTCCGGTCACTCAGAGGATCGGGAGGCCAGGGATGCCGGGTGTGGCTGTTGGGTTCCGGTCCGGTAATGGCGTGGAGAGGGTTGGCCAACCGGCGTCCCTCAGAGGCGAGAGAGGGCGTCAGAGACGCCTTCGGGGCGGTACGACAGCGGTCGGTTCGGTCAGCCGCGCTGCCTTCAGGCGCCGAGCGCATTGACGATGTAGATCAGGACGCTTCGCGGCGCAGCTCTCCGTCAACTGGAGGCGATGCCTGTTCGGGCTTGTGGGCTGATTCAAGCAAGGTGGCACCGCTACTAAACAGCTTCGTCGCAGCTAGGACTGTGACCGTTTGTGCCTGCATCGCCATCGGCATCACGCCAGGCCAGGGACCTGAGGCGGATTGTGGCAGAGCAAAGGACTGTCCGTAATCGGGCGGGAACGGGACCGTTTCGTGCCCGGCCCCGCGCCGTTGGCCCTGTGTTTGCACAGCGCGCCCCATTGGAGCAGTGGCAGGAGCGCGCGGGCGCTGCGACCAGCTTGGCGAAGCACCGTTCGGGGGTGACGCCGACCGCACTGGCGTCGTCGCAGAGGTTGCCGCGGCCGATCCCGCAGTAGTGACGGGCGCCGCGCGCCATGTTCGGCTCTGCTGAGACCCGGGTGCCGACCGTTAGTCCGGTGACACCCTCACCCAATGCGACGATCTCTCCAGCGAGTTCATAGCCCGGCACGAGGCGACGGCGCGCCATGGGCAGCTCGCCGCCGAGGATGTGGATATCGGTGCCGCACAGGCCGCACGACATCAGTTTGAACACCACCTCCACCAAACCGGCCTGTGAGTCCGGCAATTCACCCAGGGCAGTCTTCTCGGGCTCTGTGACGACAACTGCACGCATCGTGCTTCTCACCTCCTTGTGCCACTTGCACGGAGAAAGGCTTGGAGAATTGACCGCCGTGCCGTCGGCACGGTGCAGGAAGTACGTGTGGTAGGCGACTGCGATATGCAGGCGCCGATTCATCTCTGGTTCGGTGGCTTCCGTAGCGCTTGGTCGAGCTGTGAGCTGGCATCCGAATCTCCGGTCAGGCCACCGACGTTGGGGCAGACGGGAATCAGGAGGGTTGCCACGATGGACGCTGTTCGCAATTGAAGGACCTGGGGTCCATGAGCGAGTAGTGAAGGGCCTCAGAGGGACAGGCCGGTGTCAGTGATGATCGCTTCCAGGTCGGCCACATCGGCGGACCGGGAAAGCTGATGGTCCCGAACCTGGCGTGCACCCCGGCGAAGGTGTGCCGCCGGGCCGCCCGAATCACGTGTGCTTTTACGCCGCTGACCGCCGGATCGGGCGTGGTGAGTCCGTAAGCGCGGGAGATGCCGTGAGCGCCGATGTATCCCAGGTCGACGACAAAGTCCGGACGGCATCGGACGGCCCCAAGGCCTACGGTGGCCGTCGTGCCGGTGACATCAACGGACCCGTTCGCCGCGCGCGCTTGAGCATCCCTCTGCGGCGTACTTCTGCGTCCACGGCGCACCTCCATCAAGCCGGGCTAGAAAAATCCCCGCGGATTTGTGTTTCTGATTCAAGCAGCACGAATCACTACTACAGAGGTTGGCCATCGCACGGATCGTGACTGTTTGTGCCCGGTCCACGTAGGCATTTGACCAGGTCCAGCGCCCCTGGACGAGAATTGCGGCGGGCAGGCTGCCCGTGACTGCGTAATGGCAGGTCCGCTTCGCTTCCACCCAGGGCACGAACTTGCAGCTTTCCGACGGATTCAGCTTCTGTTCTTGCAACTTTGTGCCCGAGATACCTTCTGCCGGATAGTGATCAGGCGGCTCTACCTTCTTGATCGGGCTGGTCCTCGCCTTCGTAAGGTGAGGGCACCCAGGGGCGTGGGTGTGGCTCTCGGGCGGCTGCCGTCCGTGGCGGAACCCGCCGTCACCTCGTCGGCGAATAGGACCTCACAGGCCCCGAACGGGGCCGGCGCCGGGCGAGGACGAGCCCGTCCTCGGATTCCGCGCCGCGGAGGGCGTGGCCGGGCCGGTGGAGCGGTCGGAGTCCGGCATCGCCACCGACGGCGAGGTGATGGAGCGTCGAACGCCGTTGTCAGTGCCTCCCCATAGAGTGAAATCACTCGGCAAGCCTCGGAGAGGGAGCAGAAACATGTCTGCCAACAGGATCCAGCACAAGGTGAATCACGTCGCACTGGTAGTGGACTGTTCGGGTTCCATGCGTCCGCACCAGAGTCAACTCGTGCGTGTTGTGGACGAGTTCGTGGCGGGGTTGAAGGCTGAGTCGGACAGCCTCGGCCATGAGACCCGGATCAGCCTCTACTCCTTCGACCACAAGGTGGAGAACCTGGTGTGGGACATGGACGTGAAGCATCTGCCATCCATGCGGGGTCTGTACCAGGTCAACAATGGCGCTACGGCCCTCATCGAAGCTTCTCTGAAGTCCCTGGACGACCTGGGACATATATGGGAGGAATACGGTGAGCACAGCTTCCTCCAGATCGTGGTGACGGACGGTGAGGAGAACGCCTCCGGCGGCGACAGGCGGCACGACGGCGACATGACCATCCTTCGCCCCTGGCTCGACAGGATCGCAGCGAAGATGGGCGGGCTTCCGGGCCATTGGACTTCCGCGATCCTCGTTCCGAACTCCCTGGCCAAGCGGACCGCCCAGAACTACGGCTTCCCGGCCGGAAATATCGCCATCTGGGATGCGGATTCCCAGGAGGGCGTCGAGGAGGCCATAGGCACCGTGCGCGCTGCCGCCACCAGCTTCCTCCGGGCCCGCGAGCAGGGGGTGCGCGGCACGAAGAACCTGTTCGCCGTCGGTCAGGACATTTCGATTGACGAGGTGCGGGCGAACCTCGAACCGATTCCAGCCCACATGTACCGGCTCCTTAAGGTGGACAAGGAGGTCGAGATCCGTCCCTTCGTCGATTCGCATCCGGGCGTGACGTACGAACGTGGTTCGTGTTACTACCAGCTGGGCGCCCGGGCTCAGGTCCAGCCGAACAAGGAAGCCATCGTGGTCGAGAAGGACACCGACCGCGCCTACACGGGCGACGCGGCGCGCAGCCTTCTGTTCGGTACGGGCATCCAGGGGACCGTCTCAGTGAAGGCGGGGAACAATCCCAAGTTGGAGGTCTACGTGCAGAGTCGTTCGGTGAACAGGAAGCTCAAGGCGAAGACACGTCTACTCATCATGATCTGAGCTTGTCTTTTAAGGCCTGAGCCGGTCGCGCTCGATGATGGTGTCGGGGCGTTTGGCGGTCTTCGGGATCGCGTCCAAACGAGTCTTCTGGGCGTCGGCCTGGTGGTGCACCAGCTCTCCTACGTAGTTTGGAACGGGCCGCAGCACATGACCCGCTGTGTCGGCCCAGGGCCGGCCCCGGCCCCGGCCCTGGGCCTGAGGGTGCTGGGGCGAAACCCCTCAGGCCGCCGTGTATGTGCCTCATGCCGGTCGTGTCACCCCGTTTTGCTGGCCTCGCAGCTGCCTCTCCTGCTTTTCGAGGTCTGGCAGTGCATGTTCGAGGTTTTCGATGGTCTGAGGGAGTACGGAGTCAGTGACGAGCTTTCCTGACTTTCACTGCGATCAACGTGATCGCAGTGGTCGGTTCAGATGCTCTCCCGCACAACTCGGGCCAGCAGCGCCGTTCGCAGCCAACCCCAGGGATCATCCTGATCGAATCGGGGTCTGCGAACCCCACCCATACGACAGGCCACTCTTGGCAGGGCTATGCCTGTGGCCAGTGGTCGGCGATGTTGCCTGCTGGCAGGCGTGCCCAGACAGTTTTTCCCGGGCCATCGGCGATTGAGTAACCCCAGCTGCAGCTCAGCGTGTTGACGATGCGCAGTCCGCGTCCGTACGCGGCGAGCAGATGTGTTGGTGGCGTGGTGGGAATGGCGGTGCTGGAGTCCTTGACAGTGCACGTCACTGTGTTGGCGGTGTGCATGAGTCCGAGCCACCCGACGTCGGCGGACGGCTGCCGGGACAAGCCGTGGCGGAGTGCGTTGGTGACTAGTTCGTTGACCACCATCACAGCATCCTCAGAGCAGGACGATAGGCCCCATTTTTGCATTGTGATGCGTGTGTGGTGGCGGATTCTTTGTAGGCCGGCGGGGCAGGGTGTGAAGCGGCGTGCGGTGAAGCGGGGGACGCCCAGTCCCATCGCCAGCCCCCAGTCGGTTGGAGCGGGTGTGGCTGCGGGATGTGAAGGGGGCCTGCGTGTCGTCAACTTGGGTCCTCTCGTCGACTCGTCTGCACTATGCGTGCTCCCTTCTGGACGGCGGGCGGATTCCTCAACTGTGCACTCGAATGGGGGAGTTGAAGTGTGCGCTGGCGAGGCTAGTATCTTCAGCGTCCCGCTATCCATGCAATTGCATATGGGATTGCATGGAGTCGGCGACGGTGGCGGCGTCTGGCTGTCTGCGTGGGTGGGCGGTTGGGCTATGTCCACGCTTGGACGGATGTTCGAAATTGTGGCGGAGAGGGGTCATTATGGCGCGCTTCGATAACGGAATCCCGGCGAGTTCGATCAGTGGCGCACAGTGGTTGAAGAGCAGTGCGAGCAGTGCGGTCGGCAACTGTGTGGAGGTGGCGGCACTGCCGGGAGGGGATGTGGCGGTGCGCAACTCCCGTTACCCCGACGGTCCTGCGCTCGTCTACACCCGTGATGAGCTCAGGGCGTTTGTGGCGGGAGCCAAGAGCGGTGAGTTCGACCAGGTCACCGCCTGAACTCACGTGGGCGTGCTGTGCTGCGGCGGACATGGGGACACTGGCCTGGGATACTGGCGTTGGCGCAGCTCATCCCGACTCAGGAGTTCGCATGTCCGCCGACTTTACGGCCCGAGTGTCCTCGCGTGCTTCGGTGGTGTCGTCCATCTCGCAGGACGAGGGTGACGATAGGCCGTTTGTTGCGGGCAAGGTGTTGGGGGCGCATCTGCGTCATCTGCGGCGCAGTAAGGGGTTGGCGCTTAAGGATGTTGCTCCGCGGATTAGGGCTTCGGTCTCCAAGATCAGCAGGATGGAGAGGGGGGAGAGTCCGCCCAGGGAGCAGGATGTCCTTGACCTTGTCCGTCACTACGGCATTACGGCGCCTGAGCAGTTGGAGGAGATCCTTGAACTGCTGCGGCAGGCCAAGGCGCGATCGTGGATGCATCAGTACAGCGACATCACCCCGGGCTGGCTCAAGCGGCTGATCGGCCTGGAGGACTCAGCCACACAGATCCGCACCTACGAGGTGCACTTGGTGCCCGGACTCCTGCAGATCCCGGAATACACCCGAGCCATCATCAAAGCGGCCATGCCGCATGCCGGAGAAGACGAGATACTGCGCCGTCTTGAGCTGCGGTGGTCCAGACAGCATCTTCTCGACAGAGCGAACCGACCCCGCCTGGACTTCCTACTGGATCAGGGCATCCTCATGCGTCCCGTCGGGGGCCGACGCGTCGTGCGCCGACAACTGCAACACCTGCGCCGTCTGGCCGAACAGGACCGGATCAGCATCCGCATCGTCACGTTCGAGAAGGGCGCCAGTATCGGCCCGGGCGC
>NZ_JBFAIP010000184.1:0-6168 GCF_040654775.1 Streptomyces sp. NPDC050636
CTTGTACACCGCTTCGGGCCGGCCGCGGGGGGTAGCCTCGGGCGGGGGGGGCTGGGGGCCCGTACGGGACATCCCGTACGGGACATCCCGTACGGGCCCACAGCGCCCCATCTCATCCCTACCCGGGCCACGCCGGGCGACCCCGCCGGCAGATCTAGCGGAAGATCCCCGTGTGCCCCAGCGAGTACCGTCCCGGCTGCGGGTAGACCGCCAGCCCGTGCGGGCCCTCGCCGACCGGGATCTTCGCCAGGGTTTTGCCGGTCCGCGTGTCCATCGCGTAGACCTCGGAGTTGTAGCGGCCGGACAGCCACAGGACCTTGCCGTCCGCGGAGACGCCACCCATGTCGGGGCTACCGCCGCCGGGAATGCGCCACTTGTCGACGAGCTCGCCGGTCTTGAAGTCGAGGAGCGAGACCGAGCCCTCGCCGCGGTTGGAGATGTACATGTGCCGGGAGTCCCGGCTGACGTAGAGGCCGTGGGCGCCCTTGCCGGTGGGCATCAGTTTCGGCTTGCCGAAGGTGTCGCCGTTGAGGACCCACATGCCGTCGGCCATCATGTCGGCGACGTACCAGGTCCGGCCGTCCGGGGAGATCTTCACGTCCTGCGGCATCGCCCCCTCGAACGGCAGCTTCTGCTGGCCGATGACCTTCATCTTCTCCGTATCGACCTTGATCAGTTCGCCGGAGAACTCGCAGGAGACGATGAAGTACCGCCCGTCCGGGGAGAAGTCGGCGTGATTGACGCCCGCACAGGTCACCGGCAGGGTCTTGCGGATCTTCATGGTGTGCGGGTCGCGGAAGACCAGCTGTTTGTCCATCGAGGCCATCACGACCGCGTACCTGCCGTTGGGCGTGAAGTAGAGGTTGTACGGGTCATGGACGTCGATGGTCTTGCCGGCTTTGCCGGTGGCGGGATCGATCGGGGTGAGGTCATGGCCCCGGTTGTTGTTGACCCAGAGCGTCTTCATGTCCCAGGAGGGCACGACATGCTGCGGCTGCACGCCCACCCGCATCGTCTCGATGACCTTGTACGTCTTCGGGTCGATGACGCTGACCGAGTCGGAGCCGGTGTTCGGCACATACACCCGTGACGGGAAGTTCCTGACCTGCGGCGCCAGCTTGTTGGGCCGGTCCGCCGCGTAGAGGTCGTGCTCGTCCAGCAGCGGCGGCATCCCCGGCAGACCCGGCTTGGCGGCCTTGGCGGGCGACGGTCCGGCGGGGTGCGGGCTCCTCTTCGCGGCCTCGATCTCGCCGCCGCCACCGCACCCCGCCGCCACCAGCGCGCAGGCGACGGCCAACAGCCCGGCCCGGCGGCCGGTGCGGGCCTTCCTGGCGCGTTGCCCACGGTCCTGGGTACGGGTCCGGTCAGCGATCACGTCACTAGCTCCGTTGTCGTCACCGCGCGCAGACCGCGCCGGCGGAGGCCGTCGAGGATCGGGGGCAGCGCGACCACCGTGCCGGCGCGCCCGGGGTGGAGGCTGATCTGTACGGGCAGGCCAGGCACCCGGGTGGGCGGCCCGGCGGCGCGCGCCGGCGCACCGGCGCCCGCGGCCGGGGCGGCGGGCAGCACGGAGCGACGATCTAGGGAGGTCACCACACCATTAGAGTGGCAACTAATCCGAATTGTTGCGATCTATCCGGTTCATATGGGTGTGTGTCGCCTCGGACACCCCGGCCGGACGAGCCCTCAGACGGGCCAGGCGTCCGCGAGCATCGCCCGTGTGTCGGCGAGGAGTTGGGGCAGCACCTTGGTGTGGCCGACCACCGGCATGAAGTTGGTATCGCCGCCCCAGCGCGGTACGACGTGCTGGTGGAGATGGGCGGCGATCCCGGCGCCGGCTACGGAGCCCTGGTTCATCCCGATGTTGAAACCGTGCGCGCCGGACGCGGTACGCAGCGCGGCCATCGCCCGCTTCGTCAGCTCGGCGAGCTCCGCGGTCTCCGGCCCGTCCAGCTCGGTGTAGTCCGCGACATGCCGGAACGGGACGATCATGAGATGTCCGCCGTTGTACGGATACAGATTCAGCACCGCGTAGACATGCTCACCGCGCGCGATTACGAGGCCGTCCTCGTCCGACTTCGCGGGGATCGAGCAGAAGGGACAGCCGTCGTCGGCCCCCGGGCCGCTCGGCTTGTTCTCCCCCTGGATGTAGGCCATCCGGTGGGGCGTCCACAGGCGCTGGAAGGCGTCCTGCGTCCCGACTCCGATCTGCTGCTCCGGCTCGCTTGTCATACGGGCCAGCATATGACTTCGCCTGTTCGCGGCGTGTCGCTGGGGCGAATCCCGGCGCCCGGTCCGCGAAGCTGACGGGGTGGACAGGGAAGCACGGCTGCGGGCCTGGGAAGAGCGCGCCGGCCCGTACCTCCTCCTCGCGTCGCTCCTCTACCTCGCCGCCTACGCGGTACAGGTCCTGGTGCCCGGCCTCTCCCCCGGCTGGCGCACCTTCTGGTCGACTGTGACCATCGTCAGCTGGTCGGTCTTCGTGGCGGAATATCTGGCCCGGCTGGTGCTCAGCGACGACCGGCGGCACTTCGTCCGCACCCGGTGGCTGGACCTGATCGTGACCGTGCTCCCGCTGCTGCGGCCGCTCCGCATGGTCGACGTGCATGAGCGGGTACGACGGCGCCGGGAACAGCCCCGGCTCAGCCTCGAAGCCCGCGTGATGGCGTACACGGGGCTCACGGTTCTGCTGCTGGGCTTCGCCGCCAGCCTGGCCGTACTGCACGACGAGCGGGACGCCCCGGGGGCGAACATCCACACCTTCGGCGATGCCGTGTGGTGGGCCTGCTCGACCCTGACGACGACGGGGTACGGCGATGCCACCCCCATCACCCCGCGCGGCCGGCTGACCGCGGTGGGGGTGATGTTCATCGGGGTGGCCCTGGTCGGGGCGGTGGTGGGGTCGTTCTCGTCCTACCTGCTGCGGCGGTTCCGGCAGGAGGGGGAGAGATGACGAAGGCCCCGGAAAGCTGATCGCTCTCCGGGGCCTTCGTCATGCTCAGGGGATCACACCTGGACGCGACGCTCCACGACGTCCACGATCTCGGCGATCGCCTCGTCACGCGGAATGCCGTTCTTCTGCGTCCCGTCGCGGTAGCGGAAGGAGACCGCACCGTTGGCGACATCCTCGTCACCGGCGATGATCATGAACGGCACCTTGCTCTTCTGTGCGTTCCTGATCTTCTTCTGCATCCGGTCCGAGGACGAGTCGACCTCGATGCGCAGGCCCTTCTTACGGGCCTCGGCGGCGAAGTCCTCCAGGTACGGGACGTGCGCGTCACCGATCGGAATACCGGTCGCCTGCACCGGCGCCAGCCACGCCGGGAACGCACCCGCGTAGTGCTCCAGCAGCACCGCGAAGAACCGCTCGATGGAGCCGAACAGCGCGCGGTGGATCATGACCGGGCGCTGCTTGGTGCCGTCGGCGGAGGTGTATTCCAGGTCGAACCGCTCCGGCAGGTTGAAGTCCAGCTGGATGGTCGACATCTGCCAGGTGCGGCCGATGGCATCCTTGGTCTGCACCGAGATCTTCGGGCCGTAGAACGCGGCGCCGCCCGGGTCCGGGACCAGCGGAAGGCCCTGCTTCTCGGCGACCTTGCGCAGCGTCTCGGTGGCCTCTTCCCAGGCGTCGTCCTCGCCGACGAACTTCTCCGGGTCCTTGGTGGACAGCTCCAGATAGAAGTCGTTCAGACCGTAGTCGCGCAGCAGGTCGAGCACGAAGGTGAGCGTCGAGTCGAGCTCGTCCGCCATCTGCTCCTTGGTGCAGTAGATGTGCGCGTCGTCCTGGGTGAAGCCGCGGGCCCGGGTCAGGCCGTGCACCACGCCGGACTTCTCGTAGCGGTAGACCGTCCCGAACTCGAAGAGGCGCAGCGGCAGTTCACGGTAGGACCGACCGCGCGCATCGAAGATCAGGTTGTGCATCGGGCAGTTCATGGGCTTGAGGTAGTAGTCCGTGCCCTCGTCCAGCTGCATGGGCGGGTACATACCGTCGGCGTACCAGTCCAGGTGGCCGGACTTCTCGAACAGCTTCCCCTTGGTGGCGTGCGGGGTGTAGACGAACTCGTACCCCGACTCCTCGTGCCGCCGGCGGGAGTAGTCCTCCATGACCCGGCGGATGATGCCGCCCTTGGGGTGGAACACCGCCAGGCCCGAGCCGATGTCCTCGGGGATGGAGAACAGGTCGAGCTCGGCGCCCAGCTTGCGGTGGTCGCGCTTCTCCGCCTCGGCCAGGAACTCCAGGTACGCCTTCAGCTCGTCCTTGGTCGGCCAGGCGGTGCCGTAGATCCTTTGGAGCTGCGGATTCTTCTCGCTGCCGCGCCAGTACGCCGCGGCCGAGCGCATCAGCTTGAACGCCGGGATGGCGCGGGTGCTGGGCAGGTGCGGTCCGCGGCAGAGGTCCTTCCAGCACAGCTCGCCGGTCTTGGCATCGAGGTTGTCGTAGATGGTCAGCTCGCCGGCGCCGACCTCGGCGGAGGCGCCCTCGGCGGCGTCCGCCGCGGAGCCCTTCAGCCCGATGAGTTCGAGCTTGTACGGCTCGTCGGCAAGCTCCTCGCGTGCGGCGTCGTCGCTGACGGCACGGCGCGCGAACTTCTGCCCGCGCTTCTGGATCTCCTGCATCTTCTTCTCGATGCGCTTGAGATCGTCCGGGTGGAACGGGGTCTCGACGTCGAAGTCGTAGTAGAAGCCGTCCTTGATGGGCGGGCCGATGCCGAGCCTCGCCTCCGGGAACAGCTCCTGCACGGCCTGCGCCATCACATGCGCGGTGGAGTGCCGCAGGATGTTCAGGCCGTCTTCGGAGGTGATCTCGACGGGCTCGACCGCGTCGCCGTCGGCGACCTCGTACGCCAGGTCCTTCAGTTCCCCGGCCACCCGCGCGGCGACGATGCTGCGCTCACCCTGGAAGAGGTCGGCGGCCGTAGTCCCCGTGGTCACCACGCGTTCTTCCCGCTCGGAATCGCGTTGGACGGTCACACGGACGTCTGACACCGGTCTCTCCTGACTCATGTCTCTTTCACGTCAGCGATTGCTGCGCAAGCCGAATCGTACCGAGCTACCGGACCCCATCGCGAAACGGTTGCCGTGGGCCGCTCACTCCTCGGCCAGCGGACCGCCGCACGCCTCCTCGAAGAAATCGAGATTCTCCTGGAGCGACTTCATCAGCCGGTCCCGCTCCGCCTCGTCGACCTGTACGGGGGTGACATCACAGCCCCCCGTGATCCGCCGGAAACCGCCCCGGCTCTCCAGCCGCCCGGTCACCCGGATCGGCAGTCCCACCAGATGCGCATGCGTCGCGATCCGGTAGTCCTCCTCCTCCAGGGCGACCCGTACCTGCACCACATCGGCCCCGGTGATCACCCGCAGCCGCACCGCCCCCGGCCCGCCCGGCCGCTCCCTGCGCAGCCGTACGACCGCGCCGGTCACCCGCACCGGCAGGGACGGCTCGTCCTGTACGTAGCGCTGCGCGGCCTGCTGGAGCGCGGGGAGGTCGCCGGGCGAGAATTCCACCGGTTCGGGGCGGGCCGGGTAGCCGGCCGGGGCGCCGGCCGCCGGCGACCACTCCACCGCGATCCGCACCCCCTCCACGTCCCGCACCAGCGCGATCAGCGCCTGTGCCAGCTCATGGCAGACGCCCAGCTCGACGGCCGCGTCGAACGCCTCCATGCCGCCGGTGGCCCGCTGGTAGTCGGTCGCGTCGCGGGCCGCGTGCAGCGCCCGCTGCAGCCCGGCGACGGCACCGCGCCCGGCCCGCACCGGAACGAACGCGGTCAGCCGTCGCCCCGCCGACGCCGGGCCGACCAGCACCTCGCCCATGAACCCCTCGGCCTGCCGCTTGTGCCGCGCGCCGTAGTAGCCGGCCGTGGTGTAGGTGCCCAGCGCCCCGGCGATCAGCATCGAACGGGCGGCGCCGCGCAGCTGCTCCTGCGCCACCCAGTGGGCGGTTCCCGAGCCGTCGTCCGGGATCTCGCGCTCCCAGCGCACCTCGTCGCTGGGCACCGCGAGCCCCACCAGCACCTCGCGGGCGGTGGGCGCCGCGCTCTGCGCCAGCGCCGCCAGCGCCTCGGCCAGCAGCTCCGCACTGTCGGGGAACCGGCGGTCGTGGGGCCCCCCCCGCGAGGTGGCCCCCGCCCCCCCCGGGGGGGGGCCCCCCGCGGCGGGGGCCCCCCCCCC